>CAYJQR010000013.1:0-29816 GCA_964372345.1 uncultured Planctomycetia bacterium | reverse complement strand
CTTTTCAGCCGTAGGCTGATCAGCCTACGGCTGAGGCGGAAGCTACAGGGGAGTGTAAACTCGCGTTTACTTTATCACCTGAATCGCGATACTGTCAAACAACGGAGAAAAACGACAATCACCCTTGCCCAACCGCCTGGCGGGTTTCGAAAGCGCGATTCAGGGAGGCTTGATCGGCAAATTCGAGGTTGGATCCTACCGGGACGCCGTAGGCAATGCGGGTTACTTGCAGACCCAGAGGCGTTAACAGTTTTACCAGGTAAAGAGAGGTGGTTTCTCCTTCGGCGTTCGATCCCGTTGCCAAAATGACTTCGCAGATTTCCCCCTGCTTGATCCGGTGGATTAACTCGGGAATTTTCAAATCTTTCGGCCCGATTCCTTCCAGGGGAGAAATGTTGCCGAGCAGGACATGATAAGCGCCGCGATAACATCCTCCCCTTTCGATCGCGATAATGTCTTTGGGAGACGCGACCACGCAAACTACTTTATGATCGCGCATCGGATCGGCGCAGACCTCGCACCGGGCCTGGTCGCTTAGGTTAAAGCAAATCTCGCAGGAGCGGGTCGTTTCGCGCAGTTTCGCGATTAACTCCGCCACCCTCTGCGTTTCTTCTTTGGCGCACTGCAGAAGGTAGAAAGCCATTCTCTCGGCGCTTCTCGGGCCGACGCCGGGAAAGCGGGCGAAAAGACGGATCAAATCGTCCATCGTTTTAGGGTATTTACTCACGGCTCTTCACCATTGGCTGTTTCATTCTCATGGACGCGGATGACGCGGCCGCTAAAAATTTCCAGGGCCGATTTGACCAGCGGGTCATCCACGCTATTATTAGGAGAAGAAGCGGTTTTGTTCTGACTTGCCGGCGGTGGACTGTTTTTCTCAATGACCAATTCCACTGTCAGCGGAACGCCAAAAATCACCTGAAGCTCTTGCTCGATGAGCTTCTTATTATTTCCTCTTTCCGCGATCTCTTTATGGAAACTTTCGGCGCTCGGGAATGAGAGGGTCAGGCGTTTCCCCTCCAGCGCGGACGGTTTTCCTACCTGGAGCGCCGCCCCCAGCGGGACTTTTTGGGACCTGATTTTTTGCGCCAGCGATGGCCATGATTGGGTGATCTGCTCTAGAGAAACCGGGGAATTTGGGACGGAATTCAGGGGCGGTTCTGATTTTTTCAGGGAACCCGCGGCCGGTTCGTCTCCAACCTTTGCTTCCAATTCCTTTAATTTCTCCACCAGCTCAGGGATTTGAATCCACTGCCGCATTTCTGTCATCCGGATTAGAGCCAACTCCAGCAGGATTTTAGGGAACGTTGCCCGTTTCATCTCCAGCTGGAGCCCGACAAGCGTGTGCAGAATAAACAGGGTCTCATCTTTGTTCAGTTTCGCGGCCTGCTGGCGTACTTTTTCAATCACCTCTTTCGGAAGATCCAGCACGTTGGCCAGATCTTTAACCCCTACCTGACAAATCATCAGGTTGCGGCAATGCTGGATCAGGTTGTTCACCAGTTGTCCCAGATCAGTGCCGCGCTCCTCTAATTGTCTTACCAGATCGAGCAGTTTGACGGTATCCCGTTCCGCGACAAAAGCGATGAACTGTTCCAACACTTCCCGCTCGATCAACCCGAGGATCTCCCGGACAATTCCTTTCTCGATCTTTTTCCCGCTATAAGCGCTCAGCTGGTCCAGAATCGTCTGGGCGTCCCGCAATCCTCCCCCGGAAGAGAGGGCGATTTCATTCAGGGACTCGGTGTCAATTTCGATTTTCTCCTGCTTGGCAATCTCGGATAGTTTTTGGACTAAGAGATAAGTGGGGATTCTTTTAAAATCGAACCGCTGGCACCGGGAAAGAATCGTCGGCAAAACCCGGTGGGCTTCGGTGGTGGCGAAAATAAATTTCACATGCGCTGGCGGCTCCTCCAGCGTTTTCAACAGGGCGTTGAAAGCGTCGTGCGTGAGGGAGTGGACTTCGTCAATAATGTAGATCTTGAACCGTCCGCTGACCGGAGAAAACTTGACGTTTTCCCTGAGCGCGCGGACTTCGTCAATCCCTCGGTTGGAAGCGCCGTCAATCTCCAGCACATCTAAAGAGGAGCCTTGAGTAATCTCAACGCAGTTAGCGCATTTCTGGCAGGGGTCCGCGGAAATCCCATTTTCGCAGTTGAGCGATTTGGCGAGAATTCTCGCGGCTGAAGTCTTCCCCACCCCCCGCGGCCCGCTGAAAAGGTAGGCGTGGGCCACTTTCCCCTGCGCGATGGCGCTTTTGAGCGTCTGGGTGACATGCTCCTGCCCAACGATCTGATCAAACGACTGCGGGCGGTATTTACGGGCGATGACTAAGTAGGACATGATATTAATGGCGTCTCTGGGGAGATTTGAACTCCCGACACCTAGCTCCGGAGGCTAGTGCTCTGTCCGGGCTGAGCTACAGAGACAATCTCTTTTAACTTTAGTCCCTTTTCTTTCGGGGAGATTTGAACTCCCGGCACCTAGCTCCGGAGGCTAGTGCTCTGTCCGGGCTCTAGCTACGGGGACAGATTGTCTATGGGTATCTTAAGACACTTTAGTTTAGGGAGCAAGTTTAAAAAATGGAGACAAATCACAACGCTCTAAGGGAAGCATTTTCTTGACTAGCTACAGAGGATTGTTCCGTATATTCGAAGATGACAGATGTCAGCATTAATAGAGTGTATAGTTGAGCCGATGGAAAGATTTGTTGTTCGAAACGCTTCACAGCGGATTGAAGACCTGCTTTAATATCTTCTGGTTCTTCCAGAATAGTCAAAATCTGTTTGTCAAGGTACCGAGGGTTAATTTCCATCGCTCCACCAGATTCATCGAGCACTCTTTTAGCTGTTTGGTTATTAGACCAATGACCGCCGAAATAGAGAATCGGTACTCTTTGGCTGGCGGGTTCAAAAAGATTGCGATCATGTCCTACAATAGCAAGGTCTGCCACCGTAAAGAACTTTAGTAATTCACCGTATGTATTTAAAACAACAAAGTCCTGCTCTCCAAGTAATGAGAGAGGTTCTTCTTCTGTATCACGATTTTGCGCCTTAAATCCATTTGACTCCAGTAATGAGACTAGTGTAGGGTTCGGGTAACGAGGGGCCAGGATCACAAGGGGGCGTTCGGCAGTGGGTAGATCTCCAAATATTTTTCTATAAGCTTCTTGGAAAATCTGAGCTTCACTCGGTTGAGGACTTGTTACTACAATTATTTTTCGATTTTCTATCGCCATCGAATTTCGAAGTGAAGAACGGCTTTCTTCGGAAGCAAAAGAGGGTAAAGAATACTTAAAGGGATCCGGTGAAAGACCCAATGTTCGAGGTTTTGTAAAAACATGTTCTGTATACTCCACAAAGATCAAATGTCCTTGTGAGCTAGAATTTTTAAGTGGAAAATAAGGTTTCACTTGGTACTGAATAGGGGGAAATCTCTCCTCTGCAAGAGATTGCGTTACCTCTGTAGAATAACCGATAATGACATTTTGCGCACTGATATGTAGTAACTTGATTAACCCCATGGTTGTATTAAGAGAAGAAACCTCATCATTATTAATCGCTAGTTTAATATTTTTCTTACTGAGTAAGGGATTGATATCCGTGCCGTTTTCATTGATATATTCCACAAGTGAATCTATAGAACTTCTCAATAACGCAAGAGCGAGTGTAAGAGGATAAGGATATTGCGCAAAAGAATTTCTTAAAAATGAGATGCCGACAAGACTATTTGCTAATTTGTGAAATACTTTCATGAATTGTAATCGGCTCTTACCCATATTGGAAAGGGTTTTTATGGAATTAGCGAATCCACTTGGATCATTGCTGAAAGCCTCTCTGACAGTTTCAATTCCAAAGGTATTGAGTAACGTTTTAAAAGAGTAGACATTACCGTGAATATAATGGATAGCGTGAATGAAACCGTTGGGGTCTCGGTCAAATGCATTCTTTAAGACATCAATTCCAAGTGAATTGGGGCTGGCTAATAGTTTAATCAATGTTTCATATTTTTGGATAGGATAAGACGATGTTGAAAATTTTTGCGCAAGATCGCTTAATAACGTCGTTATCTCTAATGAATTCCTTGGATCTTGATTTTGAAAAACTTCCCTCTTCGTCATTTGTGGTGGGGATAATTGCTCTATAGGTAAGTAAAGATTACCTGTTTGTTCGCAACAGGAAACAATAAGCATCCCCGTAATGAGTTGATTGAACCAATGATTCCACTGGATGAGATTTCTCATTTTGATCACCGTAGAAATCTTCTTTAAGACGCTTTCCTTAGGTATGTCGGTATTGGCAATTAGAGAAAGTTTACCATGGGAATAGGCTTGTGTTTCAAGGTAAAGAGGCAGTAAATATTCAGTGAACCCCGTTGGCAGCTTCATACAAGCCATCACAAGTCTACCCTATGATTTCCCGTTGTCAAGGGGTAGGCCGCATTTTTTCTGACCCTTCCTCTTCGCCCTTTTATCTCACTGATTTTCAAAACCCAGCACGGCAACTCTATCTACCTCAAATCCTGGCTTTGTTGAGTACCAAAAATTCAGGGACCCTCTGGGTCGGTGACTGGGGTGGAACCTGAAGCCTCCTCTCATTCAGTGTTATTGCGGGCTCTTTGAGTTCTGTTTTCTCCAAGAATGCAGGAAGACCAATAACCCTCCCATCGCCAGATAACTCCACATAAAAACAGGCGCCATGCCCAATCCAAGATGGCTGACGGCGCCTCCGGGAGTAATTTCATATGAGTGGATAATTCCCAAGAATGAGAGAACGGCTGCGATCCCTGCCCATAGAGCGGCTTTCCCAAAGGAACGTTCGATCAAATGAACTGCCATCGCCGCAAGGATCATCGAAGTAAAAATGAATCCCTTTTCCAGCGCCAGAATGCCACTCAGAGCGGGAATTCGCTCAAAGGCCGAAGCTCCTAGATTAAACAATGTCATGCCGCCGGCGCGGAGCCCCGTCTCTAACTGGAACAGTCCCCACGCCGCCAGACATGGGAAGAGGCCGAGGGCCACTGCCGGCGCGTGTTCTTTAGGGGTTTCTTGAAACGCTTGCGCCGTAATGATAATTCCGATCCACAATAAAATCCCCATCCCCGCCTCTAGGGGGACCCACTTCACCAGCAACGTGATTACTCCGCTCAGACACAGAATCGTCATTACTAAACCATTGAGCAAAGAGTATCCCCATCGTGCTCCCATCTTTTTCCATCCGGGATGGCCGATGTAGATCGTCGTCGGGAAACAACTCCCCAAAAGGGCCGCCAGCATCGAACCGGCGCCGTTGACCACCAGCGACGACCGTGTCGGGAAAGTGTCTCCGGCCGCCCGGGCGCTTTCGATATTCTGCAGGGAACCAACCACGTTAAAAATCCCCATCGGCAAGGTGATCGAAAGATACCCGGCGATATATTGACTGTTCATCACCTGCCAGAGATCGGGGCCAAACCATTGTGGGAAACGAAAATGAATCTGCTGAAAATCTTGCGCGGTCAATGGAGTTAAAACTCCGAAGACGGCCGCGAGAGCCATCCCGACCAACACGGCAGCCAGCCCTCCTGAAACGCCAAATGGCAGTCGAATGTGAGAAAAATAGCTGGTCAGCAAAATGGCCAATGGCAATAACGCTAACAGTGGTTTATCAAAAGTCCGGTAAACAAAATCCATCGAGATGAATGAAACAGCAATTCCGGCGAGACAAGATAACAGCGCCGCTCTTGGAGTCACGCGGCGCACTCCTTCGGCGATGAATGCCCCCAAGAACTCAACAACGCCGCTGATAAAACAAGCCAACAGCCCCACCTGCCACGCCAGTTCGGCGTTGTGGGTCTGCTGATAGATCGGCCCAATGATAAAAAAGATGTAGGCAAAAAGAGTGACGGTGTTGATTCCATACGGAAGGGCTGTGACGTCGCTTCGGCCGGTCTTTCGCGCGATACGGCGCGCCTGCCAGGCGTAAAAGGCGTTTCCCCATAAAAGCGAAACGGCCGCTCCCGGAAGGATGCGGCCAAACAATAATTCATTGGGAAACCCGCAGACCGCTTTTCCCGTCGTAACAATCAGGATAAATTGGATAAAATTATCCAGCGCCAGCCCGAAAAACCCGTCGAGGTCTTCTTTGACGAACCAGCGTTTTAACATTGCGGCGCCTTTATCCTGGCCAGTTCTAGAAAATTATTCAAAATAGCTCTCCCGTTCCTTTCGTACTCCACTCGGACAACCCGGTAATCTTTTTTTAAAGAGATAGGGTTGACTTTTTTTAGGTCGTCATCCTGGGTCAGCCACTCTTCAAACATGGCAGGAGTCAGCTCTAAATGCCCTTGAATGCCGTAGGCGGTATCGCCGACTTTCACCGCTTGATTTTTACAATACCTCCCCCGGGCCAGTAACGTCATCTTTTTTGTCAGCCGGACAGTTTCTCCGTGAATTTGGAATATCTTTAAAGGAGAAGATATCCCTTTAAAAAGGAGATCCGAATGTCCTTCCTCAGTGAGTTCAATAGAAAAATAATCTCCCTCCGGCCCCTTCCATCCGACCTCTTTGACGGGGTTGCGATAGACTTCTCCTCCCGAGGCCTTCACTAATAATTGCATCCCCAGGCAGACCCCCAGATAAGGGATGCCGGCATCTAACGCTTCTCGAATTCTCTGGAGTTCGCCTTGAATCTTTGGGGTAAAATCATTGGCGCTGTCGGGGCCGCCAAAAACAAAAAGGGCCGAGTACTTTAGAGGGTTCGGAAAAACATCCCCTTGATCAAGGTCAATCGTGTCAAAGGAGGAACGGCGTTCCGCCAGCACTTCCTCTAATAACCCAGGGCATTCTTCCGAAACATTCTTGACAATCAGAGCCTTCATTTTACGTAGAAACGTTACAGAACTTGTTCCTTCGAGGCCCTACCATCATCTTACTTTGCGCAGGGCGAAGCAGAACGGAGAGGGTGGGAATCCTTCAAACGCCATTTTTCCCAACCTCCGACTGTACAACAGGATAAACGAATCCTGCTGAAATTTCAAGCAGTTATCACTTTCTACTGTTTACATTGGTTCTATCTATTGCGATGGGGTTTGAAGTAGTTTGGACACAATTTGGGCACAAATTTGGTTCGACAATCTCACCACTTATGGTAAAATTGTTTATAGGTGGAGGTGAAGAACAATGAGTGAGACTTTGACTTTTTCTGAAATCCAATCCAGGTTCGATTCAGAGTGGGTACTAGTGGACAGTCCAGAGACCGGCGAAGATTTACAAATCAAAAAAGGGACCGTTCTGTGCCATAGCAAAGACCGTGATGAGGTCTACCGAAAAGCCAGACAATTGCGCCCCAGACACTCGGCTATCCTGTACACCGGTTTTCTTCCCGACGAGACAGTAGTTGTCCTGTGAACCTTCCTTTTGATCCCCAAAAAGGTCTCATCATCGTCCCCACACGGCTACACGGCCCTAGCGGTGACACCATCGTCCGCCTTGCCCTAGATACCGGCGCAACCCAAACGATGGTTAACTGGGATTTGATTGTTCTACTGGGCTATGATCCTGCTTCTATCTCAAACAGGATCCAAATGACCACCGGCAGTGGGGTAGAATTCGTTCCACAAATAAAACTGCATAAAATCCAGGCGTTCGAATTGACCCATAACGATTTTTCTGTTCTCTGCCACACGCTCCCTCCTAGCGCCACCGTGGACGGTGTTCTTGGGCTGGATTTCTTCCGGAAGCGAAAACTGACGGTAGATTTCGGCAATGGTTTAGTCACTGTGGCATAATTGTGGAAACGATTCCGGCTTTTCTTACTGATTGATGGTGATGGGTGAAATCGTCTGAATTGTTCTCAAATTATTGAGTTTCGCCATTATAGAGCGCAAGCGTCTTCTCTAAGAATTCGTTCGTTGGATAGAACGAAAACCGATGTGATGTGAAGGCGTGGATGAAGATATCGTTTTGCTCTGCATCCAATTGTTCATAAGATTCCCAAAAATTATTATCAAAAGTTATTTTTATGGACATAGCGAAGCCCCACCGTGGGGGCGAAGAAGAACGGAGAGGGTGGGATTCGAACCCACGGTACGTTGCCGTACACGCGCTTTCCAAGCGCGCTCCTTCGGCCGCTCGGACACCTCTCCTTAAGTTACTTTAAAAATGTGCCGAAGATAATGCTCCCAGGCCGCCTGTAATGGGATACGCTGATAGATCACCGGACGAATAACATCCTCGACAATATCCATTAATAACAGTAAAAACAAAACTCCCGCGACCGCGTTATACTCCCTGTTTTTCCAGACCTGACGCCAGGAAAAACTCCCATTGGCTTCGATGCCGGGAGGGAAAAGCCGTGGATAAAACCCAGGAACCTTCTGGCAGTAAGATTCATATTCTTTCCCGTAGATGCGAATCAGATCAATCTGTTCCTGACTGACCTGTTCAAAATAGACTAGTAAGAAAAGGAACGTGAAGCAAATCGCCAGCGTTGGATGATTCACCATCAGACAAAATCCCAGGCCGATTAAAAAACTGCCAAAATAGAGGGGATTGCGGATAAACCGGTACGGCCCCGCCGTAATTAATTGGTTTTTCTTAATGAGGTACCCCGCCGCCCAAACGCGGATAATGCTTCCTATGGCGATGATCCCTATGCCCATTTTATTGTTCTCGCGAGAAGAAGCGACTACCAGCAGCGCGATCACCAGGGGGTAGAGCATTTTTTTGCGGAGATTTTTAATTCTCACTTGGTTTTCCGTCTCCGCTCTTGGAAAAACGCCTGAATCATCAGCCGGCACTCTTCCTCTAAGACGCCGCGCGTGATTTCAAGCTGGTGATTCAGTTTTCCGGTCCGGACCACATTAATCACCGAGCCGCACGCGCCGGCCTTAGGGTCAGCAGCGCCGTAAACGAGCCGGCTGATCCGTGCCAGCACCATCGCCCCGGCGCACATGGCGCACGGTTCGATGGTGCTGTAAATCCACGTGTCCAAGAGCCGTTCATTTTTGAAATGATCGGCCGCCTGAGTAATGGCGATCATCTCCGCGTGGGCGGTTGGGTCACGCAACAATTCAACTTGATTGTAGGCACGAGCAATGATTTGGTTCTTACGCACGATCACAGCGCCGATCGGAACCTCTCCTGACTCTCCCGCTCGCTTGGCCTGCTTGAGCGCCTCGCGCATGTAATGTTGATCGATCTGAGAAAGATCTAAAAAAGCCAAGCCCCTATTCTCCGGATTTAGAAGGCCGCGCCCCGATCTTGTAAGCCCCCTCCACTGATTTAAAGAGCGGCATGTTGGCCTCAGTCGCCACATAAGTCACATTCTGATTATCCTGCAAGTTTTTCACCCAGAGATATTGAAGATACTGGGGAGAAAGAGTCGCCTGAATAATCTCCTGCGCCTTGGCGGTTCCCTCGGCTCTGGCGATCTCAATCTCGGCGTCTTTCTTGGCTTTCAGCAGCTCAAACTCCTTTTGGAGCGCTTGTTGTTCCGCCTGCAATTTGGCCTCGATACTTTCCTTGAACCGCTGTGGCAAGCGAATATCCCGCAACAGGACGTCTCCAACGGTAATTCCCCTGGGCTCCAATTTTTCCTTTAAATGAGCAAGGACCTCTTTAGAAATCTTCGCTCTTCCTTCTTCACTATACGTCGCTTTCACCGGATACGCGCTGACTACTAAGCGGACGGCGTCGCGAATGTAGGGCTCGATGACCGTCTGCCGGTAATAAGGGCCGATAGTCTTACGGACTAAAGGAGCATTTTGCGGTTCGATACGAAAGAGCAAGCTGATATCCAACTGAACAATCAGTCCTTCGGAACTTGGGACGTCGGCGCTCTCTTTGACCTCTTGAACCTTGGTGTTCCAAGTCTCTACTTCCGCGAAGAACGGAATATTGGCCTGGATACCGCTTGAAAGCGGCTGATCTTCAATCTTCCCCATGGTTTTACGGATGCCGGTCTGGCCGTCTTCGATCACCGCGCAGCCAGTTAAGGAAACAGCTCCTAATAAGATAAAAGGTAACGTTAGCAACGATTGGTAAGTTTTCATAGTGTTCTCCCCTTTCTTGGTATCTATAGTTTTATCACGGGAGAGATTCCATCCACAAGGGGAATCGAATTCTTCTACGCCCCACACAAGAGAAAAATCTCGGTGGGGCTTCGCAGGAACATATTCCTTCGAAGCCGTACCATCATCTTTCTTGTCGAACGGCGAAGAAGAATGCGCCAAGCAGGATTTGAACCTGCGGCAACCTGCTTCGTAGGCAGGTGCTCTATCCGGGCTGAGCTATTGGCGCGTAAAGGCCGTCGATCGTTGCTTCGAAGCCCTACCATCATCTCAGTTGGTGAAGGGCGAAGAAGAACGGAGAGGGTGAGATTCGAACTCACGAGAAGCTTAAAGCCTCTACCGGTTTTCGAGACCGGCTCCTTCGGCCGCTCGGACACCTCTCCTTAAAAACCGAGGGACGAAGGATGTAGGACGATGGACGATTTTTCGTCCCACGTCCCTCGTCTTTCGTAAAAGCGAAAACCACGAAACACTAGTTACTGTTTTTCCGATGCCGGTCTAAGAGTTTTCGAATATCCCCTTCGGCTTGTTTGGTTACCTGACTGGCGATGAAGACCATCACGGAAAACTGCCAACAGTCTTCGGGGCCTGTGATGAGCCCAGTGTGAACATCTTCCTGCCTCTGTAATTCTTCAAGATGGTGTCCGATCCACTTCTTGAGGTCTCCCTCGCAAAGATCCAAAGAAGCCGTCCGGTTGCTGTACCTCAGGGAAGGGAAACTGATCCCCCTCACCAAAAAGAAACTGGTCAGGAAATCCCGATTCAATCCCTCGCCAAAATCGAATCCTTCAAACTGCGGGCTATAGCCGGGAAGAATCAACGCGGGCTTTTCCACCATGACTTCACCCCGGCGGACAACAGTATCTCCCTGATTCACGGCCGACTCCGCCAAAGAGATATAGGAGAGTTTCGTTACCGAGAAAGTGGAAAGTTCCTGCACCCTCGGCCGCACAATTTCCGTATGTTTAAGCGCCTTTTCCCAGGCGTCTTGGATGTTCATAGGCCTCACTACTATATCAAAAACTCGCCCAAAAGGTAAACCAACTGCGACTTTTAGGCATGTCTCGCTCGCCTAGTGGCGCTCGCCTCTCGGCCCGCCTAGCCTCGGCGAGACTGGCGAAGCCGAGGGAAGCCGAGGGAAGCCACTGGCCCGAAGATCGCCAAAAGCCTAAACGTAAGCAAGAAGACCGTGGTCAGTGCCTGCCAGTTCAAGGAGACAAACCCATGATCCGGCCATTTGGTTTCTATTGGCTTCTATGTCCTCAAGAGACACACATTTGGATCCGGGTTCGCTTCTTACACGAGACCGAAAAGGCAGTATTAGTTGATGCAGGAATAAAAACCTGGATTCCAAAATCGCGAATACGCGGGATACGGTTACGAAATAACTCTTTTGAGGTTTATATCAAAGAAAGTACTGTTTCCTAGTTTCATTCAAACTGCATTTTCAGACCAAACTCTCGATTCAGTTCTAATAACGCTTCCGCGTTACCTTTCGCGTCATCAACAGGATGATGCGTGTGTTTTGTTTTACGCAGATGCTTAAAGTTTTTGAACGTGTCCCGAACAAGCCCCTTATAGAGCGACCCCAGATTCATTGATGAAAAACCAAATGGATTCTGCCCCAAGAAATGGTGAAAATACCAGTTAATGAATTGCCAATCGAAACCATTGTTGTCCGATATGAAGATCGGCCTGTCTTTTGAGCTTTCCCTGATCCAAACAGCAAACCTTTCCATAACGGATTTCGGATCTTCAAAACTTAACGTTTCTTCACGAGTCAATCTACTCACCTTTAATGCCTCCGGTTCCCACTTTCCTGAGATCGGTTTTAATTTCCCATAAAAGGTTTTCGATAGCGCTGATTCAACAATAACCGCTCCAAAAGAGATCATTGAATAATCTCCCGGGATTGGCCCATCCGCCTCAACATCTACCATCACGTAACTCATTAGCAATTTTCCCCCTAACTATTATGTTACTCCTCCCATCATATGAGGTAAAAGTAAATTTGATCGAGTGTGAGAATCGACTGAAGAGCTTTAGCTCGCGAATATGCAACAGCCTCGGCAACACCATGAACCACTGAGTGCCGTGATATGTCTACTTGCCCTGTTGAAAGGTCGAAATCCTTGAAAATCACCTCTCTGAGATACTTTGCAAATATCGGTGGAAAAGCAAGGGAGTTGATAGATGTGAACTTATTTGCTGCCTTGTGTTCCAGGAAGGTCACCAATTTTGAAAAAGTGGGTTTTTGACCAGTCTTCCGGTGACAGCTCACTCGGATAACTCCTTCAATCTCGGAATAGAGATTCTTGATGCAGTTGATAAATCCTGTGCCGGTCATCAAAAGATACGAGGAAAGAGCCGCTTCGATGATTACTTTCTTGGCAGCGAACACGGGACAATCCCACCAGTTCTGCTTCATACGGGCTATCCGTTCCTGACCGAACTTATTCAGGAATTGCTCCATTGGTTCACCTGATTTCTCACCTGTCTGGTAGATGTGACCAAGCTCTGGATACTCTCCTCCGAGCAACTGGATAAACGGGAACCACCCATCATCAAATAACTCCTCAAACGACTGCTTGTCCTCTATAACCTTCAATTCTTTCTCAAAAGCCAGGTATTTGTAGTAATCCCCAAGTTCCCTCTCAAGACTCGCAACATCCAATTTATTCTTTCCCTCCCACTGTTGCAAGTTGAGGAAGAACCCGAACTTCCACCCTTTTTTGAACAGAAATATGATATTGTCCGTTTGCTCAACTTTGATTTCCAGAAAACGCAGAGCTTTAATGTCGACGATGTCGTTCACTCTCACGGCTTCCCCCTTGACCAGTGATCGTTTGGCATGTACCTGAATGCCAATAGCGATGTCGTTTACGTATACATCAGCAGACTGATCCTGATGCAGGAGGGCCAAGAATGTATTTACCGAGTCTGTCTGGACGTGCTTGTTTAGAAGAATCGCGGAGATGTGGTCGGCTGCAATATGGAACTTTGGGTCATCCGATGTCAGGAACCCTTTGACCATGATTCTGCCAGTCTCGCCTGCGGGGATAACGTCATCGATAATCCCAACCAACTTATCTAGTTTGGGTATCTTAAAATGCATTTGTTTCGGGGTTGATTTTTCGCAATCCTTTGACTCATTTGGCATCCTGATTTTGGACCCTTCCAAAAAAAATAGTTTAGCAAAAGGCAACGGTACCGTCCACTATTTCCCATTTGAATTTTTTGATGGTTTTAGCCCTGATGGGACGTTTTAGGGGAAAAAGACGGTTGGGTTTTTGATCTTCGGAAGATTCCTTAACACTTTAATGATTGAAGGATCTTTAATGCATTAAAATCGGAACCGATTCTCTTTAAACTGGTGCTTCAACATCACGTCTTTATTCTCAAAGAAGCCGATTACCGTAAAATCTCATAACCATCGTTGTCCCTGTGGATAACCGCCTGGTACTTTTTCGCTCGAAAGAGGCAGGAACTTTGCTGTTTATTAAACTTTCGTGTAATTAGACCCAATCGTCCTGAATTGGCATATCGGTTGATGGTTTCAAATCAAACCATTTTAGTATTCCTAAATTACGAATTGTTTCGGCCACTTCTATTTCATTGAGCGGAGGACGGCGTTTTTGTTTCCATTTCACAACCTCATTAAGGACATCTTTCTCGGTCGTGCGCCCTTTATTTATTGTCCTCTCTGTATACAAAACGGTAGCTACAATCTCTGCCTTATGGGTATCTAGCCTAAGAAAAAGGTCAACTGTTTTATCGATCAGGCTGCCCCATTTTCGAAAGCTGTCCTGATATTTTGAACGATCCTTTTCATAAGCATGTCCCGGAACAAGTTGAAACATAGGCCCGAGTCTTTCTTCCTGCAACAATCCCGCGTTTGACAATCTTTTCTTAACATCATCCAGTGCCTTACAATATGGGCCATAGGGTCCACGAACATGGCCCAGCCCAGTAGGGATGCCAAGCGCTGTAGCGACATATGCTATCTTCTGAAAAATAGTTCTGCCTACAGGCAAATGGTAAGTCTGTTTTTCGAGACGATACACTATCTCGACCAGTGAAGCCCAAGCAGGGTTCATCTTTTGCAGAATAGCATCTTCTGACTTGGATTCCTTCAAGTCAAACGCCCGGGAAAGATATTTTTCCGTCAATTGAACTGACGGGGCGCCATATGGAGCATACATTTGAACCGGGATATCCAATTTGGACAGATATTTATAAATCAAAGGTCCTACGGTTTCCCATAATAACTGCCCGTTGCCACAACCCAATGGGGGAACGGCTATTGACTTAACCCCCCATTCTTTGTATTTTGACACAAGAATCTTCAAACCCTTCTCTATGTCCTCAACATGAGATGCCGCGCGCCAATCGGTCTTTGTAGGGAAATTGACGACTTGTGGAACAAACAATGACGAGGTTTTAAACAAATAAGGAATGCCGGGCTTGACTTCTCTTTTTTGACATCGTGAAATGTAATCATCAAACATCTCCGGATAGCGTTTTTTAAATTCGGCCGCAATTCCCTTGCCCATAACGCCGACACAATTCACAGTGTTAATTAATGTCTGCGCTTTAGAGTTGAATATATCCCCGATTAAGATTTCCATGATACCCCCCTTTAGAAAAACAAATTCCCATTAATTTGCACAGATAAAGTCGACGCCTTTTTAAAATCGCTCAGCGCAGTATTATTGGCTACGTATGCCGATAAAATGTGTGATGGATGAACGCACTTTGGCACTAAGACTTCAGCGCATTTTATGCCCTTCAATCGATATTCTTCCATTGGATCTTCTCTATTGATCCAAAATTCAGCAAAAATCTCTTCATGCTTCAGTAATGGTAATCCCTCGGATACCGGCTTGAACCAACAATCCCTGCTTGCATTTTGATCTGTGATGATAACCCCTTCTATAGACAAAACATGTTTATTGATGCGCAAGACGCAAATCGAATCATTCAGCTGCCTTCTCGCACTAAGCATGGGATTATGGGCATTGAAATACAGATTTGTATAATCATGCAAACGTTTGTTTGTGCCGGGAATTTTTTTATTTTGCCTGCGCTCTTGAACACCCTGCTCCGCAATCGAGCGATGAGGAATTCTACCCGCCTTGTTATGCGACAGAATACCTTCTCGCATAATCGAATCAACATTCTTTATATCCGTAATAAAATGCAGCTCTTGGATATCATTAATATCCATAACTATTTATCTTTCACCCCACACTGTTCTACGATGGTAATTTCTTCTTTTGTGAGGCTGTAAAGGCGATAAACAGCAACGTTGATGGCCCGCTCAATCTCCTCAATTTCGGGAGTTTTTCCTTCAGCCGCTCTTCCGAGTTCCAGCCGCTTTTTAACGAATCCAACGATTTCATCCTGCCCTTTGGCGGATGGCGAATTCTTCGATAATAAATAGGGGCGGTTTTTATTTTATCACTTCGCGGTCAAAAACAAGAACCGTCTCTATTTCCTACTCTGTCCAATGCCCAAACTCGATCCCATATTTACGCGCAGTCTTCAAAATTTACACTTTGGATTATAAAAAGGCTTATACCGTACATCTTTAGGAATAGCTTCATCTTGGCGCTCCGAATATTCTCTGGTCTCTATAGTCAGTGGAAAACTAGTAACAAGAAGCTCAAGAAACCTTGTCCTTTTCGAGGGATCCCCAGCAATTAGGCTAGGCCGTAATATTTCCGTTTTGTAAAAACATCCGTTATATTGTTGTTTTATTAGTGGGTGAGCGGCATTACTTAGAATTACTTGAATTCTACGCTTAGCCAGTTTTTCCGCCACTTTTGCCAATCGCAATTCATCAGACTGGTGAAATAAGACGGAGTTATATTTGATAAAACCATTCTTTAAATGCGTTGTTATATAAGGAGGATCAAAGTATACGAGATCTTTGTTTCTAGCATCCTTTGTTGCTTCTTCAAAGTCGCACCGTTTAATTATGGCCCGATTTAAAAGACGACTAGCATTCTTCAAATGATCCGCGTCGAAGACCTTATACCCACGCTGAAGGTGCGTACCGACTGGCACGTTAAATTTGCCGTGGTTATTCACGCGGTAAAGACCATTCCAGCAAGTTTTGTTCAGATAAATGAAGTATGCTGCTTTCTTAATTGGTTCGTTCCCACTATTAAATTTTTCTCGAATTGCGTAATAATCCGATTTTGTAATCTTTAATCTCTCTAATACTTTGATCATAGACTCACAATGGTTCTTGATAACTCTGTAACAACCTATGAGTTCCGGATTGGTGTCCGATAAAATTGCCGACTTAGGTTCCAATGCAAAGAACAGGGCGGCACTTCCTAAGAATGGTTCAAAATAAGTTCTGAACGGAGGGATGCTGTCTTTAATCTTGGGGATCAGCCAACGTTTTCCACCAGCCCATTTTAGAAATGGTTGCATGTCACAGCCCTATTGATAATTGTTGTCTAAGTCTAAAGTCGTCTAAACTTTCTTCATTTTGAATCGAAGAGATAATATCAGACATTTGCGCAAAAGCTTCTGGAGAAATCAAGCGACGAACTCTTGCGCGTTCCGTGTCAGCTGCTTTATTGAGAATTGAGTAAAAATAATCGTACAAAACTTTAAACTGCTGATTCTCTGTATTCGAAAGAGAAACCCCTGCCTTCTTATATAAACGGATATTGTTTTTGGTCGTTAGGGAAATACACATATTGGAAAAAGCGCGAAATTCCTCACGCTTGATTTCTTGTCTGAATCTATCACGCCCAGTACTTTCCTTTTGCTGGATGAGACCTAGAAGAAAACGTTGCAATGAGCCGAAATTCTTAGTTACAAATTCTATTTCTACCAAGTGTTTCGACTTATCTAGCCGTTTGCCAAGCCTATCGTGAGAATATTTAGTTTTCAATTCTACAATATAACTTTTGAATTGACCCACAGAACTAGCACATGCCTTCTTATAGATTTGTTTAATTTCATCTTCCTTAAGCTTCTTTCGAACTTCTTGCCGAGGATCGATTAACGGCAACATGTCTATCAAGAAGTTGACCCCTTTAATATTCCCGATATCACGCAGAAGATCGTCCTTTGAGTTCCATATTTGACGAATTTTGAAACTTCGAAATATTGTTGGCCTCTTAATGAGACCTTTTGTCTCTTTTTGTACGATCCATCCCATCGAATGCGGCTTATTTACGCCAAGCCGCACAAGACAATCTCCAATATTCCACAGAGCTTCAAGCTTGGTTCTTGTATCTGAGGAGGAATCCCGATATCTATTATTTGAATCCGATATCGCTTTAATTATAGTCTGAACATTAGCTTTCATCAGGCATATACCATTGTATCTATTTCTGTCCCCAAAACGGTTTTAAGCAACTCTTTTTCGAGATTCAAACTTAGATTAATTACATTTGCCCCAACTTCTGATACGGACGGTACTTTTCCTTTACGCTCGAATAGTCTGTGGACACAATATGGAGACACAACTTGAGAGACGTAATTCAATAACCTAACGTCGAATTTGATCTTACCTGTTGATCGTGGATTCCTTAATATGAAATCCGAATGCTGTGTGTTGACGATAAGGGAGTTTCCTAAATCGATAACTCTGTCTTCTCCGGCATGATTTTGAAATTCGATCCTGGGTCCAGGCGATTGAATAATTTTTTCCGTCGATGCTCCTCCTTGGCCAGAAGTTTTTCTTTTATCATTAGCTCCGCCACCTTTTTCATCTTTACCAACACCTGATCTGCCTTCGTCAGATCGTCTACCCCCCGAACCTTCTTCATTTGGACCTGGTCCACCGCCACCCGGCTCATCGTCACCGCCGAATGGTATTTTCCCGTTTCCTTCTTCAATATGTTCCGCAAGATTCCCGGTAATGCCTGAAGGAGCTAATTGTTCGAATTCAAGCTTAAAATTTTTAAGTATTTGAGCCAGGCAATCCGACATTATACTTCCAATTCTTCGAAATGATTCCCTAGTTTTTTTATCCATCGTTTCATCAATCAAGTGCTTCAGATCATTCTGTACTTCGCATATCTTTTCGTACAGTTGCTCGCGTTCTTTTAAATCCTTTAAGTCGTCTCTGGTTAAATTTGGAGAGCAAAAACCGTTAATTTCAATGGAGCCAACCACAAAAGGGTTGTTCCATATGTAACTTATCTCTCCCTTTGTTCTCAAAAAGTTTTTATAGCTTTTCAAATCAGAAATATTTTGAACTCGTCGACATTTATTTGTGAGAACAGGGAATCTGTTATCTTGAACACGATCTAAAACCTTTAAATCAACTTCAATTTCGCTTTGTTTTCCATCAGACATCAAAGAAAAAGTTTTTTTCAAAACAGGACCTGGTAGCGAGTCGAAATCGAAATGGGAACATTCGTGCGATCTTTTATCTTTCTCAGAAATAGAGATACGTGCTAATTTAGCCCTCAAGACATCGTCGAAATGATGTTCGACTTCAGCGGCTAAAGTTTTGACGAAAGTGGCCTTTTGAAAAACATGTGAATCAAATCGAGAAATAATAACCCGCGTTCCCGGCTCCTTAAGCTGTTTCACATCCGTTTCTACACATGGGACATCTTGGTTTTCATGGACTGTGCGATCTATCTTTATCATTGCTTCTTTACAATTCTTCTTCCGACTTATAAAAATAGCTTCCCTAGCAAAAGCTCTAAAGGCGTGAACGCCAAATCCAAATTGTCCATTAGCCCAAGAAACTGCCTTTTTTCTAGACCGGCCCACATTTGATAATAACTCGCACAATTCCTGAGGCGACATTCCCCCACAGTTATCAGCAAAAGAGACTGTCTTCTTGTCAGGGTCGACTTCTATATGAATTTTGGCAGAAAATTTCTTCCCATCTTGCTGTAATCCGGTAGCCGCATCAACCGAATTATCGATGTACTCCATAGCCGCTCTAAAAAAGTCTTTATAGGTGCCTGCAATTTGGTTTAGCAACTCGCCCTGATCTTTGATTTGCAGTTTCGTTTTTGTAATTATCTTCATTTATCTCCCTCCGATCTTACTTATTCTGTATTTGGTCTGGCTTCCCACGCCGTCACGTGACACTTCTCCCGTTGCCAAGAGCAGTTGTGTTAATTTAAACGCTCTCATCGATTTCAATTGGCATCGCCTAGCAATTTCGGATGTATTTAGGGGTCCCAACTTCTCGAGACAATCTCTAACTGAATCCAAATCTTGCATTCTCCGAATCAGAGCCAAACGAGATCTGTGTTCGATCCACCGTTTGGTTACTTCAGCAAATGGTGGTGGTGGCGGAATATTTAACGCTTGCCGAAATTCTTGAAAATTACCCCAATTCCGTCTAATTCTATTTCCAAGAGACCTCCATTCCCCATTTGCTTGCAACTCCGTTGTCGTTGGGTTATGGCCAAGTTGATCTCTCACAGCGTTGAAATCTTCTATAGCTTGTTGCTTCCGGGACCTTTCCTTAAATTCCTCCATTTGCTCAGACGTAATGTGATAAGCAAGAAGTAATCTTTTTAAATATACCGTTGATATTTTATTAATTTTGGAAACCGTACTCATGCTTGGGTATTTGCTCAAATCTGAAAGTAGTTTTGCTTTTAAAATATATGGATATTCACGGCCATTATACTCGAATAACTTATACGCAGTCCCCTTTATCAAAATCTGTCGGATTCTTTCACGCGTCAATTTCATGGCCATAGCAACAGATTGAAGCGTCCCGCCATGCGTGTATAATTCAAAACAAGGCTTATAAAATTCCATCCGTTCAGGCTTAATGGTTTGGATTCGGACTTCTTTTAGTACAATGGTTTTTTCAGGGTAGGAATTACGAAAATCCTCCATCAGCTTTTCGGGATCCCGAACGCTCTTTATCTGCCATTCTATAGCTTTCAATAATGAGGACGTTAAATTCATTCCTAAATCGAGTTCCAACTGATTTAAGAAATCGCTCATCTCCTTTAGGCTTCTTTTCCCGGCATTCTTCTGGGATAAAATTTGATCTCTGCTCAACAAAACTAAATCTTTCAAATGTTGTATCCTTAGATTTTTTAAACAATTTTTTGATCTCACCGAAAATAATATTTCAGAGATTGGAAGTGCTAATGCCAATTTTAAATACCGTTGGCGTTCTTCACTCTCTTGGAGATCCGGCAATAGCTCATTGGAAACCTCGGTGTCGTTTGGCAGTTTATATTGACCTTCTCCTGGTAACTCAAGATTCCTCACTTCGTCCTCCGACGGGATTGCCTTCCCAACTTTCACCATCTCTTGGAGAAAATCAATTCCACCCCCAAATCGGCCCCTTTGGAAGTCTTCAAATAAACGTATAATAGAACGTTTTTACCGATTCGAGCTGATTAAACTTTATGTCCTTTCATTTCTTTCATCCTCCAAGAAGTAAGCCGTGGGTTTTTTAAGAGTCTTAGCGATTTTGACTAGGGACTCTATGGGTGTTATGAATAATCCGCACTCAGAAATATTTGATAGCGCTTCCTATTTTGGTGTCTCTCGGCCAAAGCCAGCCTTTTCACATAGATCAATCATTTTACCAAAACATCTGCTGATCTCAGCGCATCATAATACTGGCAATAATCGCATTCCTCTTCCAGATCAGGGATATTGTGGCTCAACAGACATTTGTGGATGTCGTGGATCGTTTCCTCAACCCAAGCGTCATTTGCCTCGTAAGGAATCAGCTTGATATTAAATTCCAGTTTATTGTTAAAGGATTCTTTATCTGTAATCCCGTTGCAATACACAAAATATCCGGTTGATGAGACTTTGAAATTGTTTCGCCTAAACAGCCATTGGTAGACTTCCATTTGCCTCTTGTAAGACATCTGCCAATCGGCGCCTATGTCTACTTCTCCATTCTTTGAGGTGCTTTTGTAATCAACAATGATTAATTCCCTGTCAGGGTTAATCCATACGTCATCCACTCCGCCTGTGATGAGAAGATTTGTAGGTTGGTGTAAATAAGTAATCCCTCGTTTGCGAGCATCCCGCCATTCTTCGATTTTCTCGTGCTGAAAAGGGACAGCATCCACTCCATAGGTTTTCATGAAGGGATGGGCAGTCCCTTTGGCGCGATAGAGATCAAATTCTTTTTTGAGAAGGGTGTCTACTGCCGAGTTTAAATTAAATGGGAAGCCGGGAGGACGATCTATTCCTAGTCGCCGATCAAGGTAAAAACAACGCGGACAACCGATGAATAATTCAATTTTCGTCCGGCTTAATCTGAATGGTTCACGTGATTCTGGATCAAAAAGATTTCTAGACCGTTTGGCGTTGTAGTATTGAGACATTTTCTATGGCTTTCTCTTTTCAGTACGCGGATGTTACGCCGCCCCTTCGGCAAAGTAATCGGAGTCGATCCTCTTGGTTTCATATGAGGCAACCGAAGTTACTCCAATGTTGTGATCAATCATGAACTGAGCGAGTTGTTCGCCGTCTATTAGGACAATCTTCGAATCGATTTTCGCGACATAATCCTCGGCTTCTTTGGTAAAGGCAGAAGTTGTGATAAAGATACCTTTCTTTGCGCGATGTCCTTGTAGGGCGCCGGCGAATTTTTGAATTTCTGGACGCCCGACCGGCGCCTGCCATCGCTTCGCCTGAATGTAGATGACATCAAGCCCAAGACGATCTTCGTTGATGATTCCGTCAATTCCTTCATCGCCGCTCCGTCCAATGGCTTTCCCTGCTTCCTTTCGGTTGCCGCCATAGCCCATTTTTACCAAAAGGTCGATAACAAGACGTTCAAAAAAAGTAGGAGAACATTCTTCCTTCACGTTCTTCAGAAGCTCGGCAGACAGATCTTCGTGAAGTTTCTGATACGCAGTTTCAAGCAATTCGGCAGGTGTTTGGAGGGTTTCCGTTTCGATCGCTGCTTTAGTTTCTTTTTGTTCTCGGTGTTTAGTTCTGAATTCTATGAACTCAGGGAATTGTTCTAGAAACTTTACATTAATCGTAGAGGGATTTTTCGCAAGTACTTCCTTGCCACGTTGAGTTATCCGGAAATACCCGCGTTGTGTCGGTTCCAACAGGCCGGCTTTGCTCATATAGGTTCGAGCCCAATTAAGCCGATTATCAAAAGTAAATTGCTGTCCACTTGGCAACAGTTCTTTTCTTTCGGCATCCGTAAGCCCGAATTTTTCAGCTAACCCTTCGATTGCTTCTCGAGATGACCGTTCGCTCCCATCGGCTGTAAAATGAAGCAGTGGAAGCATGGTTGATTGGAAATCTGGTATTGCCATGTATATCCTTTCTTCGTTAACGACTAACGACAACCGAAATAATACTGATTAGCTTTCATACCTTTCCCTCATCTTCCAAGAAGTAAGCCGTAGGTTTTCTAAGAGTCTTAGCGATTTTGACCAGGGTCTCTACGGATGGCATGGACAAGCCACCTTCATACCGGGAAATGCTCTTTTGCTTGGCCTGGATGAGGTCGGCCAGTTGGGTTTGGGTCAGGTCCTGCTCCACCCGGGCCAGCTTGATCTTTTTGCCTAGTTTTTTGGGGTCTATGGCTGTTTTCATGGATCGAATCTTCGGCATTTAACATTTAATATATACCTTTTGAGGAATAAAAGGAAGGGGGTTCAGAGATCGAGACTGAAAAGGATTCACCGAAAAAGGATTTCTTTCAACCTTCTGCGGCCAGTTGTTGATTTATAGAATTTCTCTTTTTGTCGAGCTTCACTCAATGTTTCAAATGATTCGGTGTGAATGATCTGATAAGGACGATATGGACGGGACGAGTTGACTTTACCGTCATTATGATCTTGTAGTCTTTTCTCAACATCTCTGGCGACGCCGGTATATGTTCTTGTTTTTGATTCATTGAGAAGAATGTAAACATAATGCATGCCTATTCTGATTTATGCGGGCTTGACGGAGAGTTCGTCTCGCCAAGTTTCGTGTTGCACCACCTTATAACGGATCTCGCCATACCGTCGCCCTTTGGGCGACGGTATGGCGGAGAGGCCGGGATTCGAACCCGGGGACCCCCTTTTGGGAGATCAATCGCTTAGCAGGCGATTGGTTTCAGCCGCTCACCCACCTCTCCATAAAATTTTGCGTCAGCAAAATTTTATCCCTAATGACTCATTACTCACACTGGTTTTTTCGTTGTTCCCGCCAGAGGCGGGCAGGCGTTGTTCGTATCTCGTAAAAACAAAAGGTATTTCTATCATTTTATACCAAAATGGGGATTGATGACAACGAAACAAACGGGGCTTCCCGTCAGCCGAAACGGGGGCGGCGGTGGCCTTGTCCCTGCCGGCGGGGCGGCCCTGAGTGGTGGCGTTGCGAATGAGAGAAAGATCCTCTGCCGCGGGGCGCGGAGAGGCCGTGTTGTCTGGGGGGAGCTGATTTCTTGTAATCAAAATCCGGAAGCGTCACGCGCGGGAGCGATTGTTTCAACATTTTTTCGATTTCTTTCACCATCTCTTCTTCATCGGGTGCGACAAGGGTAAAAGCGTCCCCGGTCGCTTCGGCGCGGGCGGTTCGGCCGATTCGATGGATGTAGTTTTCGGGTGTGTCGGGAATGTCGAAGTTAACGACATGGCTGATGTCGTCAATGTCAATCCCGCGAGCGGCGACGTCGGTGGCGACCATAATCTGGTTGCGGCCTCGGCGAAATTCCTCCATGGCATGCAATCGCTGGCTCTGACTGCGGTCTCCGTGCATGACTGAAACTCTTAATCCCCTCTTTAGCA
Source organism: uncultured Planctomycetia bacterium (assembly GCA_964372345.1). Taxonomy (GTDB): domain Bacteria; phylum Omnitrophota; class Gorgyraeia; order JACOVV01; family JACOVV01; genus JACOVV01. The sequence goes on along the minus strand of CAYJQR010000013.1, from coordinate 6,042 downwards.
GCGTTTGGGCCAGACGATCCGCGTAGTGCTTTGTCCGGGTGAAGACGAGAACCGACGTCATCCCCTGTCCTCTTAAGAGCTGTGCCAGTAGATCTGTTTTCAGATGTCGCGGGACCGGATAGATGGCGTGCCGGATGCCGACTGGGGTACTGGAACGCTGGCCGATCTGAATCGTGACAGGATTGGTGAGTATCCTATCAACAAGAGTCCGAATTTCCGGCGGGAGCGTCGCGGAGAAGACAAGAGTCTGGCGTTTGGGAGGCAATAGACGAATGATTTTTTGGATGTCTGGGAGAAATCCCATGTCCAGCATCCGGTCTACCTCATCCAGCACAAAAACCTCCAGGTCGGCAAAGTCAATCCGTCCTGAATAAATGTGGTCGAGAAGCCGGCCGGGAGTCGCGGAGATAATGTCTACTCCTCTGGCAAGAGCGCTGATCTGCGGCGACATCGGGACTCCTCCAAAAATGGCCGCCCCTTTTAAGTGGACGAACTTAGAGAGGTCTCGCAAATGTTCCATCACCTGCAGAGCCAGCTCACGGGTCGGCGTCACAATGAGGGTGCGGACGTTTTTGCGGCTTTGCCCCTGAAGGAGCCGGTTCAGAATCGGTAAAACGAAAGCCGCGGTTTTCCCTGTCCCGGTCTGGGCACAGCCGATGACGTCCCGTCCATCAATAATAGCCGGAATCGCCTGCGCTTGAATCGGGGTCGGGCGCAGGTAGCCCATATTGTGAATTCCCTTGAGCAGATTTGGGTGAAGTTTGAGCGAATCAAAAGTCAATTCAATCGTCATGTTTTCGCGGGAGTCATAAATGCGTGACTGCTTCCTGGATGGAAGGAAGGATCGCCTCCGCCTCTTCTTTGGTCAACCGTCCGAGTTTGGCGAACCGGAAATTCCCTTCGTTATCTTTTGTTTCCCTGGAGATCTGCAGTTTCTTAGCCCCTTTATTATAGGAATAGACACTGACAATCAGCCGGGTTTCTTCGGCCTCCCAGGACTTTGAGAACAATTGCGCGTCAAGCGTGCTGTCGTAAGCCATGCGTTCCTCCTTGAACTTTGAGTCCTAGTAGCTTAAACTATTTTCCCCTGACTCGTCAACCCTTTTTTGCCAACTTACCCAAGGCGACAAAGATTCCATGCAGGATCGCTTCCGGCCGCGGTGGACAGCCGGGGATATAACAATCCACAGGAATAACGCGGTCAACCCCTCCAACAACCGCGTAGCTTCCCTTAAATATCCCTCCACCGATAGCACACCCTCCGCAGGCGACCACTAATTTTGGCGCGGGTGCTGCCTCGAAAGTTTTTACTAACGCCAGTTCCATCTGCCGGGTAACAGGCCCTGTAACCAGCAACATGTCGGCATGCCGGGGGGAGGCGACAAAATGAATGCCGAAGCGTTCGACGTCGTAGATGGGATTGGACAAATTTGTGATTTCAACCTCACACCCATTGCAGGAACCGGCGTCCACTTCGCGGATATGCAGAGAACGGCCAAAGAGTTTTTTGATTTTGGCGTTGAGAAGTCCACCCATTTTATCCAATTCCCGCGTGGTACTCGGTTTTTCTTTGATGGGAAGGGCTTCTCGCGGCATAAAAGCAGAATCTTTAGCGCATTGCGACAGCTGAAAAGGGAATTCTAAGCTCAAGGCCTTCTTATCCTGCGTGGCCAATTCAAACTTTCCTTTAAACGAGACCGCCTGATAAGGGCAGGCCGGTTCGCATAAGCCACAGAAAATGCAATCTCCGTAAGAGAGAAAGAAAATTCTTTGATTCTCGGCTGGTTTATCTTCGATGGCCAGGGCGTCGGTAGGGCAAACCGGCACGCACTTGCCGCAGCCGGTGCATTTTGCCGGATCAATCTCCGGCGCTCCCATGAACCCCTCCGGCGGCGGCGTCTTTTCCGGGACATACGGAAGTGTCACTTTCCCGACCTGCGCGTTTTTTTGAATTAACCGAAACACTGTTTCCTCCTGCTGTCACTTCGGTCGGAATGACAAAGTAATCTACTCATCTATCGTTTCCGGAGTAAGAAAGGTTCATGCTTTTATTAATCAACGGAAAATCCGGAATAATGTTCCCAAGGACCGCGTACTCAATCAGCCGCCAATTGGCAAAAGAGGGAGAATGAATTTTCCATCGGGCAATCTTTCCTCTAGAATCGGTCTGGATCCAATGGAAACAGGCGCCGCGCGGCGACTCAACATACCCAAGAGCGCTTTGGTTTGGCGGTAACTCTCCAGCAGGAACACGACAAGGAGTCTGGGGAAGCGCTTCCACCGCTTCCTGAATTAGTTTAAAGGACTCATAAATCTCCTGCACTCTCACCCGTACGCGGCTCTCCACGTCTCCTTCAGGGAAAACAGGGACCATAAAGAAGAGGTTCTGGTAGGCGGCGTAAGAATGTTCCCGCCGGAGGTCACGGTCAATTCCTGAGGCCCTGCCGACGGGGCCGACAGCCCCTAAAACTTCGGCGATCTCTTTTTCTATGACGCCGGTTCCATGGATTCGATCCATCAAGGAACTGACGCTCCATAGAAATTGAATGACGCTGTCAAAATCTTGTTTGATTCGTTTCAGTTCATCGAGAAGAAACGCCTGCTCACTCTTAGAAAGGTCTCTCCGGACGCCGCCAACGACAACCACGGAACGAAGCAAACGGCTGCCGGTGAGGCGTTCATTGAGGCGCATCACTCGCTCTTTAATTCTTGCCAACTGCGCGGCGCCGAAACCAAAGGCCACATCCAAGGCAATACCAGAAATGTCTCCCAAATGGTTATACACCCGTTCCATTTCAAGGAAAATCACGCGCAGAAGATGAGCGCGCGGCGGCGCCTGAAGGCCGCAGAGAGTTTCTAATCCTTGAGCGCATGCCGTCGCGTGGGCCAGAGAGTTGTCTCCTGAGATTCGCTCCGCTAGACACAACAGAGGGTCAGCGCTCTTGCCTTCCCCGAGCTTCTCAGTTCCTTTATGAGTATAAAAATGCCGGATTTCAAGTTTGATAATACTTTCACCCGCGGAGGAAAAGCGGAAATGCCCCGGTTCAATGATTCCCGCGTGGACAGGCCCTACCGGGATCTCAAAAACCCCTTCCCCTTCAACCCGGTCAAAGTGATATTCTCCCTCTTTTCCATGGAAGACGAGCCGGCGCGGATCAGGATGCCCCTCCGGGGTAAGTCCGTAGAGATCCTGAATTTCTCGCTCCATCCAATCCGCCTGCGGCAATATCGGCGTCAGAGAAGGGAAGCGAGGTTCACTCTCTGGGATTTCGACTTCGACCCTGAGAAACCAGTCTTGATGAGAATGGGAAAACAGGTATCGAACGCAAAAGCATCCCTTCTCTCTTCTTTCATCGCTGGCAAAGAGAAACAAAAACCGCATCCCTAATCCTTGAGTCAACGCTTGTACAACGCTGACGGTGTGATTCTTGTCAACCAGCAGGCACGATTCCTTATCGTTCTGATCCCAGCTTTTTTTGACGTTGGCCCCTAATTTCTCTAATAAACCATGCAGTAAAGGATTCATGAGAAAGGCACTCCAGCAATGAGACTCGCTCTTTGTATCAGTTGATGCAAAGGGCTCGGCAGATAAAACCCCATCACTAGAAGCAACAAAATTCCTATCAGCAAAACTCCGTCCATCCAGAGATTCCTTGCCGAACGGCCGGGCGATGAACTCTTTCCGAATGTCATGCGGCTTGAGTGGCGCAAAAATCCGGCGAAAATAAATACCAGCAGAAAAAGCAGAATCCCGCAGGCAACCCAACGGTGGGCAGTGAACCCGCCGCTTAAGATCATGAACTCACTGACAAAAGTGCCGAAGGGAGGCAGCCCGGTAATCGCCATTGTCCCCAAAAAGAAGACCACTCCTAAAAACGGCCGTGTTCTTAAAATCCCTTTTACTTTTTTGATCTCTTTTGTTTCAAAGTGATGCAAGAGATGCCCGCAGCTAAAAAAGAGGAGCGATTTGTTAAAAGCGTGGACGATGACATGAAAGATTGCTCCGTAAACGGCCAACGGACTGCCGAATCCGATCCCGGCCGCGACCAGCCCCATATGCTCGACGCTGGAATAGGCGAAGAGCCGCTTGTAATCGGCCTGCTCCAGAATGAAGGGGGTTGCGACAGCAACAGAAAGAATACCGAAGAAAACAAGAAGATGCGATGAAAAAAGCGATCCGGTCGCCGCCTGGGTCAAGAGATGGAACCGAAGGATCCCCAGCATGGCACAGCTGAGCAATACCCCGGATAGAAGCGCGCTCACCGGACTGGGGGCCTGACTGTGGGCGTCCGGGAGCCATGAGTGAAAAGGGGCCAACCCCGCTTTGGTCCCGTACCCGACGAGAATAAAGATAAAAGCGAGTTTCATCACCTCTGGGTTTAACTGCCGCGCGTGCTCTAACAGAAAGGTCCAATTTAGGGAATCTTTCCCCTCTCCCGCCGCTCCCGATACGGCCGAATAATACACCAGAATAATGCCGAAGAGAGCCAGCGCGATCCCGACCGTGCAGAGGATTAAATATTTCCACGCCGCTTCGATGGAACTTTTTTTATCATCCACATTCACCAAAAACGCGGAAGCCAGGGTAGTCCCCTCAATAGCAATCCACATCACCCCCAGATTATTAGAGAGGACCGTCAGCAGCATCGTAAAAAGAAAAAGATGGAAGAAACAGGTATAACGGCGGAGTTTTAAAGAAGAAACCCCAGAATTTTTTTCAAAAAGATACCCCGCCGCGTAAACAGCCGATAAGATCCCCAGCGAGACAATGAGGAGAACGAAGACCGCCGACAGCGGGTCCATCAGCAGTTTTCCATCCAGAGCAAAAATTCTATCCTGAAGCAGGCTTGCAAAAAAAACAGAATGCCACCCGCTGACCGCTAACGCCAGCGCCCCTCCAATGAAAGAAAGGCAATTCACCCAAGGCGCCGGGGAGAGTTCGCAAAATAACGCCGCTATCAATGGAATCATCAGCAAATGCAGAAACATTTTTTATCCTTTCAACACCGTCATGTCATCCACGTCAATTCCTTCAAACGCGTCCCGGATCTTAAAGACAAAAACCCCCATAATGATAACGCCGACCAGCACGTCGAAGAAAATGCCTAGCTCTACCAAGAGAGGCATTCCGGAGGTCAGGGTGACCGCCATCAGGAAAAGGCCGTTTTCCATCAACAGAAGCCCCACGATTTGCGTTAACGCTTTTTTCCGGGTCACCATCATGAGCATCCCCCAGAAGACGGTCGCGATCGCCATCGGAATGAATTCTTTCTGCTCGATAGAACTTAGTTCCCACAAATGGGCCGTCCCGTAAAAAGAGAGAAAGAGCAGTAACACCGCCAGGATTAACGAAAAAGGGATATTGATGTAACTCTCTACTTCCCGGCGGATACCGATGCGGCGGATCATGCCGAAGAAAACCCGGGGAATCACCACCGTCTTCAACAGAAGAGTTAAAAGCGCCGGGATCCACAGGTGCTCTAGATGGGGATGGCAGGCCATCAGTCCCGTTGTTAAAGCCAGCAGGAGAGAATGAACCGCGTACAACCGGATGCAGGAGAACAATTGAGGAGACGCGATCATCGCCAGCGCTGCCGCGAGCAGAAGCATTCCTGTCAGATGAATCAGGGAAGAAATCAGTTGGGCATCCACGACGGCCTCCCTATCATCAACTGCCCCATCAGAGAAAGGAGCGCCAGAACAAAGGCGACCGCGATCAGATCCGGAGCCCGGAACAACCGCAGTTTGGCGGAGTGGATTTCAATCCAGCCGGCCACCAGAGCCAAACAGAAAATTTTTAAAACATAAAAAGCCATCCCCCAAGGGAAGAAAAGGTTCGCCAATAAACTGAAGAACAAAAGCTGTTTGATCTGATGACTCCATTCGATCAGGGCCAGATACCTCCCCGAATATTCCAGAATCATCGCTTCGTGGACCATCGTCAACTCTAGATGTGTTTCCGGGTTATCCACGGGGATTCTCGCGCTTTCCACTAAAGTAATGATGAGCATCGCCCCAAAAATCAGCGCGGTGAAGAATAAC
>CAYJQR010000012.1:0-30740 GCA_964372345.1 uncultured Planctomycetia bacterium | reverse complement strand
GGTTTTTGTGAGGGAATTCGGTCGAAAAGTGCGGTTTACTGTAGAAGAAAAGCTTAAACAATTTGTTTAATGAAGAATGAAAAATAGAATTTTAAATCCCTGAAGGTGTCTTGATAATTTCTATCTCCAAGCCCAAATTTTGAAGAGGTTGAAAATCTGAATCACCCTAAAAACCCAGAGCAAACAGGAGCGCCGAACGTAATTCCAGCATTTTCGATAAAGAGAGGGTGGTGATGAGGGGACCGATTTTTGCACTCGAGACTGTTTGGATATGATCTAAATTCACTGTACAATCCTTGGGCATTCCGTCTGTTTTGCCTAAGAGAACTTCAGAAGGGATATCCCGTATCACGGAAGTCACTGGAGCGGCTGTAACCTCCCCGAGGAATTCTAGTGTTGAATCTCTTGTTAGGATAACAACAGGTCTCCTCTTATCCGGATTTGAGAATTGATACCATCTTACCTCACCCCTTCTCATAAATCACCCCAAACCTGTTCGGTTTCCCAATTGCTAAATTCACCATTTCGGACCGGTTTTCTCCGATATCCTTGGCGATGTTTTAGTTCCAGTCCATTGGTCCGTACTCTATCAAGGGCATCCTTGAGCGCCTGACGTGTAAATGCGGATCTTGTAGTCCCCAACCGTCTAACGACACGATCTACTGCCAAAACTAAAGTTTCATTTAAGGTCATCTGAACTGTCCTCATCAAGCTCACCTCCATAGGATAATAGTTATAGTTCTAGCTATATCTATAGCTAGTCTACCTTATCTTAGTCACAAAATCAAATAGAAAATGCCATGAATCTCCTTACAACAACGGCAGGTATTCTTTGATTTCGTAGTCAGTGACTTGGGCGCGGTAGCGGGCCCATTCGATTTTCTTGTTTTCGATGAGGGAATGAAAAATATGGTCTCCAAGCGTCCGGCGGACAAGGTCGCTTTTCTCGCATAACTCAATCGCTTCATGGAGACTGTCAGGGAGCATTTGGATACCGCGGCGTTTCCGGTCAGTTTCGTTCATGGTGAAAACGTTTTCTTCCACGGGAGGATCCAGAGGATACTCTTTTTCAATCCCGTCCAACCCAGCCGCTAAAAGGACACTGAAGACCAGATAGGGATTACAGGCGGGATCAGGCGAGCGCAATTCGATTCTTGTGGAATATTCCTTTCCCGGTTTGTAGGCGGGGACACGGATTAAATCCGAACGGTTTTTCAGCGCCCATGAAATATAGACGGGGGCCTCAAACCCCGGGACAAGGCGTTTGTACGAATTGACCCACTGGTTAGTGACCAGACAAAGTTCCGGGATATGCTTGAGCAGTCCCGCCATGAAATGCCGGGCTGTCTTTGAAAGATGAATTTTGTCCTTTGGATCAAAGAAAATATTCCGGTCCCCCTTGACGGAAAAGAGCGATTGGTTCACGTGCATACCGTTCCCGTTCATGTTCGAGAACGGCTTCGGCATAAAGGTCGCGTAGACTCCGTGTTTCAAAGCGATTTCTTTCACCACCAAGCGGTAAGTCATGGCGTTATCCGCCATCGTCATGGCGTCGGTGTAGCGCAAATCAATCTCATGCTGGCTCGCGGCCGCCTCGTGGTGACTGTATTCGACGCCAATCCCCATCGCTTCTAATGTCAACACTGTTTCTCGACGGAGATCCGTCGCGACGTCAAGCGGGGTCAGATCAAAATACCCCCCAAGGTCAATGGGTTGAGGAGGTTGAACCGGCTGCGCGATTCCTGGCCCTTCTTTTTGGCTTTGCAGATAGAAAAATTCCAGTTCCGGACCGACGTAATAAGTGTACCCCATCTGCGCCGCGCGCAGGAGGTTTCGCTTGAGGACAAACCGAGGGTCCCCTTCATACGGCTTGCCGCTCGGAGTCAGGATATCGCAAAACATTCTCGCCACCGCGTTCTCTTTGGGGCGCCACGGAAGGACGCAGAAGGTGTTCGGATCCGGCATCGCGATCATATCGCTTTCGTCAATGCGGACAAACCCTTCGATGGAGGAGCCGTCGAAACCGACCCCCTCCTCTAATGCCTGCTCGAGTTCTTCAACAGTGATGGCAAAACTCTTTAGGAAACCAAGGATGTCCGTGAACCAGAAACGGATGAACTTAACGTTCATCTCTTTGACAATTTGCAGAACGTATTCTTTATCTTTAGCTTTGGTTGCTGTTGTTTTTGTCGTCATAAAGGTATTGAAGATTATATCACAGACAAAGTAGATTCCTAGAAAACAATCCCCTCACCCCATCCCTCTCCCATTTAGGGGAGAGGGATGGGGTGAGGGGGGTCTACGAACAATGAACCACGAACTAAATATCGTAATACAAATAGAACTCGTAGGGATGCGGGCGCAGACGGACGCCGTCAATCTCTACCGTTCTCTTGTATTCGATCCAGGTGTCAATGACGTCCTTGGTAAAGACCCCGCCTTCCAAGAGAAAATCGTGGTCTTTTTCCAGAGCGCTCAACGCCTCATCCAGCGAACGAGGTACCGTCTTAATTCCGGCGGCTTCCTCCGGAGAGAGATCGTAGATGTTCTTATCTACGGGTTTACCTGGATCGATCTTGTTCTTGATCCCATCCAATCCGGCCATCAGCATCGCGGCAAATGCAAGATACGGGTTACAGGAAGGATCGGGCGGACGGAATTCAAGCCGCTTGGCTTTCGGCTGGTCGGTGTACATTGGGATTCTCACCGCCGCGCTCCGGTTACGAGCCGAGTAGACCAGGTTGACCGGCGCTTCATATCCCGGTACCAGCCGGCGATAAGAATTGGTTGTCGGCGCCGCGAATGCAAGAATCGAATGAGCGTGCTTGAGCAACCCGCCAATGTACCACTTACAGAGCTGGCTGATGAGAGCGTAACCGTTCTTGTCATAGAAGAGCGGCGTATTGCCATTCCACAGACTCTGATGGCAGTGCATCCCCGAACCGTTATCCTTGAAGATCGGTTTCGGCATAAAGGTGGCTGTCTTATTGTGTTTGCGCGCCACGTTTTTGACAATGTACTTATACAACAGGACCCGATCGGCCATGGTCGTCAGTTTATTGAACTTCATGTCAATCTCGCACTGACCCGCCGTGGCCACTTCATGATGATGAACTTCGATGGGAATCCCCGACTTAATCATCGTCAGGATAATCTCGGAACGAAGATCCTGCAGTTGATCGTGTGGTGGAACCGGAAAATATCCTTCCTTGTAGCGCGGTTTGTATCCCAGGTTCGGTTTTTCATCCCGCCCCGTGTTCCAATCCCCTTCATTAGAATCGAGGAAATAGTAGGAACTATTCTCGGTCGTATCGAAACGAATATCATCGAAGATAAAGAATTCGCATTCCGGCCCGAAATAAACATCGGTGGCGATGCCGGTTTTTTTGAGATACTGCTCCGCTTTGCGCGCGATGAACCGCGGATCACGAGTGTAAGGCTGGCGAGTGACCGGATCGTAAATATCGCAGACAATGCTCACCGTCGGAACTTCGCAGATCGGATCCACGATGGCTGTAGCGGGATCGGGCAAAAGGAGCATGTCGCTCTCTTGGATTTTCTGAAAACCACGGATGCTGGACCCATCAAATCCGATTCCATCCACCCAGATAGAAGTGACAATATCGTCATACTCTGTCAGTTCACTGGCAGGAATTGAAAAGTGCTGCCACAATCCAGGAAGATCATTAAATTTAAAGTCCACTATCTGGATGTTATTTTTACGAATTAACTCACTCACCTGCTGTGCCGCTTTTTCATCAAAGGAGTGTCTCAATTCCCTCAATTTCTTCTCCGGTTCCTTGACGGACCGAAGTAAGTTCTCCACTTCATTGCCGCTTTTACGCATCGCTAGTTTTGCCATTGTCGTTCTCCTTCATTAATAATTAGGGTACACAAAAACAAACATTTGATTTGCCTTTCCTGAACGCTGTCCGCTGTACCCTGATCCTATCCTACCGCGACTTCCCCTTTTTCTCCAGTTCGGATTCGCACCGCTTCACGAATATCCGAAACAAAAATTTTCCCATCTCCGACGGAACCTGTCCGCGCTACCTGCAGGATGCTTTCCAGAATTCGGTCAACATCCTTGTCCATGACCACAATCTCGATTTTGGATTTCGGGAGAAGTTCGATTCGGTATTTCTCCCCTCTCCACTGCTGTACCACCCCTTTTTGTTTTCCATGCCCTTCGACTTCGGTGATGGTAATCCCCGGATATCCTGATTTATCCAGCGCTTTCCGAACAGCGTCTACCTTTTCAGGACGAATGATCGCTTCAATCTTTTTCATGATGAACGCCTCCCTCAATTAGCCTCTGGGGTTCCAGATCCCACATAGGTATAGCTCTGCTTGCGGGTTAATAGTTCCGGATAAGCGCTGTTGCCGTGCTCGCCGATATCCAATCCGCTAATCTCCTCTTGAAGAGAGACCCGAATTCCAATGGTTGCCTTAATAATCGCCCAGGTGATCAGAGCTGCCGTGAACGTGAACAGCCCAACTGCAATAATACCGGTAACCTGCGCGGCTAGAAGTTTCGTCCCTCCGCCCATCAAAAGTCCTTTGCCGGTGAGTGCATCATCCGCGAAAAGCCCCAGTGAAAAAGTGCCCCACACACCATTAACCAGGTGGACTGAGAGAGCGCCGACAGGGTCGTCAACTCTTATTTTGTCAAACCACATGACTGCCGGAACCACCAGAAGTCCCGCAACGACACCGATAATAAATGCGCTCTCCACACTAACGAAAGCACAGGGAGCAGTAATGGCGACTAACCCCGCTAAACAGCCGTTCAGGGTCATCCCTAAATCGGGTTTCCCAAGGAGTTTCCAGGAAAGAGCCGTCGCGCTTAAGATCGCCGCCGCGGCAGCGGTGTTGGTTGTCACGCAAATCTTGGCAATCAACCCGGGATCAGCCGCCATCGTGGAGCCGGGGTTAAATCCAAACCACCCTAGCCACAGAACAAAGCAGCCAGTCGTTGCTGCGGTGAGGTTGTGTCCCGGTATCGGAGTGATCGTCCCATGGTTAAATTTTCCAAATCGAGGACCTAGAATAAGCACGCCTGCCAGAGCCGACCATCCTCCGATACTGTGAACCACCGTAGAACCGGCGAAATCAAAAAACCCTTTCTGAGCCAGCCATCCGCCTCCCCAGATCCAGTGCCCGGCGATCGGATAAATCAATCCAACCAGCACAAAGGAGAAAAGAATGAAGGAAATGTACTTGATTCTTTCGGCAACCGCTCCTGAAACGATCGTCGCGGCTGTTCCCGCGAAGACTAACTGGAAGAAGAACTTCGCAAGTAACGGAACTCCCGTCCAGTTGATAGCGCTATATACTCCTTTATAGGCCTCGCCGGTCGCCGGGCTATTATCCGCCCCCTTAAGCAGCCAAATCCCTTCCTGACCGATAAAACCGGTCCCATTGCCGAACATGAGTCCCCATCCGAGCACCCAGAAAGCAATCGAAGAGATCGCGAAAACGATAAAGTTCTTTGAAAGAATATTGACGCAGTTCTTACTGCGACAGAATCCGGACTCGACCAGACCGAAGCCGAGGTTCATAAAGAACACCAGCATCGCTGTGATCAGCGTCCACATCGTATCTGCCATTACTTTTGGATCCATAGATTTCCTCCTTTAAGATGCCGATTAATCCTCTCTTCAACTCAACCAGAGAAGCAGTAAAAGCATATCCTTGGATTGTTACAACGATATTACGAAAAGATTAAAACTCTGTAAACTCTTTAACTAATTATTTGACAACGAGTTGATGATATCCTTTTCAAATTCTTCGGCACTGTGAAAACCCACATAGCGTTTCACAATCCGCCCCTTGGCATTCACCAGAAATGTGGTTGGGATAGCCCGAATCCCGCCAAAAGCCCGCGGGATTTCGTCCTCCCCCATCACAACTGGGTATTGAATCGAAAATTCCTCCATGAATTTCTTGACTCCGTCAGTGTTTCCTTTGTCCAAAGAGATTCCTATGATTTCAAAACCTTTTTCTTTGTAACGACGGTACAAATCAACGAATCCGGGGATCTCTTCCCGGCAGGGAGGGCACCAGGTCGCCCAGAAATCAATCAGTACTGTTTTTCCCTGAAAATCAGAAAAAGAGATTTCGGTTCCCTCCGGGGTGGGAAGGGTAAAAGTAGGCGCCGGCCCCAAATCCTCTGGAGCCAATAGTGAAGCCGCGGCGGCCGCTTTATTCGCTTGAGAAGCTAATTTTTTATCGCCGCAGCCGGGAAAGATTGCCAAGCAAGAAAGAATCAATATTAAGTAAGCTGATTTCAATCGCATTCGTCCCTCCATGATAGTCCACAGTCCATAGACCACAGTCCATAGAAGAGACAGTCTGTGGACTGTCGACCGTGGACTGTGGACTGTGGACTTATTTATAAGTTTAACTTCCGCGACAACGGTGCTAGCCACTGCGTCATAGTTCCAGAAAGCCAGCTCAATGAATTCGTCATCAGCAGAATCCCTACCAGGATCAACAATACTCCGGTTGATCTTTCTAAGAAGTTGAGATACTTTTTTAACCATTTTAAAGAGGCAAGCATTTGATTGAACGCCAGGGATGCCAGAAAGAAAGGAATTCCCATCCCCAAGGAATAAACCGCCAGCAGCAAAACCCCTTGCTTTACCGTCGTATGGGAACTGGCATACAGCAGTACCGACGCCAGAATCGGCCCCACACAGGGAGTCCAGCCAATTGAGAAAGCGGCCCCCACTAGAAAAGACCCAAAGTATCCGACCGGCTTATTGCGTAATCGCAGCCTTTTTTCCCTGAGCAGAAAGTGAAGAGGAATCAATCCTGTCAGATGAAGGCCAAAAAGGATAATCAACACCGCGCCAATATTTTTAATCCACTGCTGGTATTGATACAAAAACCCGCTGACAACGGTCGCCGAAGCCCCCAGCAGGATAAAAACCACGGAAAACCCAAGAATAAAGAGCAAAGAGTGAATGGCTGTGGCTCTCTTGACCCCTTTTCCGGTCTGTAGTTCTTCAAGAGAAGCGCCGGTAATATAGGATATATAGGAGGGGATGAGGGGGAGAACGCAGGGAGAGAGAAACGTCAAAACTCCCGCCAGGAAAACCCAGCCGAAAGAAACGGTGTCAGGTGTCATGAACCAGAGCTATTTTAATCCAAATTTATAGAAAATTCAATAAGAGTCCACAGATAAAAATCAAAGGAAGATTCACTGCCAATAGCCAGAGAGCCGTCTTCCACCCCATGTTAGACCCGATGAGTCCCAGCTCTGTATAATCGGTAGCCACACCTGCCATTAAAAAAGCGAAAGTATTCCCTAGAGCGGCCGTCTGCCGGTAAATCTCAAACGCTAAAGGAGCGCTCCCTTCGGAGCAGACTTCAATGACCGAAGCACCGAGCATGGTTGCGGCCAGCCCGCGTGGCGTAGGCCCTAACCACCGATAAAAGAAATCTGAAGGGACAAACGTCGCGATCACGGCGGCGAGAACCACTCCCAGCGTTACCCAGCCGAGGATCATTTCAAGAAGATCATAGGAACTGCGAAATATTCCAGCTAGAGACTGGAAGCTAGAGGCTAGAAGCTGGAAAAGGCTTTTGTTTTTTCTAGCTTCTAGCTTCCAGTCTCTAGCTTCTACCGTATTCAAATTTCCCCGAACCCATCCTCGCTTCTCCAACTGCTGAAAAAACAACCCCGTCACGACAGCAACCAGCATCGCTAACACAATCATCAGAATTCCCTTCCAGCCAAAGAGCCCGACCAGCAACACCGTCACCGCCATATTCGCCCAGGGACTGGCCAGGAGAAAACTGATCACGCTGGAGACCGAGGCCCCCTTTTTATACAGCGCCATTGAAATCGCGAGAATCCCGTGGCTGCAGGCGCTCATCAGGAACCCCAGGAAGACCGAACGGAAAATGATTCGTTTCTGCGAACCGGCAAGGTATCTGGAGATGGTCTCTTTTGGAATGAAATAATCAATCAACCCGCCGATCAAAACTCCGAGTAAAAAGTATCCCGTGACCAGCCGGGCGTACATCCAGAGGTTTTGACGCAGAGGAAATAAAAAAGGAATCGCCGTTGTCGCTAAAGCGAGGAGCGTAATCCCCGCTAATGACAAACGCACTTGGCTCTGATACCACTTTTTTTTGGGTTCGTGACAACAAGATTGATCTGTCATTGAGATGGGGATTTATTATACCACTATTGAAAACTACCTGGAATTTGTTATAATGCAGGCCTATTTACTTGACTAACCGCCTAATATAATTTCGGAGGAATCTAATGGCTACTACACACGACGTCGCTCAACTTTTCGGATCCAACGTATTCAACGACCGCACCATGAAGGAACGCCTTCCTAAAGATACTTACAAGGGTTTGAGAAAAACCATTGAGAGAGGCGAACCCTTGACGCTGGAAGTGGCCGATGTCGTGGCCAACGCCATGAAAGATTGGGCGATTGAAAAAGGAGCCACACACTATACGCACTGGTTTCAGCCATTGACCGGCAAAACCGCCGAAAAACATGACGCTTTCATCTCTCCCACTTCCGACGGCGGAGTCGTCATGGAGTTTTCCGGAAAGCAGTTGATCCAAGGAGAACCGGACGCATCCTCTTTCCCCAGCGGCGGACTCAGGGCCACTTTCGAAGCCCGCGGCTACACCGGCTGGGACTGCACCTCTCCGGCTTTCTTAAAAGAAGACGCCGCCGGGAATGTGACACTGACCATCCCAACCGCCTTCTGCTCTTATACCGGCCAGGCCCTGGACAAGAAAACACCGCTTCTTCGCTCGATGGAAGCTGTTTCAAAACAGGCGCTGCGTGTTTTAAGAGCCCTCGGTAATAAAACTTCTAAAAAAGTCATTGCCACCGTAGGCCCTGAGCAGGAATATTTTCTGATTGATAAAGAATATTACCTGCGCCGTCTCGACTTGATCAGTTGCGGCAGAACTCTTTTTGGAGCCCCTTCACCCAAAGGACAAGAATTGGAAGATCAATACTTCGGTTCCATTAAAGACCGCATCTCCGCCTTCATGAGAGATTTGGATATCGAGCTCTGGAAGATGGGGATCTCCGCGAAAACAAAACATAACGAAGTCGCCCCGGCGCAGTATGAGATGGCCCCGATCTTCTCGACTGTCAACATCGCCGCCGATCATAATCAACTGGTGATGGAGGCGATGCAAAAGGTCGCTCTTCGCCACGGATTAGTCTGCCTGCTCCATGAAAAGCCATTCGCCCGAATTAACGGCTCCGGCAAACACAACAACTGGTCGTTAGCCACCGACGACGGAATGAATCTGTTGGAGCCGGGGAAGACTCCGCATGATAACGAACAGTTCCTTCTTTTCCTCTCGGCATTGATGGCCTCCGTGGATAAACACGCTGATCTATTGAGGGCATCCACCGCCAATCCGGGAAACGATCACCGTCTAGGGGCCAATGAAGCGCCGCCGGCGATCATCTCGGTTTTCATGGGAGAAGAACTGACTGATATTCTGACACACCTTGGAAAGGGAGAAAAAGCGACTTCCCGCGGCCAATCTTACTTACGCATCGGCGCTGACACGCTTCCCGATCTTCCCAAAGACAACACCGATAGAAACCGGACTTCCCCCTTTGCTTTCACGGGGAATAAGTTTGAATTCCGGATGGTTCCCTCCTCCGCTTCCATCGCGGGGCCTAATGTTGTCTTGAATATCATTGCCGCCGAGGCGTTGGATGAGATTGCCACCCGGCTTGAAAAAACCTCCAATAAAAGCAAGGAGATTTCCGCCATCATCAAAGAGGCGGTGAACAAACACGAACGGATCATCTTCAACGGCAACAACTACACCGAAGATTGGGTCAAAGAAGCAAAAAAACGGGGATTGCCGAACATTCAGTCAACGGTAGAGGCGCTCAAAGCGCTGGTCACGGAAAAAGCGGGGAAACTGTTTGAGAAATACAAAGTCCTCACTAAAGAGGAATTGCACTCCCGTTACGAAGTTTATCTGGAACAGTACGCCAAACAGATCAACATCGAGGCGCTCACCGCTATCGAAATGGTCAAGAGGCAATATATTCCAGCGACGATCTGTTACACCTCGAGACTGGCTAGGGCGATTCAACGATTGAAAGAAGTCTCCGTTCCGGCAACGGTTCAGAAGGAATTTCTGTCAAAGGTATCGGATCTTTTGGCGTCGGCGAATAAAAAACTGGCCGCCCTGGAGGGCGCCACGAAGAAAGCGCAGAGCGTCGGCGAGACTTACGCCAAAGCGGTCGCCTATCGCGATACAGTGTTTAAAGCGCTCGGGGACCTCCGTGAGGATATTGACGCGTTAGAGACCCTCGTGCCGACCAACCTCTGGCCGGTGCCGTCTTACGCGGATATGCTGTTCAAGTTTTAGGAATAGGAGTCAATGAACCGACTCCCCTTCCAATACGATCCTTTCCAAAAACAGGCGATGGAGTTTATTGATCGTGGGGAATCTGTCCTCGTTTCTGCCCCGACCGGCGCCGGTAAAACCGTCATTGCCGAGTATGCTCTAGAGCAGGCGCTTGCGCGGGGCAAAGAAGCGATCTACACCGCGCCGATTAAAGCCCTCTCCAACCAAAAATACCGCGACTTTTCCGCCAAATACGGAGACCGGATCGGGATTATCACCGGCGACGTCGCGATCAACCCGAAAGCGCCTATCCTGATTATGACGACGGAAATTTACCGGAATACCCTCTTTGAGGACCCGCGCCGCGTGTCAGAAGTGGAATGGGTGATCTTCGATGAGTTTCACTACATTGACGACTACGCGCGCGGCACCGTTTGGGAAGAGGCGATTATGTTCTCTCCGGAACATATCCGGTTTTTATCCTTAAGCGCCACGATCCCCAACGTGGAAGAACTGGCCGAATGGATGGGAAAAGCCTGCAACCATCCGGTGAATGTCGTCGTGGAAACTCACCGCCCTGTCCCTTTGACTTTTTGCTTTCAATGCCATGGGCAGCTTCTCCCTGATTTCAAAACTCTCCTCCGTCAAGGGTATCAGAACCAGGGGAACTGGGGCCGATGGCGTGACTGGGAACGCCGGCGGCCTCATTTTCAGGCTAAACCGAACCGGCTGGATACCCTGGTGAAACACCTCCTATCTAAAAACCAACTCCCCTGTCTTTATTTCACCTTTGGCCGCCAGCGAACAGAACAACTCGCTCAAGAGTTAACAGAGTTTCAATTTTTGTCTTCCTTAGAACAGGGAAAGATCCGGCAGTTGTTTGAAGAGCTCCTTGAAAAGTACCAGCTCACTCATGAGAAATCAGCTTTCGCTCTGAGAGATTTGGTTTGGCGAGGAATCGCCTATCATCACGCCGGAATGCTGCCGAGTTTGAAAGAAGTGGTGGAACGACTTTTCACCAGCGGGCTGATCAAAATGATTTTCACGACCGAGACTTTCGCGATGGGAATCAACATGCCGGCCCGCACCGTTGTCTTTGACGAACTGCGCAAATTTTACGGTTATAAATTCGATAATCTTCGCACGCGCGATTTTTATCAAATGGCCGGGCGCGCCGGGCGGCGCGGAATGGACACGGAGGGTTTCGTCTATGTCCGGGTGAACCCGCGCGACATTCCCTATCACGAAGTCTTCCGAATTATCACCGGAAAACCAGAAGCCGTGTTCAGTCAGTTCAACACCGGCTATGCCACGGTTCTAAATCTTTATCGAGAGTTTCAAGAACAACTCCCCACGATCTACAACCGTTCCCTCCACCATTTTCAATCCTCCAAAAAAGACCGCCACAAGGGATACGAGGCGTTGAGCAGAAAGTTGGCGCTTTTGCGTCAAATGGGTTACCTTCGCCAGCGTGAACTGACTCCTAAAGGAGAATTCGCTTCCTGGATGTACGGCTATGAACTCGCGCTGGCCGAGATGCGAGAAGAAGGGTGGTTGGATACCTTGACCGACATCGAATTGACCGTCGTGCTCGCCGCGTTAGTCTATGAACCGCGCAAAGGAGAACACCGCCCTCATCTGGATAAAGGGATCAAGCGGCTGGCGCGCCGCTGCGAGGAGTTCACTGAGAAAATTCATCGGCAGGAACAACACTATAAAATTCTCCCCCGCACAAAACCGGGTTTCTTCTTCCTGGCGCCGGCGATGGTCGCATGGTGTCATGGCGACCCGTTTGATCGAATCTTACGTCTCTCTATGGCCGATGAAGGAGAAATCGTCCGCTATTTCCGGATGGCCATTCAACTCCTGCGCCAGCTTCAACGCGCCCCAACCGTTTCCGATTCTCTCAGGAACAAAGCCCGTAAAGTGATCGAACGCATCAACCGTGACGTCGTGGACGCCGAGTGGCAATTGAGGGTTCGATAAAATCAAAGGGTCTGTGCCCCCTATTGCAGGAGCATCGGGTAGGTTTGTATCAGAAGATAGACTCGATAGAAGATCCACGCGCTGACGGCTAAGAAGAGAAGCCCTATCCCCTTGCGGAAAGGAACGATCGCATGGTCGGTGGCTAGAAGGACTCTATTGGCAAATTCACTCAGACGGGTCAATATCTGTGATGGGAGGAGAAATAAAATAGCCCCCACTAGAAACAACCCCCCGCTAATCGCCAATGTGTAAAAGGTGTAGATTAGCACTGTGATCTATTATATACGACCGCGGTGGGATTGTGAAGTTTTTTATTCCCGTTTCCATTGCCGTTGCCGTTAGCGGAGATCGCCATCATCCGCTCGATCGGAATTCGGGCAAGCTCGGAGATATTCTGCGGAACTTTAACTTCGTATTTCAATTCCAAGAGAGATCGGAACGCCTTCTCTAAAGTATTCATCTGCATATACTGACAGGTGGCGTTTTCGCTGGCGGGATAAAACTTCTTGCCGGGGTTTTCTTTCTGGAGCTTGTACAGCATCCCGACTTCGGTAGCAATGATAAATTCTTCCGATGGAGATTCCTTGGCGTATTCCACCATCCCCTCGGTCGAAAGAATCGCGTCGGCTAAATCCATGGATTTGGTCATACAGCCGCACTCCGGATGCATCAAAAATTCGGCGTCTGGATGTTGTTCGCGCAAACGATCAATCCCTTCCGGCGTGATTGCCGTGTGCGCCGCGCAATATCCTTTCCAGACATGAAGATTCTTGCGCCCTGTTTGCCTCTTGACCCAGGTTCCCAGATAGAAATCGGGGATGAAAAGGACTTCTTTCTCTTCCGGAATGGCCTGGACGACCTTGACGGCGTTCGATGAAGTGCAGCAATAATCCGATGCCGCTTTCACCACAGCGGAGGTGTTGACATAAGCGACCACCGCGCCATCGGGGTGCCGTTCTTTCCATTGGCGGGCGTCCCGTTCGATAACCATATCAGCCAGAGAACAGCCGGCGGCTAGATCCGGAATAATTACTTTCTTATCCGGGCACAAAATGCTCGCGGTCTCGGCCATAAAATGGACGCCGCAGAACAAAATCACCGAGGCGTCGGTGGCGGCCGCTTTCTGCGACAGCATTAGCGAATCGCCGATAAAATCGGCGGCATCCTGGATCGCTCCTTCCTGGTAATTGTGGGCCAGGATGACGGCATCTCTCTCCTTTGCCAAGACTCGAATCTTCTCTTTTAACATCTTGTAATGGGCTGATTCGTGCACTATAATCACCTCAAGTCTTTTCTGTACCCTGCCCCCTGTCCCCTGAACGCTAAAATTAAAACGGCACAATAATTCCTTTTTCTTGCAACTTTACCACCCGCACATTCGTAAACGAGTACAATTTCGCCGGCCGTTGCGGCCCCCCGTCGGTTTTCATCTCGCCGGTGTCTTTCAAAATATGAAGCTGGATCATTTTCTTCCGGAAATTCCGTTTATCTAATTTTTGATTGAGAATGATTTCGTAAGCCTGCTGGAGTTCTGACAACGCGAATTTCTTGGGAAGCAATTGAAAACAGATCGTGGTGTAATTGACTTTATGCTGCAGCCGCTCCAGCGCGTAGCGGATAATTTCGCGATGATCAAAAGCGAGCTTCGGCAGTTCCTGAACCGGAAACCACTTGGCCTCGGAAGTATCATCCGTCCTCGCCCGAAGCTGGAAGTTTTCCCAATTGATCAACGCGTAATAGGAGACGGTGATCACCCTCCCGCGCGGGTCGCGCGCAGGATCCCCGAAGGTGTAGAGCTGTTCCAGGTAAACCCGGCTGACGTTGGTCTCTTCCTGCAGTTCCCGCAGGGCCGCCTCATCCACTGATTCGTTCTTCTGAACGAATCCTCCCGGTAGAGCCCACATCCCGCCAAAGGGTTCGTTGATCCGGCGGACCAGCAATACCGCTAATTTTCTCTCTCGTATGGTAAAGAGCACGACATCGACCGTGACGGCCAATATCTGTTCATAGTTCACGGTTCGTTGTTCATCGAAATTCTTCCTCATAATCTCCCCGTTTTACGATGAACTACGAACTCCGAACTATGAACTTTTCTCATAAGTGTATCTCCTACACTAATCAAGTTTAGTGTATCAAATACACTTTGTCAAGAGGGAAATTTTGAGGTATACTGCTGTTTCTTATGGCTAAGACCCTTTTTGAGAAAGTCTGGGACACCCATCTGGTCACTACTTTAAAAGACGGCACCTCTCTGATCTACATTGACCGCCACCTGGTTCACGAGGTGACCAGCCCGCAGGCGTTTGAGGGACTCCGCTTAACTAGCCGTAAAGTCCGCCGGCCGGAGTTGACCTTCGCCACCATGGATCATAACGTTCCGACAGAAGACCGCTTCAACATTAAAGATCCAATCTCTAAGACCCAGATCGAGGCGTTAGCGAAAAACTGCCGGGAGTTTGGTGTTCGTCTTTATGATCTTAACAGCGCTCAACAGGGAATTGTTCACATCATTGGCCCTGAATTGGGATTGACCCTTCCCGGAACAACAATCGTCTGCGGGGATTCGCACACCTCCACTCACGGCGCCTTTGGGGCGTTCGCTCTCGGCATCGGGACTTCAGAAGTGGAGCATGTCCTGGCAACGCAATGCCTGCTTCAGAAGAAGCCGAAAACTTTCAAGGTGGAGTTCACCGGCCGGTTAAAACCGCCGGTCAGTTCCAAGGATATGATCTTAAAACTCATTGGGATGATCGGAACCGCTGGTGGAACTGGATACGTTTTGGAATATGGCGGAGAGACAATACTCTCCCTCTCAATGGAAGCCCGGATGACGATTTGCAATATGAGTATCGAAGCCGGAGCGCGCGGGGGGATGATCGCTCCGGATGAAACAACATTTCAATACATCCATACAGGAGATCGTCCGTTTGCGCCGAAAGGAAAAGATTTTGAAAAAGCGCTCGCTTATTGGAAAACGCTGCCGAGTGATCCCGATGCGACATATGACCGGACTTTGACGATTGATGCCTCGCAGATTGCTCCACAAATCACTTGGGGGACCAATCCGGGAATGGTGATGGACGTCACCGGACGGGTCCCGGAACCTGACAAAGTTCCCGGGTACAACCGCAAAGACGTTGAGAACGCGCTCGAATATATGGGGCTTCGACCTGGAACACCGATGACTGAGATTAAAGTGGATACGGTCTTTATCGGAAGCTGTACCAACGCCCGGATTGAAGACTTGCGATTAGCGGCAGAATATTTTAAACGAGGCAAAACAGCAAAAGGGGTAAAGGTACTCGTCGTCCCCGGTTCCCAGCAAGTGAAGAAGCAAGCCGAGGCCGAAGGATTAGACAAAATTTTTAAGCAGGCCGGATGCGAGTGGCGTGAGTCGGGTTGCAGTATGTGTTTAGGGATGAATCCGGATCAACTGAAACCGGGTGAACGTTCCGCCTCCACTTCGAATCGTAACTTTGAAGGCCGTCAAGGCAAAGGGGGCCGGACGCATTTGGTCAGCCCCCAGATGGCCGCCGCGGCGGCGATCGCCGGGCGGTTTGTGGATATCCGAGAATGGGAATGATAGATTTTGTCATCCTGAGCGAAGTCCCGCCACCGAAGGCCCTCGGCTTCCCTCGGCTTCCCTCGGCTTCCCTCGGCTTCCCTCGGCTTCCCTCGGCTTCGCCGAGAGGCGAGCGCCGAGAGGCGAGCGCCGAGAGGCGAGTGACGGGACAAAGTCGAAGGATCTTGCTTTTAAAAACGAGATTCTTCGACTCCTTCGTTCACCTTTGGTGAACTCAGTCGCTCAGAATGACAAGCGAAGGAACATATGAAACCATTTAAATCTCACAGAGGACTTATCGCAACACTCGATCGGTCGAACGTTGACACTGATCAGATTATCCCCAAGCAATTCTTGAAATCGATCGCCCGGACCGGTTTTGGGGAAGCTCTTTTCTATGACTGGCGTTATCTTCCCGATAAAAAACCAAATTCTGATTTTGTCTTAAACGTTCCACGTTTCAAAGGGGCTTCGATTCTGGTCGCTCGCAATAACTTCGGCTGCGGATCCAGCCGCGAGCACGCGGTCTGGGGGATCCAGCAGTATGGTTTCCAAGCGGTCATCGCCCCATGGAAACAACAATCAGCAGGCAGAATCCCTGCCTTTGCGGATATCTTCCGGAACAATTGCGCCAAGAATGCTCTGCTTACCATTGAACTTTCAGAAGCGGAAGTTGAAGAAATTTTCCAAATGGTCGAGCGCTTCCCTGGCTTGGAGGCAACAGTCAACCTCGAACACCAACGAGTCACTCTACACTTACCGGAGGAAATCTCCTTTCACTTCGAAATGGACCCCGCTGTCAAGGGACGCATCATCAATGGATTGGACGATATTGGGTTGACGTTGCAACAAGAAGCCGCAATTCGAGCATTTGAAACTCAGCATCGTCCACAGATTTGATTGTTGACAAATGATCATTTTAATGCTACACTTATTTTAGCAGGAGGGGAAAAATGGACATCATGCCCGTGACTCAGTTTAGGATTCATGCCTTAGAAACGATACGCCGTGTGAACCGTTTAGGGGAAGAGGTCACTATTACGACAAAAGGTAGACCTACCGTTGTCTTGGTCTCATATGAGGACTGGGAATCTATTGTAGAGACATTAGCGATTAAACAAGATCCTCCATTGATGTCTCAGATTAAGGCATCGCTGAAATACATTAAAAAAGGTGGAAAGGGAATTCCATTAGAGAAAATTGACTGGGACACGGAATGAGATTGCGTTTAGTAATTATGCCAGGGGTTCAACTCAGCCTTCGTAATTTTCCACCCCAGACAAAACGGTACATTCGGCAAGCCCTCATGGAGATCTCCCAGAGCCCCGAAAGTGGCAAACCACTCCGAGAGGAACTCACGGGGCTTTATTCCTTTCGAACCAAACGCTTTCGAATTATTTACCAAATCCAACCCCATCTCAAAATGATCTCAGTGGTCGGTATCGGCCCTAGAGCCACGATTTATGAGGAATTAAAAACCGAGTTTCAACCCCCTCACTAAATCTACCATTAATAAAAGAGAAACGTAACTACTCAGGTGGATAGGCTGAAGACTGAAGGCTTTTATGGAAACCTTTCGTTATCCGATAACTCAATAACGCCGTCTTGTCTGCCAGTTCGAATGTCCTTAGTTTTGTCTTGTAAGCCTCTGGCTTAAGGATCACGTATATTTCCCCCTTCAGCCTAATCCCCTTCAGTCTAACCTACCTGAGTAGTTACAATTTATTTACCCTAAGCACCGCTCCACGGAAGCCATAATTTCTTCCATAGAATACCCTCTTTCTCGCTCAGCAATAGAAGTCCGGTAGAGTAACTCATGCCGGTTGCCCCATGGCCCCCAGCGACGCGGCTGGCCGGGATTGTCCCCCTTGCCAAAGATGACTACGGTTGGAACTCCGACCGCCGCGGCAATATGGACCGGCCCGCTGTCCATAGAGACCAGCAGTTTGCACCGCTCTAACAGCGCCCCTAGTTCTCCGAGGTTAAGCTCCCCGACTAAATTCAGATGCGGCTGGCCTAATTGAGTCACCAATGGATCAATCTCTTTAGTTTCCTCAGGACTTCCAATCCAGACAGTCCGCCACTGGCGGCGGCGGTAAATTTCGTTGGCGGCCGATTGAAATTTCTTGGGGCTAAGCCATGGCCGCGGGTCGCTGGTCATGGGGTGAATCGCGATCAGCGATTCATCCGTTAAAACTCCTTCCTGTTCCAAACGACGGGAGATGGTTTGCCTGTCAATGTCCGAAACAGGAAAAAAGAGCCGGATCCGCCATGGAATTTCAATTCCGGGGAGCAAGCGGAGTAAATCAATGTTATATTCGACCTCATGTTTTTCTCCAAGGTATTTCTTATCGGGCAGAGTTTGCGTCAATAGCAACGCCCATTTCCGGTCATAACCAATCTTGGTTGGAATTCCAAGCAGAGTGGAAGCGAGATTGAAACATTTCTTCGGATGAAAAGCGATCGAAACATCGTAGTTTCCTTTCGCCCCCTTCTTAACGGCTCTAACCAGCCGCCATCCTTCGATGACGTCGTTGCGGCTCCGTTCCTGATAGCCCACCACCCGGTCAATCCATGGGATTCTTCGAGCCAACGGCTCCCAAAACGGGTTCACCACCAAAGTGATCCGGCAGCTCGGATAAGAGTCTTTCAATATCCGAACCGCGGGGAGGGTTAACAGCAATTCTCCCAACCGGTCGGTCCGGAATAAAAGAATCTCTCCTGGAATTTTAAATCCCTCTTCAAGCATTAGAGACGAGTCAGATCCTCCGTGTGCTCCAAACTCAAGAAAAGAAGCAGATACTCCTGCAGGTGGCGGGTCAACAGGAAATTCTGGCGAACATGTTGTCGGCCATTCTCACCCAGCCGCTTGGCATAGCCGGGGTTATGCAACAGCTGTTTCAACGCGTAAGCCGCCCCTTCGATGGAATGACAAAGGAGTCCGCTGTATTTGTGCGCTACCTGGAGAGGAATGCCGCCGACAGCCGAAGCGACGACCGGCTTCGCTTTCCAGAGCGCTTCGGTCACAGTCAACCCAAATCCCTCCTTGAGCGATTTTTGCAGAACGACAGCCGACGCCCTCTGCAAAGCGTTGATTTCCAAATCACTGCCAGAAGGGATCAGCAAAACATGAATCGTCGGATCTTTGCCCGCCTCCTGGCGCACTTCCTCTAAAACCTGATTTGACTCCGGGTCGTCTGTCGCGATCCCACCTCCCAGAACCAAGCGGCATTTGCTGGTCTTCTGAACCATTCGAAAGGCCTTAATGACTCCAACAGGATCTTTCAAACGGTCGAAACGAGAAATCTGAGTGATGATCGGCAGATCATTGGGAATTTGATACTTGTCCAGCGCCTGTTCAATAGTCTCTTGCGAGATCTCTTTGTTTTTCTCACTGAGCGGATCAATCGAAGGACAAACCATAAACTGACGGATCGGGAGCGGTTGTGAGAAAGTCGGACTTGAGAAGACACTGGCGTCGTATTGGTCAATATACTTGCGAAGAAAGTCCCAAACCCCCGGATGGGGATTAGAAACGTCTATATGACAGCGCCAAATCCACTTGCGCTTGATCTCCTTCTTTTTTTCGACCAGGACGATCGGCTGGGGATCATGGATAAAAAGGATATCTCCTTTTAGAGGAGTTTCTTTTAGATACTCTTCGGTCCCCCGCAGGTAAACGTCAAAAACCTCTTTCGTGATCTCTTCCGGCGATCCGTGAAGAGCGTTGTGGAACTTTTTGGTCGCCCAGAAAAACCGCTCGCCTCCTTTAATCACATCCCAACAACTCTCCACTCCGATTTCTTTAAGCAAAGGAATAAGACGGTGCAAAATTTCCGCCACTCCTCCCCCAACAGCGGTGGAGTTAATATGTTGGATCGTCTTTCCATGAAGCTGACCTGCCAAAAGACGGAGTTCTTCCAGAGTCTGCGTTCCAACGATAGGTTCGTAATCACTCAACGATGGCACTGGCGGTGATCCTCTTTTCAACCAAAGCAATCAATTTTTCTCTCAGAGACTCCAGCGTGTGAGTATAGGGATCGAGAAACTCAACCTGCTGGGCCAGTTTTTCTTCCCGCAAGTTTTCTTTTAACCACAGCGCGAAATCGTTGGTCGGCTGTTCCAGCCGCAACCGCGCTTCAAAGATATGGAAATAGAGCGCGTGAACCGATATTTTCTTTAGAACTTCGGCGAATTCTTTGAGCGTCGCGGCCGTGTAAGGAGTCGGTAAGATAAAGCTAACTGATTTCATGAAATAAAACGGCTCCCCATCCGGAGCAGTCCTCTGGGCGGAACGAGGATGCGTTTTTAAATGACTTTCTATCGTCTCAGCCAGCTTTTCTCTCAGAGCGCAGATAGTATGGAACTGAACCGTGTCAATACTGGCCAATTTTTCTCCCAGGGAATCTTCTCCCAACGCCTCACTGACCCAGTAAGCAAAATCGTTAGGCGGTTCCGGCGAGAGAAACTGGTGCTGCTGCAGAAAATGATGGGTATGGTAATAGATACTCGAACCGGGAACCGTTCGGATTAAAGAAAGAAGTGTCGGCAAATCGGCCGCCTTTAAACCGGTGAGCTCTTTTAAGTGCAGCCGGGTATAAAAATGGAACGGTTCTTTAGCGATCGTGAGAGGCATCCCCTATCTCCATTGTGGACAAAAGCGTCAAAAGACGGCGCACCTCGGTGATTCCATTCAGGTAATAACGGGCTTTTGTTTTTTTCTGTGATCCGCCGACCCGGATCGGCCATCCGCCTCTTTTCCTGACAGCGACAAACGCGTCCTCGTCAGTTGTATCATCGCCGATGTAAGCCACTAATCCGCTCCCCGCGGGATGAGGCAGTTGTTTTAAAAAGAATTCTACCGCTTTTCCCTTATCCCATTCTATCGCGGGGCGGATTTCATAAACTTTTTTCCCGCGTGTGACCCGTATCTGACGTTTCGCTTCCCAATGATGGGTTAGCTGCCGGCTAACCGCCAATACCCTGGCCGTATCCGCGACAGAACAGCGGCGGTAATGCACGCTCAGTGTGATCTCTTTATCTTCCACCAACACTCCTGGGACGCGAGCCAACCGGCGCGCAAGTTCTCTCCCCATCGCCCGCATCAGTGGAAGAAAACAATTTGCTTTCGCCAATATCCTCTTGCGCCCGCGAATCCAAAGTTCAAATCCGTGGTTCCCGCCGTAACGAATTTTAGGAACTCTCACCAGACAGCGTATCTGGCCAAGCGCTCTCCCCGATAAAATCCCTAAAGAGACCCCTTTTCGAGCAGATAATCGCGTCAAAACATCCCGCATTCCTCTTGAAAGGAGCGCCACCGATGGATCCCTGACGATGGGAGTCAATGTCCCGTCATAATCCAAGAGAAGGAGACGATGATAAGAGCGATCCCATTCTTTCCTAAACTTCTCCCATCCCTTTGGGAAGAAGGACCGCGCCATCTTTAGACAGTCACAGTGATTCGAGGAAGTTCTCCCAGAATCTTTCCTGCCCAGTTATAAATATTATTTTCTTTGATCAAGGCACGCAGACGATCCATGCGCCGCTTTTGTTCTTCCGGCGTCATCTCGATCGCCTGACGAATCGCTTCAGCTACTTCTTCCCGGTCGTAGGGATTGACCAGAAGCGCCGTATCCAACTCTCTGGCCGCCCCGGTAAACTGGCTTAAAATTAAACTCCCTTGCTCATCAAAACGGCTGGCGACAAATTCTTTGGCCACCAAGTTCATGCCGTCATGAAGAGAAGTGACCAGCGTCGCTTGGCTCAGACGGAATAGAGCGATGATTTCGGGGTAATTCAAATGGCGCCTGGCCAAAATGATCGGCTGACAGGAATGGCTCCCGTGCTTCCAGTTGATCCGTTCCGCCAGGGCGTTGATTTCGTCGTTGAGATCTTTATAGGGTTGCAGGTGAACGCGGCTTAAAACACCGATCTGCAGAAAAACCACTTTCTCTTTATATTGAGGATACTTCTCCAGGAACCGGTCGAACGCCATCATTCGCTCGGGGATTCCTTTGGTATAGTCAATTCTGTCTAGACCGCTCAAAACCTTCTTTCCCTGCAAGGAATACTCCTCCGTCAATCGCATCATCTTCTGCTCCACTTCGTTCGATTGAGCCAACGAAGAAATCGCTTCAAAATCCACGCTGATCGCGAAACTCCGCACCAGAGTCTCATGCCCCCCGAAGTGGACGGAAGTCCGTTCTCGATCCACTCTCGCTTCGAAAGTCCGGTCCACCGTCTCCAGAAAATTATTGCAGTGATACCGGATATGAAATCCGAGGATATCGTTCGCCATCAACCCCTGCAGTAATTCTTCGGCATAGGGACAGACGCGGAAGGTCTCCGGGTTGGGCCAGGGGATGTGCCAGAAATGAATCAATGGGATGTCGGGGCGTTTTTCTTTTATGAATTTCGGCAAGAGCGCCAGATGATAGTCCTGGATAAAAATAATGGACTTTTCTTCTCCAATCTCCTCTATGACTGCTTCGGCGAATTTTTGATTGACCGCTTTGTAGCTCTCCCAGTTTTCTTTGTGGAAAACCGGCCTACGATAGACCATGTGAGAGAGCGGCCAGAGCGCCTCATTGGAAAAACCGTAATAATACCCTTCCTCCTCTTCCTTAGTTAACCAGACCCGGCGCAGGGTGTACTTAGGATCTTCTGGAGGAACTTGCAGTCGCCCTTTTTTATCGGCCGCTTTGTGATCGGCATTCCCTGATCCGAAAGCCACCCATGTTCCCCCGCAGACCCGCATGATCGGGTCTAACGCGGTCACCACCCCGCCGGCCGGTTTGATGCACTCCACTTTTCCTTCTCTGGAGTTGTGCTGAAATGGCTCGCGGTTGGAGACAACGATAAGCTTCGTATCCACAAACTGCTTTCTGACAAACTCCTCAAGATCTTTTTGGGTCCACACATTCACCTCACTAAGATTCAATTAGCTAAAAGCTAGGACAATATGAAAAACTCAACTGGCTAGGAGCTAGGATTTCTGCTCTAAATACACTGTCCGAATTGGGAAAGGAATCGTAATGTTCTCCTTCTTATATCGCTCGTGCAGTCGCTTGACAAACTCATGAGTAATCAGATACTGATCCACAAATTCCTTCCCGCGGAGAATTACGGTGAAGTTAATGCTGGAATCCGCGAAGGTATGATATCGAATGAATGGATCGAAACCAGCAACCCCTCCTTGAATTTCTCTCATGACTTCTTTTCCGACTTCACAGGTCACGCGTTCTACATGTTTTAAGTCACTATCATAATGCACCCCCACCTGAACTAAGACTGCCATTTCTTTATCCGGCAGTTGATAATTGGTCACGATCGTCTGAGAGAGTTTCGCGTTCGGGATAATGACAATATTGTTGGGAAGCGTACGGATTCGTGTCGCGCGCCAGGAAATATCAGTCACATGCCCTTTGATGCCGTTGTCTATTTCAATATAATCCCCCACACGGATCCCCTTCCCCATCAAAATGTGGACCCCCGCGAACAGATTAGTCAACGTATCCTGCAATGCCAACGCCACCGCCAGTGAGCTGACCCCCAGCGCCGTCAAAAGCGGTGCGATCGAAATTCCAAGATTATTCAAAAGGATCAAAACACCGATGCTGAAAATGACGATGCGGGTGATGTTCTGCGCCAAGCTGGTGACCGAGAGCCCCGCATGGAGTTTATCTCCGTATAAAGTAACTAAACGGCCGGAGAGTGTCGAAGCGACCAACATCAGGGAAATAAGCCAAAAGGCCAGCAACACTTTGTGCGCCAGAGCGACCACTGTTTCGGGAAGCGCCGAAACGCGGATGGCCACGGCAATCGCGGCAATCAAGACCCACAGCAGGAACGGCTGGCGGGTCGCTTCAATGAGGATGTCGTCTCCCTTCCAGGCGGTCTTTTGCGCCCACTTGGAAAGACGGCCAAAGAGGACCCCACGGACCATCCAGCCAACTAGGAAAACCGATAAGAAGACCCCGGCAGGAATGACCATTAAGTTCCAATAACGTAAAACGGCTTCAGGAATGCCTAGCCCATCGAGCATTGATTTTCTCCTTTATTCATCCAATCATCTTATTATAAAATGAAGATGCTCCTTAAAACAATAAAACAGTGGAAAACGACAATTTTTATGAAACTTTCTCATCGCCTTTCCCCCCGCCTGTTGATAACTCCCGCGCTGAAACAGGCGCTTCTGAGTAGTCACTCCTGTGTTAGAGCCGACACTTATTTCTTTGTTCCTTCAACCCGCACCGTCTTGGCCAGATTCTGACCCCCCTTTGTCTCGTAATCCAGCCCGACCTGATCCCCTTTTTTAAATTCTGTTATTTTAATATTCTTTCCCCCCTTATAGAGAAGAGAATTCTTATCAACGGTGACCGTCAAGAGGTTTCCCGTTTTTGCGGCGACGGTCAGGGTAGATTCTTTCTTGTCTATCTTGGCTATTTTACCCGTTGTGTTGTTGATCCCGCTTCTGGGAGTTTCTATTCCCGTTTTTACCGTCATCGGTTTCGTTGCTAACGGTTTCTGTTCCGCGGACAACGATTGAAACGCGAAACCGCCAATCACTAACAGAGTCAGCATTACGATTACTTTATTTTTTCGCATCGAATTTTCTCCTTTTTTATTTTATTCCTGATGGTACCGGCTTAATTTTAACCACGTCTGCTGGCCCACGATTCCGTCTGCTTTAAGTCCATTTGCCTTCTGGAACGCCTTAACGGCTTCTCGGGTCTGATGACCTGTTTTCCCATCCACAGGTCCCTTATAGAACCCGGCGTTCTTTAAAGCTCTCTGAAGCGCATTGGCAGACATCTTGGGCGTCTTCAAATCGGTTCCTTTCGTTCTTTGCTCAACCGATTTAAACGCCGCGTCTTCCGTTCGACTCACCTCCTTTTGTTTTATCCTGTCTACTTCATCTTCCAGCTCGGCGTTTTCCTGTTCCAGCTGGCTGATTTCCTGTTTTTTTTTCACAAGCTCCATTTCTAGAGACCGAATCTGATGCTGAAATTGCTGCGTTTGAAGGTTTGATTTGTTATTGGCCGTCACACAGCCGCTTAAACTGACCGTCAAAAGAAAGATCATCCATTGATGAACATGCATCTTCTCCTCCCCTGTTTTAATCCTTTAAGTATTTCTTCACTTCCTCCCATGTCCTTGCCCCCACAATGCCATCGGGATGGAGTCCTTTCGATCTCTGGAAAGCGATAACGGCGGAGTTTATTTGAGGACTCATTCTTCCGTCAATCTCTCCTTGATATAATCCCGCTTTTTTCAGCGCCCTTTGCGTCTGCTGGATTCTATTCTCAGACCTGAGACGGTACTCCATGACCTCATTTTGCGCTTCTATCTTCTTTCCTTTTTCACTGTTTTCATTCTCTCTGCGGCAACTAAACGAGGAAGCGAAAAACGCTATCATTACGACCAATAAGACGCCGATGATTTTTAACATCAATGCTGAAATCTCCTTCTACTTTAGTTGAGCAAGTTCCGTGCCAAAGTCAAAAAAAGAAAAAATATTTTTTACTCTCCTATTTTCAGTGAGTTATGGCGTTGGGATTTTTGAATTGGAAGAATGGCTGGCTTGAGACCCGCAAAGAAACTTTACAGGTTGGAAATATGGATCTCTTTTTTGATTCCCAATTTCTCTATCTTTTCCTTTAATGTGGGACGGCTGATTCCCAATAAACGGGCTGTCTGAGTTTGGTTGCCATTGGCCTGCCGAAGGGTCTCCTGAATCAGGGTTCTTTCTACTTCGGTAATGACATCGGCATAAAGAGAATCCTTGTTGCCGCTTAAACCTTGCCGGATCATTCGCTCTAACAGATCCTGTAATTGAGTTCTAAGGTCACTCCCTCCCGTCAGAGGGGTTTTCACGAATACCCCCCCATGCTCTGGCAGTAGAACACTCCCTTTGCCCAAAATGATGGCTTTCTTGATAGTATTCTCCAACTCCCTGACATTGCCCGGCCAATCATATTCCTGAAATTTCCGCAGCGCTTCCGAGGGGATTTGAAGCCCCTCTTTATGAAATTCTTTCCCGTATTTGGCTAAAAAATACTCCACCATCTCAGGGATATCTTCTTTACGTTCCCGCAGGGAAGGGATCTGTATGCTCACAACATTTAAGCGATAGTACAGGTCTTCTCTAAATTTTCCTTCTTTCATCAACGATTCTAGATCTTTATTTGTCGCCGTGATGAATCGGACGTCCGCCCGAATTGTTTTGTTAGCCCCTAATCTTTCAAAGGAGCAATCCTGTAAAACCCGCAAAACCTTCGCTTGGGTTGTCATCGGCATGTCCCCAATCTCGTCTAAAAACAACGTCCCTCCATCGCACTGCTCCAGTTTTCCGATCCTCCGCTCTCTGGCATCGGTAAACGCCCCTTTTTCATAGCCAAATAATTCGCTTTCCAAAAGAGATTCTGGAATCGCGGCCGAATTCATCACCAGAAATGGTTTGTCCTTTCTTGGGGAATGATGATAAATGGCCCTCGCGAACAGCTCTTTTCCCGTACCGCTTTCCCCTCTTAAAAGAACCGTCACATCACTGGCAGCCACCTGCCCTACCAACTTATAAATTTTCTGCATCTTGGGAGATGAGCCGGCAATTCGGTCCCCTTTAAATTCTTTTTTCGCGTCGTAAGCCACGCTGACCCGCATGAGTCTTGCGACTGTAAGCGCCTTTTCAATCATCTGTTTTATTACAGGGACGTCAAACGGTTTAATGACATAGTCATGGGCCCCCAGCCGCATGGCTTCAATCGCTGTCTCCGTCGTGCCAAAAGCGGTCATGATGATGACCGGCATTTTTGAGTCTATTTCTTTAAACTTGGAAAAAGCGTCCAATCCGTTCATCCCCGGCATGCGGATGTCCATGATGGCAAGGTCAACGGGGGTATTCTTCGCGATCAATAACCCTTCCTGAGCGTCATTCGCCGTCAACACTTCGTATCCTTCCTGGCTTAGTATCTTCTTGAAGGAGGAAGTCACGTTTTTTTCATCGTCTACGATCAATATCCTGTCCATTTAACTGATCCTAACCTCCTGATTAATTTCACTCCGATGGGAACAAACCGGCAATTCAACAGACAACACAGTCCCTTTTCCGATCTGGGCACCAATCTCAATTTTTCCTTGATGCATTTGTATAATCCTAGAGGCAATGAAAAGCCCCAGCCCTGTCCCTCCTTCCTTGGTCGTCACAAAGGGCTCAAATAACCGTTCTTTTAGGTCTGAAGAAATCCCTGAACCGGTATCTCGCACTTCAATCGTTACCACAGGATCTGTTCTGGAATCTTTTTTCTTTAAAAACGTTGAAACTTCCAAAACCCCTCCTTTGGGCATCGCTTCAACCGCGTTCAACAGAATGTTTAAAAACGCCTGACGGATCTGTTCGCGGTCAACCTCCACCTCGACCGGTTCTTTATTCCAATTCTTTTGGATCACGATCTGCTGGGCGGCTGCCTTTGGCAGCAATAGCGTCACCGCCCCTTCCAGCACTTGATGGATATTCCATCGCCGCAAATGGGGCTCTGGCGGCCTGGCAAAATCGAGAAAATTCTTGACGATTTTTTCCATTCGGTCAATCTCTTCGCCGATCACGTTCAGGTCTTCTTTGGTGTTAGTGTTGTTGGACAACTCGGCATGGAGAGAGTAAATCCTCATTTTTATCGCGGTCAGCGGATTCCGAATTTCGTGCGCCACGTTAGCCGATAGTTGTCCCAGCGAGGCGAGTTTCGCCGATTTCACAAGCTGCTCGCTGATTCGCCGAGCGATAAAGAACCCCATAATGACTCCCAGACAGAGCACAATGAGAATAATCGCCCAAATGAGGGTGGTCATTCTAAAGACGTTTTTTTGAGAAGTAAACTCAGCCCTGACGATCAACGCTTCATTAGCTAAAATCAGATCCTCGCATCTTTGGTAAAGGGATTCGATGCTATTCTGCATCTCGTTAAACAAAATATCCTTTGCTTCGACCATTTTCCCATCCTGGTATAGACGAACCGCCTCATTTCTTTGATCATCATAAATCCGGTACAAGTTAGAGATATCTTGAAGGATTCTATTCTCTTCAGCCGTTAACGCCACTTGCTGGGCATTTTTGTACCAGATGTCGAAGTCTTTTTTTCTCTCTTCCAATGTCCCAAGACGCTCGGAGTTCCCATCCAGAAAATAATTGCTCACCAAACCCTTTTGATTCAACAAAGCCAATTCTAACTCCTCGGCCGCCTTCAGACTGGTGACATTCTCCTTCATGATAGTGCGCGAGACCTTCTGGAGATCCTTGGTCATAATAAATGCCAGAGAACCGACCAGAACGGAGAGCACCGCCATTATCAGAAAACCGCCGATAATCCTATGGCCGAATGTAAAGCGCATCGTGAGCTATAGTATATCAGAAGTGCCAAGCGCTGATTAGTCCTCCAGCCAGAGGATGGTGAAAATTCCAAAATGGTCCGAGGGAAACATCCCATCGGCTGTCGGCTGGTTCAAGACAATCTTTGAGGCCTGCACCATGAGGGTCCTTTTGGAAGGAATGCGCGCAAAAATATGATCTATTCTCCGTTCGGGCAGTTCCGGATGGCTGGCGGTATAAGGGTTAGAGTGGCTCCAGGTGTAACCCGGATCGTCCGGGTGCATACTAGAGAAGGTATCGAGGAATCCTGCTCTGGCTAAAAGTTGAATTTCTTCTGAATCAGGGGTTGCGTTAAAATCCCCCACTAAAATGCAGGGAAGGCGCGAACCCTCTGCGTCAATCCATTCGATTAATTCCCTCACCTGCTGTTCTCGAATGGAGGCGTCTTCCGGTTTCCATGAAAGATGGGTGACGACAAAGAAAAACTTCTCCCCCTCACGGGGCAAAATCTGACAAGTCTGGCAGTATCGAGAATAAGATTCCTGCGGTGAGACTGTTTGATAGCGATATGTCTTAGAAGCGCCAATCGGGAATCGAGAGAGAGTTACTAACCCTGACTCCTGGTCGGCGAAATCGATTTCTGAAATCATGGTCGTTTTCTGCAAACCAACCGCCTGCTCTTTCTGGGAAACCTCCTGCAGCCCAACTAAATCCGGCTCAAGTTCGGCAATCCCTTGACTGATCATCGGCCAACGCTCTTTGTTGAACGACTTGCCTCCCCAAGTGTTGAAAGTGAGTATTTTCAGCTGCATAGAGATTCATTGTAAGTTCGGGACTTCTTTTTTGCAAATAAAACGTGCGGCTTTTGTTTCCATCCACGCGGTATGGTATGATGATTCATGATGAAAAAATCTGAAATTTTGCAAAAAGACCATGAGGATCTCATTTCACTTTACAAACGAATGAAGCCTGAAGAGCGGCTGATGGCTTATTTCCATCACTCTCAATTGGTGACGCAAATCTATCAATTAGGAGTGAACTATCGTTTGGGTCTTGACCGTCATTTAAGCAAACCCCCTCCTAGCCGATGACAAGAGCCAAAGGCCCAGGGCAATCAGTTCTTCTTTTATTAGATGTGATTGATGTTCTCAATCAATTTCATATCCCCTATGCCATTATCGGCGCCTTTGCCGCATCCTTTTATGGCACGATCAGAGCAAGTATGGACGCAGACGCTATTATTTCTTTACAACAGAGTCAAACGGACGTAAAGGTATTAACCGCTAAGCTTCAAGAACACGGTTTTAAAATCACCTATAGAAAAGGCGAGATCAATGACCCCATCGGCGCCCTGATCAACGCAGAGGATCCTTTTAACAATCGAGTGGACTTGTTAATGAATGTTCAAGGAGCGCAAGAGGTTATTTTTTCGCGGACTGTTAAAACTGAATTTATGGGCGCGCAAATTCAGTTAATCGGCATTGAAGATTTTATCGCGTTGAAAATCTTCGCAGGCAGCCAAAAGGATTTAAATGACATCGTTGGTGTCTTGAAAATCTCCTATAATCGAATTAATCTAGTGTTACTCAAAGATTTGGTTCGCAATTACGGGAAAAATGCTTTAAGTCAGTTGGAATCTTTGTTGCGCGATAAAAACTAAAGGGAGGTATCTTTTCATGGCGGACTGGGGACTCATATTGGGAGCGTCGAGCGGGTTTGGGGAAGCGACGTCGTTAGAACTAGCGCGGCAGGGAATGAATATTTTCGGTGTCCATTTAGACCGCAAGCAGACCATGGCCAATGCTGAGCGGATTGTCGGTGAGATTCAAAAAAGCGGCCGCAAGGTAGTTTTCTTTAACGTCAACGCCGCGGATGAACTGAAACGTCAAGAAATTGTTGAAACCATCCATCAGGAATTTTCCAAAAATCCCGGTTCGAAACTGCGCGTCCTTCTCCACTCGCTTGCTTTCGGAACTTTGAAACCTTACATCACCGAAAAGTCAGAAGACTCCATCACCAAAGCCCAAATGGACATGACGCTGGATGTCATGGCGAACAGTTTGGTTTATTGGACGCAAGATTTAGCTCGGAAAGGATTGCTCAGCAAAGGAAGCCGCATTTACGCGATGACCAGTGCCGGCGGGCAAAAGGTTTGGAAGACTTACGGCGCGGTTTCCGCCGCGAAAGCCGCTCTGGAATCACATATCCGCCAGTTGGCGCTGGAACTAGCTCCCATCGGAGCAACCGCTAACGCGATCTTAGCCGGCGTCACCGATACCCCCGCTTTACGAAAAATCCCCGGCAATGAACAGATGATCGAAACCGCCACCAAGAAAAATCCTCATGGACGGCTCACCACGACACAGGACATTGCCAAAGCGATCGCCCTATTCTCACACTCGGACACCCAATGGATGACGGGGAATGTCATTCGTGTGGACGGTGGCGAGTGTATTGTAGAATGA
>CAYJQR010000011.1:25107-31648 GCA_964372345.1 uncultured Planctomycetia bacterium | reverse complement strand
CTCAAGTTTTCGCCTAAAGGCGAGGGATATATCCCCATTGTGGGACATTATACCACCCTCATCTCCTGCAACCTCTTGATCCTCTCAGCGACCGGCGGATGGGTGCTGAACAAACTGGCGATAAAATCCGCCCTCAGAGGATTAACGATAAACAGGTGCGCCGTCGAAGGATTCGCTCCCAATGGCCTGATTTTCGCCGCCTCTTCTAGCTTTGCCAAAGCGCTGGCAAGCCCTGTCGTTGAATGAGCCAGATGAGCGCCTGTTTCATCCGCGCCATATTCCCTGGCCCTGGAAATCGCCAGTTGCACCAACATCGCCGCCAGCGGAGCCAGGATCATTAACGCGATCATGGCAATGGCATTTCCACCGCCGCCGCGGCGGTCCCGGTCGCGATTCCCGCCGAAGATCATCGCCCACCTCGCCCAGTCGGCCATCATCGTGATCGCGCCGGCAATCGTCGCGGCGATCGTGGAAACAAGAATATCACGATTCTTAACGTGCCCCAACTCATGCGCCAAAACCCCTTTTAGCTCGTCAGGGTTCAACAGTTCCAAAATCCCCTGCGTCACGCAGACAACGGCATGAGCGGGATTTCTTCCGGTAGCGAATGCGTTGGGCGAACGGTGAGGGGTACTATAGAGCTTGGGCATCGGGATTCCCGCTCTGCCTGCCAATTCTCTAACCATGCCCTGCAGTTCGGGAAGTTCCGCGGATCCAATCGGCTTGGCGCGGTACATCGCCAGTACGATTTTGTCGCAGAACCAATAACTGATGAAATTGATCACTAACGCGAACATGAAAGCCGTCTTGGCGCCGCTGGGACCGCCCAGTAAACCGCCAATGGCCACTAATATGACCGTCAGCACAACAAGCAATAACCCTGTTTTCAGTGTCTTCATATTCTACATCCTCCTTCAATGAGCACGCAAGTTACGGAACCTTTTGACTAAACTCAGGGTGACGTAACTTGCTGTGCGAATTGAACCCTTGACATTTTCTGCAACATCAACGTATTAGAAAATGTCAAGGGTCAAATTGTAACCATACAACTTACGTTCGCTACGCTCCGTAAGTTGTGGTTTCATTTGACTACCAATCCTTACCCGGTGGCGCCTCCTTGGATTTAGGATGATAATTGCGCATTAATTTCCCAACCTCGTCCGGTCTTTCTTCCAGGGCGTCTAAAATTCTATCCGCCTCTTGCTGACTCATGGTCCCACCACCTGACTTATCCGCCGAAGGCGGATTATGCGACCCTTCGGGCCGCAAGTCAGGTGGTGGGATGGAACCTTCTGGCTCTTGCTCGTCCCCTTGTTCTTGTTTAGCCGATTGTCCTCCTTGAGCTTGTTGAGACTGCTGTGATTGCTGCTGCTCCTGTTGTTCTTGTTCTCCTTCTTCCGTTTGCTGCTCTTTCTGTTGTTGCTCTTGGTCTTTGGTCTCTTCCTGTTTCTTGCTTCCTGCTTCCTGCTTCTGTTCTTCTTTCTCTCCCCCGCCCCCTTTATCCTGCTTTTGATCCTGCTGCTGTTGTTGTTCCTGTTTCTTCTCCTCCGGAGGAGGCGGAGGGGGTGGCTGTTTCTCCAGAAGTCTTTTAATTAACTCTATATTATACCGCGTATCTTTATCTTTTGGATTTAATTCTAACGCTTTTTCAAAGAGACGAAGGGAATCACGGAGATCCCCTTTGCGGAATTGGACGCTCCCTAAATTATAGTAAGCATTAGCCCTTAGCTTCGGATCCGATGCCAGAACCGACTCCTGATACGACTCCTTTGCCGGATCATACTTTTTCTGCTGGTAGAGGGCGTTTCCGACGTTATAATTGAGTTCTTGTTTTTGCGGGGCATCGGACTGCGCGTCTTGATAAACCTTTAGCGCCTCCTCGTAATTCTGCTTCTTGTAGAGTTCGTTCCCCTTGGCGTTTCGATGCTCCACCGGCGGTTTCCATGCAATGAGAAAGTAACAAAAGACAATTAATAATACCTTTCTCCGCTCCCCGATCGCCATCTCCGTACATAACAATAAAAACGCAACCCACAAGAGATAAAAAAACTGATCTTCGTATTTCGTCACATAGTCTTCTTCAAACTTTCCCTTCTCAAGCCCTTCAATCTCCTTGTAAATTCGTTCTAATTCCAGTTCACCCGCCGTCGCGCGATAATAAGCCCCGCCGGTTTTTAAAGCAACCTCCCGCAGTGTCTGCTCTCCCAGCCGGCTTAAAATCACATTCCCTTCTTCGTCCTTCTTGTAGCCGGCCGCCCTCCCCTTAGAGTCCAAAACAGGAATCGGCTCTCCTTCCGGTTTACCGATCCCGATGCAGAAAATTTTGATTCCCATCGCCTGGGCCTGTTCCGCCGCTTCCATCACGCGGCTATCATGATCTTCACCGTCCGTGATCAGAACGACCACTTTCTTTTGCTGCCCCTTGTTATCGAAAACCCGGATGGCGGTCCGAATCGCGTCTCCAATCGCCGTGCCGGGACGGGGGAGCATGTCCACCTCCATTGCCTCGGCAAAGAGTTTGGCCGCCCGGTAATCCAGCGTCAAGGGACACTGCAGAAAACTAACACCGCTGAAAACAACAATTCCAACGCGGTCTCCTTTGAGATGGGAAACCAGCGATGAAATTTCCCGCTTGGCTTTCGCGAAACGATCCGGTTTAAAATCCCGCGCCCGCATACTGCCGGAAGTGTCGAGAGCGATGATCAGGTCAATTCCTTTTCGCTCCACCTTCACCAGATCTCCTCTTTTCTGCGGCCGTGCCAGCGCCAGAACCAGAAAGAGGACGGCCGCGAGGAGGAACGCCCACTTCAGCCGCCGGCGAAAATAATCCGCGTTGACCAGTTCTCCCCAGAGAGGAGCTGACACGAACTTTTCTAACTCTCTTTTTCTCCTCCCTTCCCTCCAGAAAAGAAAAAGAATCAGCAATAGAACCAGCCAAAAACCATTAAACCAGTTTGGGTTTGCCCAGTTCATTTTCCACACCTCCCCCTAACCCCCTCCCATTAAGGGGGAGGGAATTTGAATAACCTTTACGGTAACTTCCTTAATCGCGTTTGACGTAATACTATTTCAAATACCAGTAAAATCAACGCCGGAATAGCAAAAATGGGGAACAATTCCTCATACTCGGTCCAGTTCTTCACTGAGATTTTTGATTTCTCCAGCTTGCCGATTTGTTCATAAATCCGTCGGAGCGAATCTTTGTCCTTGGCGCGAAAATATTCTCCGCCGCTTCCTTGAGCGATTTCCTGAAGCGTCGGCTCATCAATCTGCGTCTCCATCTGCACATACCGAGTTCCAAAAACCGGGTCATCCACCGGATACGGGGCCATCCCCGGTTTGCCGATCCCGATGGTGTACACCCTGATTTTCCTCGCCCGCGCCAGTTTCGCCGCCGTCAGCGGATCAATTTTTCCGGCATTGTTCACTCCATCGGTCAAAAGAATAATTACCTTGCTTTTCGCCTGGGAGGCGCGCAGGCGGTTGATCGAAGTCGCCAATCCCATTCCAATCGCAGTCCCGTCTTCAATCAACCCAATCTGGATCTTGTTCAACAACTTTAAAAGCATCGAGTAGTCAGACGTAAGGGGACACTGCGTAAAACTCTCTTTTGAAAAAACCACCAATCCAATCCGGTCAGTCTCTCTTCCTTGAATAAACCGGGCCGCTTCCTCTTTAGCGACGGTCAGCCGGTCTTGAGGATGGAAATCAAGGGCCTTCATACTCCCTGAAACATCCAACGCGAGGATAATATCAATCCCTTCATTCGTGATTTCCGAAGCGCTGAGCCCGGACTGCGGACGAGCCATCGCTAAAACTAGAAGAATCAGCGCCGCCATCCTCAGCCAGAGAAGCGCCCTGACAAACACCCCTCGAAAACGGCCTTCATTCCCCTGGCGCAAAAGGGCCAGTGACGAGAAACGGACGTTGGCCCCTTTCCTGCGGAGACTTCCCGCGAACAGCTTCGCCAGGAATGGGAGAAAAATCAGTAAAATTAAGACAATAGGGTATGCGAAACGCATGTCTGCCGCACCAATGTTCGAGCATGGTCTAACGTCTTTAAAGGAATTTCAGGAGAAGGAAAATATTTCGCGAACTTCACCAAATCCGCTTCCTCCAGAATATCCCGCGCCGCGTCGCTGACCGATAATGAAACTCCCGCTTCTTTCAACAGACGATGAATTTCCCAGGTGGTTCGATCCAACGTCTCCACGCCAAAACGATCTCCCAGATAACGACGGAGAATGTCCGACAGTTCACTATAAAAGAGTTTCAGATCTCTCTTTCTTAATAGATCTGACTGTTCAAGGCGGGAGAGCGCTTCTAACGCGATTTCATGGGGGGGTTTTGGCGGGCCTTCAGGAACCGCCGGTTTTTCTCTTTTGCTTCTGCCACGCCAGAATCGCGCCAGAAAAAATAACAGCGCCGCGGCGGCGGCGGACAATAACACCCATCCCAAAAAACTCCACCAATCCCATAACTCAGCGGGCCCTTTTAAAGGACGGATGTCTTCCTGCATTGTTTAACGAAACCTCTTGGCTCTTCTTTCAAAAAAATGAATCAACGGCTCCAGATACGGCTTGTCCGTCTGAAGTTGAATGTCGTCCATTCGAATCGTCCGAAAAAGACGCTCCCGTTCCCCAATCATTGTCTGGACTCGTTTGGCTGTCTGCTGACGATACCCACGATCCGCCGTATCAATGAGCATCTGTTCGCCGGTCTCCGGATCGCTCAATTCAATCAACCCAACATTAGGGATCTCCCGTTCCCGCGGGTCTAAAATTTGTATGGCGATAACATCGTGCCGCTTCTGGGTAACACGTAAAACCTGCTCATACCCCTGATCCCAAAAGTCGGAGATTAAGAAGACGACGCTTCTTTTAGCCAATACTTGGCCCAGATATTCCAACGCTGTCTTAATACAGGTCCCTCTTTTAGCCGCCCTGGAATAGAGGATCTCCCGGATGACCCGCAGGACGTGACGACGCCCTTTTTTGGGAGGGATAAATTTTTCAACCTGATCGCTGAAAGCGATATAGCCGACCTTGTCATTGTTGACAATCGCGCTGAAAGCGAGTAAAGCGGCGACTTCCGCGACGATTTCACGTTTGGTCCGCGCCACCGAGCCGAAATCCTCCGACCCGCTCAAATCCACCAGGAGCATGACCGTCAATTCCCGCTCTTCGATAAATTGTTTCACGAACGGCTTGCCGAACCGGGCTGTGACGTTCCAGTCAATCGTGCGGACGTCGTCGCCGGGGGCGTATTCGCGCACCTCCGCGAACTCAATCCCCCGTCCTTTAAAAACGCTCTCGTATTCGCCGGCAAACACTTCATTGACGAGACGGTTGGTGCGGATTTCGATTTCGCGGACTTTTTTTAAGATTTCCTTGGGTAACATAACAACATTTAATAACAAATATCAAAATCCAAATGAATCTCCAATGACCAATTCCAAATAATCAAATTTACCCCTTTTTTAATTTGTCATTTGGATTTGATGATTCATTTGTCATTTGGATTTTGTCATTAGTCATTTGAGTTTCTATGGCACTTCTACTCCATCAAAAACTCGTTTGATAATATCTTCGCCAGTAAGATCCTCCGCCTCGGCTTCGTAGGTGACAATAATCCGGTGGCGGAGAACATCCATTCCAATCGCTTTGACGTCTTCCGGCGTCACATATCCCCTGCCTCGTAAAAAAGCGTGGGTCCTTGCCGCGATGTTCAGGAAAATCGTCGCCCGGGGCGAAGCGCCATAAGCGATCAACCCTTTGGCGTCAATTTTATATTCTTCGGGTTTCCGCGTCGCCATCACAAGGTTAATGATGTAATCTTTCACCTTCTCATCCATGTAAATCTCATGGATCACCTTGCGCGCCTGGAGAATTTCCTTCGGAGAAATCACCGGCTGGGCCTTGGGTATTTCAGTCGCCGTCATCCGGTCCATGATCTGTTTTTCTTCCCCCTTATCCGGATAACTGATTTTTAACTTTAACATGAACCGGTCTACCTGCGCCTCCGGCAACGGGTAAGTCCCTTCCTGTTCGATCGGATTCTGAGTGGCGAGGACGAGAAACGGCTCTTCCAGAGGATAGGTATTCTCACCGATCGTTACCTGCTGTTCCTGCATCGCCTCCAACAGCGCGCTCTGCACCTTGGCGGGGGCGCGGTTTATTTCGTCAGCCAGAATAATATTGGCGAAAACCGGGCCTTTTTTAATGACGAAGTTCCCCTCTTTGGGATTATAGATCAGCGTTCCAATCACGTCGGCGGGGAGGAGGTCCGGAGTAAACTGAATTCTGTGGAAAGAAGCTTTAACGCAGGAAGCCAATGTCTTGACCGCCATCGTCTTGGCAAGTCCGGGGACCCCCTCCAATAATATATGGCCATTTCCTAAAATTCCGATCAGCAACCGTTCAACCATGTAACGTTGTCCAACGATCACCTTTCCTACTTCAGACATGAGAACCTGAATAAAAACCGATTCCTGTCGAACCTTTTCGTTGATCGCCTTGAGATCGTAGGTCATCACTGCCAT
>CAYJQR010000011.1:0-25007 GCA_964372345.1 uncultured Planctomycetia bacterium | reverse complement strand
CAATAAATTTTAGAATTGGGTATGTATTATACCAAAAAAAATCTAAAAGAATTGCAAGAAAATGCGGGTTGGGTACGTCTGTATTAAGTGAAGCCACAATTTATGGAACAAAGTGACATAAATTGTATGGCTGAACTTAACCCTTGACATTGTTCATGGTGAACTTAGGACAGTGTCAAGGGTCCAATTCGGACAGATCATTTACGTCGTTCTTCGAATTCCGTAAATGATGTCCTTATTGAACAACAAAAGGAGAACATCATGAATACAATCACTGATCTCAAACTGCAGGTCAACCGCATTCACCGTTTCGAGGGAGAGGGTCCTTTAAAGGCCTTTGTGGACGTCTCCGTCGAAGGAAAAATCCTCATTAAGAGAATACGCGTGGTTGAGGGGAATAAGGGAACTTTTGTCAGCATGCCGCAAGAGCGGGGAAAGGATGGGAAATGGTATGATCAAGTACAGCTTTTAGATGACGGCTTTAAACGCCAGATGACAGAGGCCGTGCTTGAAGCGTACGAGAAAGAGAAAAACCCCTAGTCTCTGAGCGAGGGTGAATTCTCGAGCGACTTTGTCCCCGAGTGAGAAGTCCGAAACGGAGTTTTCGGCGAGGACTGTCTGAGCCCCCACTGCTTGGCTTTGCGCCAAGCAAAGCCAAGCAGTGGGGGCGAGTTCCGCAGCCTCTGGAGGGGCCCCGCCTGCCAGCCTGCGGGCAGGGACCCGCCTCTGGCGGGGCCGTACCAATCTTCGAACGTTTTTCGGGGACACGGAGCGAGGGAATTTACCCTCGCTCCCCCCATCATTACCCAATCACCGCCAGAAGGTCATCCTGATCCATGATTAGGAACTCTTTGTCATCCACCTTGACCTCGCTGCCGGAATATTTCGCGAAAACCACTTTATCTCCAGCCTTAATGGATGGGGCAACGATTTTGCCGTTCGGCAAGGTTTTCCCTTTTCCGACGGCAATGACCTTCGCCTCTTGCGGTTTCTCCCTCGCGGTATCCGGCAGATAAAGTCCGCTCGCGGTCTTCTCTTCCGTCGTCAGAACTTCAACGATCACTTTGTCCGATAATGGTTGAAGTTTCATGGTTAATACATTCCTCCCATGCCGCCGCCTGGAGGCATCGCCGGTTGTTCTTTTTCTTTTTCGGGGATATCCGCGATCAACGCTTCCGTGGTCAGCAGGAGTGACGCGATGCTGGCCGCGTTTTGAAGAGCGGTTCGAGTCACTTTGGTCGGGTCAATGACTCCGGCCTCGATCATATCCTCGAATTTCTCATTCGCCGCGTTGAATCCGACGTTATTTTTCTCTTCCTTGAGCCGCGCGACCACCACAGA
Organism: uncultured Planctomycetia bacterium; assembly: GCA_964372345.1. Taxonomy (GTDB): domain Bacteria; phylum Omnitrophota; class Gorgyraeia; order JACOVV01; family JACOVV01; genus JACOVV01. The sequence continues at coordinate 23,666 of CAYJQR010000011.1, read as the reverse complement.
ACCTTCTAGTCCGGCATTCTGCGCGATTTGACGGGCCGGTTCCTCAATTGCCCTTTGGACAATATCCACGCCGATTGCCTCGTCTCCTTTCAACTTCAAGTTGTCAAGAGCATCCAGGCATCGAATCAGAGCCACACCACCTCCTGGAACAATTCCCTCTTCAACCGCGGCTCTTGTCGCGTGCAGCGCGTCTTCGACCCGCGCTTTTTTCTCCTTCATTTCGGTTTCTGTAGCGGCCCCCACATGAATCACGGCCACGCCGCCGGCGAGCTTCGCCAAACGCTCCTGAAGTTTCTCGCGGTCATAATCAGAATCAGTATCTTCGATCTGACGCTTGATCTGGGCGATCCGGCCGTTGATGTCGGCCGTTTTCCCAGCCCCTTCAATGATCGTGGTGTTTTCCTTATCAACCGTTACTTTCTTAGCGCGGCCCAAGTCTTCAAGCATCACGTTCTCAAGTTTAATCCCGAGATCCTCCGTGATCGCTTTCCCTTTGGTGATAACCGCGATATCGTCTAACATTGCTTTGCGCCGGTCGCCATAACCTGGGGCCTTGACCGTACAGGCCTGCAGAGTTCCGCGAAGTTTATTGACAACTAAAGTTGCCAGCGCTTCTCCTTCGACATCCTCCGCAATGATTAGAATCGGCTTGCCGGTCTTAGCGATCTTCTCCAGAATCGGCAGGAGATCTTTCATTGAGGAAATCTTCTTCTCATGGATCAGAATGAACGGGTCCTCAAGAACCACGGTCATTCTCTCGGCGTCCGTCACAAAGTAAGGAGAGAGATACCCCTGATCAAACTGCATTCCTTCCACGACGTCAAGGGAGGTAGCTGTTGACTTGGCTTCTTCCACCGTAATAACTCCGTCTTTGCCGACCTTCTCCATCGCGTCGGCAATAAAATTGCCGATCTCGGTATCCGCGTTGGCGGCGATTGACGCTACCTGCTGGGTTTCTTTTTTATCCTGGACTTTCTTGGAGAGTTTTTTGAGTTTTTCGACAACGGCTTCCACCGCTTTTTCAACCCCATGTTTTAGTTCCATCGGATTGGCGCCCGCGGTGACGTTCTTCAAACCCTCGCGGAAAATCGCTTGAGCCAGCACCGTCGCGGTGGTGGTGCCATCGCCCGCGGAATCGCTGGTTTTAGAAGCGACTTCCTTCACCATTTCCGCTCCCATATTTTCAAACGGGTCTTCCAACTCAATTTCTTTCGCCACGGTAACACCGTCCTTGGTAATAGTCGGTGAACCAAATTTCTTGTCCAGCACCACATTTCTTCCCTTAGGCCCCAGCGTCACCTTGACGGCGTTTGCCAGTTTGTCAACACCTCGCAGAATCGCCCTGCGGGCCTCATCTGAGTAAATGATTTGCTTTGCCATTGATCTTCCTCCTTTTTATCAGCGTTCAGCGGGCAACGTTTAGAGGACAGGAAAACGGCTCTTCTGTACGCTATACGCTGTACGCTAGTTCTATTTTAGAATCGCCAAGATTTCATCTTCGCGAAGAATCAGATATGGTTCGTTTTTTTCCTTCAGTTTGATCTCTGTGCCGGCATATTTGCCGTACAGGACCTTGTCACCTTTTTTCACTTCTAAAGGTTTAATCGCTCCGTCTTCCAAAAACTTTCCTTGACCGACCGCGATCACTTCTCCTTCTTGCGGCTTCTCTTTCGCCATATCCGGAAGGACTAACCCTCCTTTAGTTCTGCCCTCGGCTTCAAGCGCCTTGATGAGAACTCTATCCCCTAATGGCTGAATGGCCATATTTTTCCTCCTTTCCTAATTATTACTCTTTATTTTTTAATATGTTAGCCCCGTTTAGAGACAAGTCTCTAACGGGGTTAGGGACTTACAGGTTTACTTTATTGAAGTAACCTTGCAGTTTTGTTAGCACTCATATTTAATGAGCGCTAAATCTCAACCTCCCTTTATTATAAATCTCGCCCAAGGTTTGTCAAGACATTTTTTAGAGTACGCCGAATGCGTTTTCTTTCGACAATAAATAAAGCCCTTCAAGCGTCACATGAGAATTAACCATGCAGGATGTCTTCATGAAGGGATGAATCGCTTCCGCTTGTCCGCCGGTAAGAATCACTTTCGCGGTTTTCCCCAGTTCTTTTTTTAAACCTGCCGCAATTCCATCAGTAAGCGCTCCCCATCCATAAAATAAACCGCTTTGAATGCTTTTTTGGGTCGTTTTTCCAATCATTTTTCCAGGCGCAGAAATGGGGACTTTGGGAAGTAACACTGTTTTTTCCGCCAACGCATCACGCGCAATCCCAATGCCCGGCACAATCAATCCTCCCAAATACTCTCCCCTCTTTGACACCACATCAAAAGTCACCGCCGTGCCAAAATCCACAATGATCAAAAGTCCCCCATACTGAACATAGCCGCTATAGGCATTGACCAAACGATCCTGGCCCACTTGTTTAGGATTCTTGTAGCGATTGACCATGGGGACTTTAATGTCGCGGCCAACAACTATTAGTCGTAAGTCGTAAGTCGTAAGTCGTAAGTTAAAAAAAGTCTTCAAGGCAGATTCAATCTTTGTCAGAACATTGGGGACGACACTGCAAATGACAATCTTTTTAACATCACATGAGTTCACCTTTTTTTTCTGTAACCAATCTCTAAAAACTCTCTGCCAATCTGTTGAATCATTAGCTGAGTGCGTGAGGAATTTTCCCTCGCACAACAGTTTTCCATTCCGGCTAAAAACCCCAACAGCAACAGTCGTATTGCCAATATCAATAGTTAGAATCACTTTATTTATTTTGCTTCTTCCATTTTCCATTTTCTATTTTCCGTCTTTAGCGAACCGCCACCACATCTCCCGCCACGACCCGCTCCGTCAATCCATGATCGAGCCGAATCAGGAGCGAACCATCCGGATCCAGCCCGGTGACGGTTCCCTCAATCTGGCGTTCCATGCAACGGACATTCACATGTTTACCGGTCAGAATCGATCGTTCCTGCCATTCTTGATGAACCGTTTCCCATTGCCCATCATGGAGCAAATCGTATCCCGTTTCAAGCTGGCGTAGAAGCTCCTGCGCCAACTGAATCCTGGAAATAGTTCCTCTTCCACTTCCCTGCATACTGTCCCCTGTCCCCTGTCCCCTGTCCCCTATTTGTAAATGAATCGAAGTCGCGTTCTCCGGCAGTGAATCAGACGGCACTGTCACGTTGATTCCAATCCCGACAATCAGGAATCGAATCTGGTCTGTTTCCGCTTGCATCTCCGTAAGAATTCCGGCGACCTTCTTTTCCTTAATGAGAATATCATTGGGCCATTTGATTTGAGGAATCAGTCTCGTCTGTTTCTCAATCGCCTTGGCCACCGCCACCGCGCTCATCAAAGTGATCTGAGACGCCTGGCTTGGAAGCAGTTTCGGACGAAAGATCACCGATGTCAAAATGCTTTTCCCTTTTGGGGAAATCCATGAACGCCCCAAACGCCCTCTCCCCTTGGATTGTGACTCGGCAAAAATAACCGTGCCTTCCGGCATTCCTTGGGCGGCCAATTTCGCGGCCACATCATTAGTCGAACCGGTCTCTTCATAGGAAACAATCTTTTGCCCCATCCATCGTGTATTCAAGTCAAAGCGAATCTCCTCAGGGATGAGCCGGTCCGGGATAGAGACAAGCCGATAACCGTGGTGCGGCTGGGCCTCGATCTCATAGCCGAGTTTGCGCAAATGCTCGATATGTTTCCAGATCGCCGTGCGCGAAACTCCCAGTTTGTGGCTCATCTCACCGCCGGAGAGGAAACCGGATTGGTTCTGGCGAAGCAGGTCAAGTAGTTGGTCTTCGGTCATTTTTTTAATTTTTTTATCTGATCCCTGAAATACGCCGCTCTCTCAAACTGCAGATTCCGCGCCGCTAGTTCCATCTCGCGCTGGAGATCGCTGATGACCGTGCGAACCTCATATTCCTCAATGGATTCTCTGGCCGCGGAGACAACCACTTCTTCGGCTTTCTTCTCCGCCACCAGTCCCTCGCGGATGGCCTTCTCGATTCCGCGGGGCGTGATGCCGTGTTCTCTATTATACTCCTGCTGAATCTTTCGCCGGCGATTCGATTCGCTGATCGCCCGCCGCATGGAGCCAGTCACCTGATCCGCGTAAAAAATAACCAAACCATTCAGATTTCTCGCGGCTCGTCCTGAAGTTTGAATCAATGAAGTTTCGGAACGCAGAAATCCCTCTTTATCCGCGTCCAGCACCGCCACTAGAGAAACTTCCGGGAGATCCAATCCCTCTCTTAATAAGTTAATCCCTACCAGGCAGTCAAACTTTCCCAGCCGCAAATCGCGTAAAATCTGAACCCGTTCAATCGCGTCAATCTCCGAATGAAGATATTTGACCCGCAGTTTCAGATCCTGCAGGTAACGACAGAGATCTTCGGACATTCGTTTGGTCAGCGTTGTCACGAGGATTCTCTCTTTTCTGGCGGCGCGCTGGCGAATTTCCTTAATCAAATCGTCAATCTGTCCCTCAATCGGCCGGACATGGATCTCCGGATCCACCAATCCGGTCGGACGAATAACTTGCTCGACGATTTCTCCTCTTGATTTCTCCAATTCATAAGGACCCGGAGTCGCCGAAATGAAAACGATTTGTTTCATCAGCGATTCAAATTCTTCAAACTTGAGCGGACGATTATCTAAAGCGGAGGGAAGACGAAATCCGTACCCCACCAGCGTCTCTTTGCGGGACCGGTCGCCCTGGTACATTCCTCCGATTTGGGGAACCGTGACATGAGACTCGTCAATGATCAACAGAAAATCCTCCGGGAAATAATCAACCAGACAGTACGGACGCGATCCCGTTGGACGCCCGCTTAAATGAAGCGAGTAATTCTCCACGCCATGGCAATAACCGACCTCTTTAAGCATTTCCATATCATAACGAGTCCGCTGTTCCAAGCGCTGCGCTTCCAGCAGTTTTCCATTGGAGTTCAGTTCTTTTAAACGGACGATCAATTCCTGTTCGATACGGACCAACGCTTCTTCAACCCGATCCTGAGAGGCGGCAAAGTGTGTCGCTGGATAGATGGCTGCTTTCTCCAAAACGTTCATCACATCGCCGGTGAGAGGATGAATTTCCTCTATCCTAGAGATTCGGTCTCCGTCAAATTGCAGACGGAGCGCCTTCTCTTCATAAGCGGGATAGATCTCGACCACTTCTCCCCGCACGCGAAAAATCCCCCGATGAAAATCGGTGTCGTTGCGGTCGTACCGGTTCACCACCAGTTGCCGCAAAATTTCCTTGCGGGGAGTTTCTTGTCCTACTTCAAGAAATACCAGCAGTTCTTTATATTCCTGTGGTGATCCCAAGCTATAGATACAGGAAACGCTTGCCACAATAACGACATCCCTGCGAGCCAGCAAAGCGCTTGTCGCCGCCAACCGCAGACGGTCCAGGTCATCATTGACCGAAGAATCTTTCTCGATATAAATATCGGTCGTCGGAATATAGGCCTCCGGCTGGTAGTAATCGTAGTAGCTGACAAAATATTCGACGGCGCTATGAGGAAAAAATTCTTTGAACTCCGAATAAAGTTGAGCGGCAAGGGTTTTGTTCGGAGAAATTACCAGCGTTGGACGGTTTATTTTAGCGATGACATGAGCCATCGTAAAGGTCTTGCCGGAGCCAGTCACCCCCAGAAGCGTTTGGTATTTTTTCCCTGTGAGGATCCCTTGGTTTAATTGCTCAATCGCCTTGGGCTGATCACCCGCCGGTTGAAAAGAAGAAACAAGCTGAAAACCACTCATCCCACCACCTGCTTTATCCCACTACCTTGCCTGATGCCCACTCTCTGTTCAAGGTAGTGGGATTGATTCACAGAAAGTGAATCTGTTCCGTCACCATTTTGTGATGGAACAAAAGCAGGTGGTGGGATCATAGGGGGGGTTAGGTGTGTTCTAGCGTGCCAATCCGCCGATCGTGGGCAATTAGGATTTCTTTTACTTCACTGACCTGTCCACTGAGGGTGTTAACCTGGCCACTGATACCATCAACTCGATCACTCAGGCCATCAACTCGACCACTCAGGCCATCAACTCGATCACTCAGGCCATCAACTCGATCACTCAGGCCATCAACTCGACCATTCAGGCCATCAACTCGATCACTCAGGCCATCAATCCGACCGCTCAAGCCGTCAATCCGACCGCTCAAGCCGTCAATCCGACCGCTTAATTCGGCATGGACATTGCTGACAAATTGATAGAATTCCTTGCGCATCCGTCCCATTTCGACTTCAAGGTGATCCATTCTGGTTTCAAGACGATCCATCCTGGTCTCAAGGCGGCCGAGCCGCTCATTTGTCGTTAACACATTCTCACAAACGAGCTTCAGTTGGCTCCTGATCTCCTCTAAGAGAATTTCAAAGCGGTGTTGTTCACTCGGGGTATTGGGAATGGATTTCTTCTTTGCCATGGCGTCTCTCCTTTTGTATACCTTGCGGTAATGGGTTGCGTCAATCAAAATATCTTGTTCCTCTATTCATATGACGCAACCGGAGAGGAAATTCTTGCGCTCCAGATAAAATTTTCTTTAGGACGGGTACGATCGTCTAATTAGGCAATTTCCAGTGAGAAGTTAATTCCTTTCGCCGAATGAGTCAATCGCCCGATGGCCAGGGCATCCACGCCGGTCCGGGCGTATTGGCGGGCGTTTTCCATGGTGACGCCGCCGGAGGCCTCCATGAGGACATTCGGGGCGATTTGGTCGCGCAAGACGACTGCTTTTCTGACTTGCGCCGGCGTAAAATTATCCACGAGAATCCAGTCAGGGTGATTAGCAAGAACCAGTGGCAGGTCGCTAAACCGATGCACCTCTGTCTCAATCACCCTGTATTTTTTATTCTTGGTACGAATTTCCCGGAAGAGTTCATCCCAGAATCTTTTTCGATTTCCCTTCCATTTTCTATTCCTTTGAAGGATATCCAGATGATTATCCTTGATTAGAATTTGATCAAATAACCCTTGTCGGTGATTATTTCCCCCGCCAGTTCGCACCGCGTATTTTTCTAACGCGCGCCACCCCGGCGTTGTTTTACGTGTATCCAAAATTTGGGTTTGCAAGGGACTGACGGCTTTAACGAATTGAGAGGTTAAAGCAGCTACGCCAGAAAGACGCGAGAGAAAATTAAGAGCCGCCCTCTCACCGGAAAGAATGGCGCCGGCCTTGCCTTTTAACCTGAGAATCCGCTCCCCCGCTTTAACCTTCTTTCCATCTTCCGCAAGAACATGAACCTGAATTTTTGGATCGAGCGCGCGAAAAACAGCGACAGCGACTTCGCTTCCCGCGACAACAGCCGGTTCCTGGACAGTAATGACCGCTTGGATCTTCTTTGAGGAAGGGATGATGGTTTGAGTCGTAATATCCCCTGTTCCGAGATCTTCCTTGAGAGCGAATTGAATCAGTTGCCGAACCTCTTTTTGCATTAAGCTATTCATGTATTTTCTGTCATAGACTCGCTAAATGCCTTTTGAGCCGTTCTCTTTTCTCCTCTAAATCCTTTTGTTTCTTTCTTTCTCCATCAATCACATCCTTCGGTGCTTTTTCAACGAATGCGTTATTCTCTAATCGTCCCTTCACCGCTTTCAATTCTCGCTCTATTTCATCTATCTGCTTGGTAAGCCGCTTTTTCTCAACCTCTAAATCAATTATTCCTTCCAACGGCAGGTAAATTTCTAGATCACCCGCCACTGCTATGGCAACCTGTTTGGCTGGTTTTTCGTGAACATCATAGCAAATCTCAGACAGGTTAGCGAATCGTTGAATGATTTCCTGATGATCCTGAATGGTTTTAAGCGAATTTTTTGATTTGCCGTTGATAAGAACTCCCGGTTTTTTGTCTAACCCGATATTAAACTCCGTCCGCAGATTCCGAAGAGAGGTAATCACTTCGATCAGAAACGCCATTTCTTTTTCCGCCTGTGGATCAATGAGCCCTTGGTCAATCTTCGGCCACTCCGCCAGCATAATGGAACCAGGCGCTGGGCGCTGGGCGCTGGGCGCTTTTTCTTGTGACTTGTTTCGCCGGAGGCGAATCCGCCTCTGGCGGAGACTTGTGATTTGTGATTTTAACTTCTGCCAAACCTCCTCCGTAATAAACGGCATGATCGGGTGGAGCAAACGCAGCGTTGTCTCCAGCGCCGTGATCAAAATTGTCTGAACCGCCTCTTCTTTACTTCTTAATTTCGAAATCTCAATATACCAATCGCAAAAATCGCTCCAGAAGAATTCGTAAATCAAGCGGCTGGCCTCGTTGAACTGGTATTCCTCAAGCGCTTTGGTGACGTCACGGATGGTATCCTGAAGACGACTTAAGATCCAACGGTCAGGGAGAGCTTCTAGCTTCCAACCTCTAGCTTCGTTAATATTCATTAGAATAAACCTCGCCGCGTTCCAGATTTTGTTGCCGAAGTTTCGTCCAATGTCAAACTTCTGTTCCGAAAGATAGATATCCGTCCCCTGCGCCGCCATGGACATCAAACTGAACCGTAACGCGTCAGCCCCGACATGGTCAATGACATCCAGAGGATCAATGATGTTGCCGAGTGACTTCGACATTTTCTTGCCGGTGGTATCACGAACCGTCCCATGCAGATAAACGTCCGAAAACGGACTTTCACCCATAAACTCAAACCCGGCCATCACCATTCTCGCCACCCAGAAGAAGAGTATCTCCGGCGCGGTAACGAGGGCGTTAGTGGGATAGAAATAGTTCAATAAGTTTGAAGCAGGAGGCATGATGCATGAGGCATGAAATTGATTATCTTTTTCTTGCTTCCTGCTTCTTGCTTCTTGCCTCTGTCCTTCTGGCCACCCCATCGTTGAAAATGGCCAGAGCCATGAGGAGAACCAAGTATCGAGAACATCTTCGTCTTGAACGAGATCAGTGGAACCGCAATCTTTGCATTTCTGCGGAACTTCCCCTGCTTTGGTAGGAACATTCACCCCTCTCATCCTCCCTTCTCCCCCCTGCGGGGGGAGAGGACTAAGGTGAGGGTGAAACTTTCCTTGTTCTTCTGTACGACGTACGACGTACGACGTACATCCTACGTGACAGTTTTGGCAGTACCACACCGGTATCCGGTGCCCCCACCAGATCTGCCGCGAAATGCACCAATCGCGAACATTTTCCAGCCATTGCAGGTAAACCTTTGTCCACCGTTCCGGATAAAATTTTAACTTTTCCTCCTGAACCGCACGAATGGCCGGCTGAGCGAGCGGTTTCATTCTGACAAACCATTGCAGGGATAACCGCGGCTCCACAACGGTATGACAGCGATAGCAATGCCCTACGGCATGAAGATGTTTCTCAATCTTTTCTAATAATCCCTCTTGTTCTAATTGTTCTATGATCTCTTTACGGCACTCAAACCGATCTTTACCGCTATACCGAGAGCCGGCGTTTTCATTCATTCGCCCGTCAGGATGCATGACATTGATCGGTTCCAGATCATGCCGGCGTCCCATGTCAAAGTCGTTAGGATCATGAGCAGGAGTCACTTTCACCGCTCCGGTCCCGAAAACGGGATCCACAAAATCGTCTTCAATAATTTTTAACTCGCGTCCCAGGACCGGAAGAATCAGCGTTTTCCCTCTGAGATGCCGGAATCGTTCGTCTTTCGGATTCACCGCCACCGCCACGTCACCGAGGAGTGTTTCTGGGCGTGTCGTGGCCACTACGACAAAGCTAGGAGCTAGGAGCTGGGAGCTGGGAGTTTTTCGCACCAAGCTTTTACTCCCAGCTTCTAGCTTCCAGCTTCCAGCCCCTTTAATCGGGTAGCGAATATAATACAGTTTTCCCTCTACCTCCTGACGCACTGCCTCCTCATCGCTCAACGCCGTCTGACAGCGCGGACACCAGTTGATGATGTAATTGCCGCGATAGATCAGCCCCTTGTGATACAAGCGGATGAAGACCTCCTGCACCGCTGCCGACAACCCTTCATCCATCGTGAAGCGGGTCCGAGCCCAGTCACAGGAAGCGCCGAGTCTTTTAAGCTGTTGGATAATAGTCGAGCCGTACTCCTCTCTCCACTTCCAGACCCGTTCCACGAAGGCCTCTCTTCCTAAGTCCTGGCGGCGTTTCCCCTCTTTGGCGAGAGCTTTTTCCACCACATTCTGCGTGGCAATCCCCGCGTGATCGGTTCCCGGCATCCAGAGAGTTTCATATCCCTGCATCCGCTTCCACCGAATCAGAATGTCTTGAATGGTGTTATTAAGCGCGTGCCCCATGTGAAGAATTCCGGTCACGTTCGGCGGCGGGATGACAATACTGTAGGGTTTTTTCTTGAGATGAGGTTCGGCGTGAAAATAACCTTGCTTCTCCCAGAAACGATACCATTTTGCTTCAACTTCTTTAGGTTGATAAACTTTGGAGGATTCGATCATAAATCCAAATGAATTTTCAGACCCTGAATAATTTGGGTCTGAAGAAAAAGATCATCTATAACGCCGTAGATTGTTTCCAAACGCCCTTTGGAGATCGTCCGAATTTGATGAGCCATCACGATTGAATCCAGGGTGAGCCCCGCCGTTCCTTTCTTTAGCAATATCTCTGTAGAGTAGACCTTTCTTCCTTCCTTGAGAGATGTGATGGGAAGCACCGTGACAATCGGTAAGTTCTCATTCATCACTTCGCTAGAGATAATCAGCACGGGCCGCCGAACGCCTTGCTCTGATCCTTTTACCGGATCAAGCCGGACTCCAAAAACACGCCATTGATAGGGACCTGTCAGCACTAATGAATCCCCCGTTCCGCTTGTCTGTCCGCATTTCGAAAGGCCTTCTGAGTCTCTTCAATATCTTTCAGAAATAAGGGATCTCGAGCGGCCCGTTTAAATTCCTGACGAAGTTTTTCATGGCGCAAGTGATTTAAAAAATCCATCACCGCTCTTTCCACAAAACGACTCTGGGATGGCCACTCTTCCTTTTTGACCCATTCTTTCATCTGACGAATCAAATAAGGAGGCAAAGCCACCGTCATCTTCAATCGGCTAGAAGTCATTTCTGCCATAATTTTTCCCTCCATATATAGCTTACCATCATTAAGCCATCTTGGCAAGTAACACGGAATTATTCAGAAAGGGAAACTCAAGCCCCCCTCGATGACGGCTTCCCTCCCCTGCCGCCGCAGGCGTAAGAAAGCCTGCCCTGATTTGGCCAGTAAATCTTTGGTAAAAGTCACGGCGAGACCTAATTTCTCTCCTTGCTGAGTTTCCATTTGCCAAAGAGAACAAATGGATTCCTGTCGGTTTTCCTGGAGAAAGTCTTACCGGCTCCCAGTTGAAACCGGATTTCTCCTTTCTTCGCCCGCAACGTTGCAGTTTCGATTGAAACACGAAACTGCAGGATAGATTTTCCTCTTTTGTCTAAACGATAAACCAGATGACGGCGATCCGTGATCTCCCATCGTCCCAACAGAGCGAAACTCTGTCGAACCCTTTTGCCCTTGACACTCTCCCATGTTTCATAGCGGTAGATGATTTCATGATATCTTCCAATTTCCCACGCTCCTTGGAAAGCCAACGGATCGTGTTTGCCACTAGCTCGCTCTACCAGAAAGAGGAGCCGATTTTCCTCATCCGCTTGCCATTTTCCCGAGAGCCGTAATACGCGTACTTTAGAGACGCCATCCTCATTCTTGGTGGTCACGGCAAATCCGATTTCATCTTTTTCGGCAATGACAATGGCTCCTGCCAGTGTCAACTCATCACTAGCACGTCCTGTTTCTTTCCTATCTAATGTCAACCGAAGCTGGTGGTTCGTTGTCAATGACCAAATCCCTGAAAAATAAATATCGCGCTGATGAGGGGGAATTCCTTTTTCCCGCAAGCGGTATACCAGAGACTCATTGTTTTCGACTCTCCATTCCCCCTCGGAGATTCTTTTAGAACCCCTCAAACGCCCTCTTGAATCGGTCAGCCACGAGTAAAGGCGGTTTTGAGAATCCACCGTGTAGCGAATGCGGCTTTTACTTGCAGATTTATTATTCATAACTCATTTAGAAATAAAACATTAAGTAACCTGAGGTGCATTATACCGAATTTGGCTTGAAAACGCAAAATGGATAAAGTATACTTCTTCTACGATGCCCTCCTCCAGCCATACACAACTTCTTTATCGAATAGGAGTTATTTTTGCCGTTTCTCTCTCTCATTTTGCCTTCCCAAGAGAGTTTTCTCACTCTCCTAATTCCTTAAGCCCTGCGTCCGCATTAACGGCTGCCAACTCTGCCAGCGCTTTACCTGCTGACAAAAAAAGGGAGTTAACGAAGATTTTTGACGAATGGAATAGGCGCTACCTTGAACAAGAGGGACATCTTTCACTCAGCCAACGAGACATCGCTGTGATTGACGGCGTTGGCGGTACTAAGGAATTTGATTATCTTAAAAGAATCCTTAATCTCATTTATGGCCCCGATGCTCTAGGATTGCCTGACAAAGAATGGAAGGAATGGGTAGAATCAAAGGAGGAACTGCAGAACATGCTTGCCCTCCTTGAACGGGAAAAGATTATTTCCGCAGAGGAGCGTCAATTTCTCATGGGGGCTGATGATTTCTTCAGCGCTCTCATTCCTGTTTTTCTTTCAGGTTCAGGATTTGCTTCTTTTAACCCAGAAGAAGGGAAAAATTTCCGCGTATTACCGCAAAGAGCCATGGATGATTTTCTCAAAGAATGTATCCGCGGAGGCCAATTGCCCGGCGCAGCAGGTCTTGATGATTTTGAACTCAGGACTTATTTTTATTCGCTCTATTATGAGAATACTTCTAAAGTCCTGACGATTCTTGCCAGGGCCTTCAAGGATCTTGCCGAAAAAGTAATTCCACCCGAAGTAAGTTCTGTTGAAGATGGAAAGATTGACGACGATTTTGAGGTCGTCGAACGAAGCGGCGTCCGTTTTTCTCATTCATTCGGCTTTATCAACAGCCCCGTTCACCAAATCAGCGCTCGGCAAGGGATTTCCGCAGAAGAACTGTTCGCTTCACAACCAGAAAAGATATTGACTCTCTTTTACCATTCGGCCGCGAAAGAAATACGCCCTAGCAGTGAAATCTTGGAAGCGGCAAGAAAAGCGGTTACTGAGCATCCACAAAAATTTAACACCGCTAAAACACGGCAAGACTTCTTGAATATCTTAAAACTGGATTCCGATGTTTCTTACACTCTTTGGCGAATGAATGAAATCGGACTTTTGTCAATTATCTTTCCAGAATTTAAAAATATAAAAGGGCTCTTCACAGAACCAAACCATCGCCTCGCGGTCCATACTCATACTCTTTACGTGCTGGATACCTTAGAACACCTGCCAGAGCAGGAGGATCCGGCGCTCCAAGAAGTCAAGGATCTCTTTATAGAAACTCGAAAGAATCCGGAATTAATTTTGATTTTGCGTTTATCTGTTTTATTACACGATTCAGCAAAAGGGAAACATCGTAGTTTTACCGCTGGGCACGCCACTTATGCCGCACAATATACAGTCCCGCAGGCGCTTGCCCCTTTCCATACGGCTTTTCCTGTTAACGTCGGATTGATACAGTGGTTAGTAAGAAATCACATGCAGTTAAACGCGATCAGCCAGTCTCGTTATTCACAAGATACTTTCCTCTCGGGAATCCTTGATTTTGCTAATGATCCAGGTCTTTCCCTCACAGGACTGAACCTTCTGTATTTAATTTCTTACGGCGATAAATTGGGGGTTGACCCTTCGCGAAAAATCGAGATACTCCGCGCGGAACATCCTTCCGCGATTGATCGTTTGGATAACACCTTCCACGCCTTACGCCGCCTGAAGGAAAGCAACGGCCGCGCGTCGGACGTTTTACAAGAATGGATGGCTCAACAGGAAAAGGAAAAAATCGCTTTTCATGCCAAGAACGAGAACACCGTGAGACAAGAGCTAAAAAGACTCAACGCTCATTTAAAAACTTATTTTGACTCCATTCCAACAGAGGAATTAAAAACTGAAGCGATACAACAAGAGATCCGGCGAGATTTCACCGTCAATTTCCATGCTCTCTACCGCCACTATGCTTCTCAGTTCTCTGGTTACTACTTAAGGAGTTTGATCCCGGAACAAATGATCGCGCAAATCATTTTCTTAAGACACATGGAAGTTCTAAAAACAAAAAAACTAGACGCCGCCCTGGCTCAATTTTCCACTTATCAATCAGGCCACGAGACATTCCTTGAAATACTCATGGGAATTAATACCGACCATCCCGGCCTTCTTGCGAGAATGAGCGGAGTCTTAGCGGCCAATGGCATTAATATTGTAGGGGCGGAAATTAACACGCCGGATGGCGTTATCTTTGACCGTTTCTTTGGATATCGAATGACTCCGGCGGATGATATCGAATCATTCCAGCAAAATCTGCAAAGGGACTTAACAATGGCTATAGAACTAGGAATTTCTATTGAAAATATCTTTGCCAGGAATGGGCGGGTTTACCGTTTTGATAGGGTTGGCGGAAATGTCGTCATCGAACCGACTCGAATTGATTTCCCCAAAGGACAGGTCGAAGAAGGAAAAGAAGCCAGTGTCATGACGATTAAGACTCCCGATCGAATCGGGCTTCTTCACGTCATCGCCCGCGTACTTTCTGAGCGATACGGAATTAACATCCTTAAGGTTTCCGTGAAAACCTACCAGAACGGCGCTCTGGACGAATTTGTCCTGGTGAAAACGCAACCTGACGGCGCTCTAATAAACCTAAACGCTGACGAGGAGCACGAAATCAATGGAATCCTGAGGGACTTACTGGATCGGGAAACAATTTTTATTGATGACATCGCGCGGGCCGCGCGAAGAAAAATCCCTCTTCTGGAAGAATCGTTGTAAAAACCCGCCTACTTCCTTTGATCTTTCAGCAGTTTATACTCCACGCTGTCCACCAGCGCCAGCCAGCTCGCTTCGATGACGTTTTCGGAAACGCCGACCGTTCCCCATGAATCTTTTTCATCCTGGGACTGGATGAGAACGCGGACCTTGGCGGCGGTGCCGGCTTTCTCATCCAGGACGCGGACTTTGAAGTCAGTAAGACGCATCTTGGATAAGCTGGGATAAAACCGCTCCAAAGCTTTACGGAGCGCTTTATCGAGGGCGTTGACCGGTCCGTCTCCCTCGGCGGCGGTATGTTCTTCGACCCCGTCCACTTTGATTTTGATAGAGGCCTCGCAAGTTAATTTGCCGCCGCTGCGATCAATGACAACGCGGAATCCTTTTAATTCAAAGAAGGGCTTATATTTTTTAATCGCTTTGCGGACCAATAACTCAAACGAAGCTTCCGCCGCTTCAAACTGATACCCTTTGTTCTCTAACTTTTGGATCAGTTTGAGGATTTTTTGAGTCTTTGGATCCTTTTTCTGCAGATCAAGATTGAGTTCTTTCGCTTTCAGCGTGATGCTGGTCCGCCCCGCCAGCTCTGAAATTAGGACACGCCGGGTGTTGCCAACCTTGTCCGGATGGATATGTTCATACGTCTGCGGATTTTTTCTGACCGCGTCAATATGGACTCCCCCCTTGTGGGCAAACGCGCTCCCTCCAACGTAAGGGAGACTGTTTGGATGGCGCAGATTGCAGATCTCGCTGACAAGATAGGAAAGTTCCGTTAACTGTTTTAACTTTTCGTCCGGTAGACAGTCCATTCCCAACTTCAGTTTTAAATTGGCGATGACCGAAACAAGATTAGCGTTCCCGCACCGCTCGCCGATGCCGTTGATCGTTCCTTGTACCTGCGAACAACCGGCTTCGACCGCGGCAATCGAATTGGCGACCGCCATGTCGGAGTCGTTATGAACATGGATTCCCAATGGTTTAGAGATATGTCGTTTAACGTCGCCGACAATTTCAGTGATCCAGTGAGTGATCATCCCGCCATTGGTATCGCAAAGGCAGATTAGATCGGCCCCGGCTTCCTGCGCCGCTTTTAGCGTGGATAACGCGTATTCCGCGTTATGACGATACCCATCAAAGAAATGTTCGGCGTCATAAATGACTTCACGTCCATTTTTTTTAAGAAACTGCACCGAATCACGGATCATCTCCACATTTTTTTCTAACGGAATATTGAACACTTCCTTAACATGAAGGTCCCAGCTTTTGCCAAAGATCGTGACGGTTTTGGTTTCGGCTTTCAGAAGCGCTTTTAGGTTTGGGTCTTCGCCGGCAGAAAGGTCAGCCCGCCGGGTGCTCCCAAAAGCGGCGAGTTTGGCATTTTTGGATTTGAGTTTCTTCGCCTTCTGAAAAAACTCGGCGTCCTTTTGATTCGACCCCGGCCATCCCCCCTCGATATAGTGGACGCCGAACTCATCCATCCGCTGGGCAAGACGGAGCTTATCGTTGACGGAGAGAGAAATCCCTTCGCCTTGGGTGCCGTCGCGTAAGGTGGTGTCGTAGAGAGTGATCTTCATTTCTTATTTTTTCCCAATTCAAACGCGTCATGTAACGCTCTGACCGCCTCGTCGGCGTTCGATTTACGAATTAAAATAGAGATTTTAATCTCTGAGGTGGAAATCATTTCAATATTGATTTTCTTTGAAGCCAGCACCTCAAACATTTTTGCCGCGACGCCGGTATGGCTTCTCATCCCGACGCCGATAATCGAGACCTTCGCGATATCTTCATCACTGGTTACCTGTCCGGCTTCCACTTCTTTAGCGACTTTTTTCACCGACTTCATCGCCTTCTTCAACTCAGCGCTGTCAACGGTAAACGAAATATCAGTCTGCCCTGTCCGGCTGACGTTTTGAACGATCATGTCCACGTTGACGTCCGCTTTGGCCACATCGCCGAAAATTTTGGCGGCAACACCCGGTTTGTCCGGCACATCACACACGGTCACTTTGGCTTCCTTTTTGTTCAAACTGACCCCGCTGACCAATACCTCTTCCATGGAACTGACCTCCTCTGAGATTAGAGTTCCCTCTCGATCGTGAAAACTGGACCGCACATGAATCGTCACGCCGAATTTCTTGGCGACTTCAATGGAGCGCGCCTGCATCACTTGAGAACCAAGAGACGCCATCTCCAGCATCTCCTCGTAACTGATCCGTTCCAGTTTCCGCGCGTTGGGAACAATCCGCGGATCCGTTGTGTAAACACCATCCACGTCGGTGTAGATTTCGCACACCGCCGCTTTCAGCGTTTTCGCTAGAGCAACGGCTGTCAAATCAGACCCCCCCCGCCCTAATGTTGTGATATCTTGATTCATTGTGACTCCTTGAAACCCGGCCACAATCACAATTTTGTCTTTGGCCAATTCCTGCTCAATCCGTTTGGAATTGATGTCAAGGATTCGAGCTTTAGTATGAGAAGCATCGGTAACGATCCCCACTTGAGCGCCGGTGAAAGAAATGGCCTCATGGCCTAGTGAATGAATCGCCATCGCCAATAGCGCCATCGAAATTTGTTCTCCCGTCGCCAGAAGCATGTCCAACTCACGGTCCTGCGGATTTTCCGCAATCTGACCCGCGAGATCCAGTAGTGCATCGGTAGTGTCTCCAAGCGCGGAAACAACCACCACCAGCGAATGGCCCTTTTCTTTATACCGCGCTACTCTCTTGGCGACGTTTTTGATTCTCTCCGGGTTGGCTATTGAACTGCCGCCATATTTTTGGACGATGAGGGTTTTCATCTTTTTGTCTATGGACTATGGACTGTGGACTGTGGTCTTGGCGTCTTACTCACCAGCCGCTCCATTACTCGATATCCTTCCTCTAAAAAGAGACCGGTCGCTTTGCCTGCCGCCTCGCTGTAACTAGGGGCGCCGTTGGAGGCAACACCCGTTCCCGCGATGACAAAAGGAACTTCATCCGCCGTATGAGTCTTCTGCGCCACCGCCGTCGGATGATCCGGCATCACCAGGATCCGGTGCTCTACCCCCTTCAATCCCTCCATGATTTTGCCAATCACTAACCGGTCAATTTTTTCGATCGCGGACATCTTTTCCCGCAGATCGCCGTTATGGCCGGCTTCATCGGCCGCTTCGATATGAACTAAAACCAAGTCTTTTGTCTTTAAGGCCTCCAACGCGTACTCCGCCTTCCCTTCGTAGTTAGTGTCGTAATACCCTGTCGCGCCGGGAACTTTAATCACTTCAAAACCGATGATCCGCCCGATTCCGTTAATCAAATCAACCGCTGAAATCACTCCGCCGGTTAAACCGTATTTTTCTTTAAACGAGGGGATCCGCGGCGCCTGCCCCTGCCCCCATAACCAGATCATGGTCGCCGGATTTTCTCCGAGATCCACCCGGACCCGGTTGATTTCGTGATCCTTGAGGACTTTTCGACCCTTCTCCATCAATTCTATCAGCAGATCCGCTCCTTCCCCTTTGGGGAGTGATTTCCGGAAATTTTTTCCGGTCAGATCATGGGGAGGAGTACACTCGATCGCCGCCAATGTCTTTGCCGAATACTTTGTGGTTTTTAAGATCAACAAATGCCGGTAACTGACCCCCGCGTAAAAACGGATTCCTTCTCTCCCCATCTCTTCGTTCAGCGAATTAATCAAAACCTTCGCTTCCTGGCTTGAAATATGACCGGCGCTGTAGTCCACTAAAATATCTTTATCGGCGGTAATTAAATTACACCGAAAAGCGACTTCATCCGGCGCTAACTCAATTCCCATATTCGCCGCTTCCAGGGGAGCGCGCCCGCAGTAATATTGGCGGGGGTCGTAACCGAGAATAGAGAGATTTCCAACGTCGCTGGCCGGCGTCATCTTGGGAGGAATGGTACGCGCCATCCCGACTTCTCCTTTTGAGGCAAGCCAGTCCATGTTGGGAGTCTTTGCCACCTCCAGCGGCGTCTTCTCCTCTAATTCCGGCAGGGGATAATCGGCCATGCCGTCGCCGACGATGATTATATATTTCATTGAATCGCCTTTAACACCGCCTCCATCTTTGGCGGAATCACTTTAGGTTTTGGAATCGTTTGGATCGCCCGGTCGGGATCCTTTAACCCGTGTCCTGTCAGCACGCAGACAATTCGAATAGGTCCTTTTGAATTTTTCTTAAAATATTTCTTCCGCGCCAACTTAAGCAACCCGGCAATCGAAGCGGCCGACGCCGGCTCCACGAAAAGACCGTCCGTCTCGGCAACCAAGCGGTACGCCGCGATAATCTCGGCGTCGGTCACCGCGTCAATCAAACCCTCTGACTCATCCCGAGCCGCGAGAGCTCCCTTCCAGCTGGCCGGATTGCCGATGCGAATCGCCGTGGCAATCGTTTGGGGACGCTCAACCGGTTTACCGAGAACAATCGGCGCCGCTCCCGCCGCTTGAAATCCTAACATGCGCGGAAGATTTCTAGTTTTCCCCCGCTTCCGATATTCCTTATATCCTTTCCAATAAGCGGTGATGTTGCCGGCGTTTCCGACCGGCATCAAATGGAAATCCGGCGCTTCCTCCAGTTGATCGCAGATCTCAAAAGCTCCCGTCTTCTGTCCCTCAATCCGGAACGGATTGAGGGAATTAACCAAAGTCATCGGATACCGCTGAGTAATCTCCCGGACAATTCCCAGCGCTTCGTCAAAATTTCCATCCACCGCTAAAACCGTGGCTCCATGGATCAGCGCCTGCGCGAGTTTTCCCATCGCGATCGCCCCTTTGGGGATTAAGACAACGCATCTGATTCCGGCTCTCGCTCCATAAGCGGCGGCCGCGGCGGAAGTATTTCCAGTCGAGGCGCAGATGATGGTCTTGGAGCCGATCTCTTTCGCTTTTGAAACGGCCAGGGTCATCCCGCGATCTTTAAACGATCCCGTCGGGTTGGTCCCTTCGTATTTTAAATAAACCTCCGCGCCGGCGCCGATTCTTTTACTGAGTTCCTTGGAGAAAAGAAGAGGCGTATTCCCTTCATTTAACGTGACAATCGGCGTGTGGCTATTCACCGGCAGAAAATCCCGGTATTGCGTGATAATCCCTTGCCAGCCGCTGTCGCTCACAGATCCGCCTCCTCAACACGGATCACAAGACTTTTTCCCCGGATACTTTTTAACTGGTCTATTTGGCGGATCGCTCCCCGCGTCTCCTTCTCCACCGCTTGATGGGTCATCATCACCACCGGAAGCAGGTGAGAATGAATTTTCTCCTGCTGAATGACACTGGCGATGCTGATTTGATGTCTTCCTAAAATCCGAGCCACTTGCGCGAGAACTCCTGGTTTGTCTTCCGCGAGAATCCGTATGTAATAGCGCGAGCGAACTTCACTCATCGGCTTGACCCCCAGTGAAGCCGCGCTCGATAACGACGCCGACATTCTCTGAGGGACGCCATGAGCGACGTTTCTGGCGAGATCCACGAGATCCGACAGAACGGCGCTTGCCGTCGGCATCTGACCGGCGCCGCGGCCGTAGAGAAGCGATTTCCCTACCATATCCCCCCGAAGATAGATCGCGTTATAGACCCCTTTCACCCAAGCTAATAGATGCTCTTCGGGAATTAACGTCGGGTGAACCCGCGCCTCAATTTTTCCTCTCTCCTGTTTGCCGATGGCCAAAAGCTTTACTGAATAGCCGAGAGAGCGCGCGTACCGAAGATCATTAGCCGTAACGCGGGAAATTCCCTCGGTGTAAATTTGGTTCAATGGGATCGGGCGTCCGAAAGCGAGCCAGCAAAGAATCGCCAGCTTATGCGCCGCGTCATTCCCGTTGATATCCAGAGAGGGATTCCGCTCCGCGTACCCTCTCTTCTGCGCTTCCAGGAGCGCTTCACGAAACTCCGACCCCTCCTGCGCCATTTGAGTCAAAATATAATTGGAAGTTCCGTTGATGATGGCGTAGATCGCTTCCAGATGATTGCCGATGAACCCCTCCCGGATCGCTTTCACAATTGGGATTCCCCCGCCAACACTCGCTTCAAAATAAAGTTCGCGCCCCGCTTTATTCGCCGCGGCAAATAAAACTTCTCCTTCTTCGGCAAGGAGCGCCTTGTTGGCAGTCACCACGTGCTTTCCGCTTCGGAGCGCCCTAAGAATATATTCTTTTGCCGGATGAATCCCGCCGATCAGTTCGACCACGATGTCAATCTTGGGATCGTTCAAAACCTTGTCCACCGAGGAACTCAATAACGAACGGGGTATTTTAAGGGGACGCTTCGCGGAGGGATTCTTTGTAACAACTTGTTTTAAAATAAGTTCCACTCCTGACCGTCTGGCCAGAAGCCCCTTGCGCGACAGAAGAGCGTGAACGACCCCTGACCCGACCGTGCCGCAGCCAAGGATCCCGATGTAAACTTTTTTTGACGCTGACATAAGGAAGGTATTTTAGCTCAAAAAGAGGTGAAAAATCAAGAGAATAGAAGAGTTACGGCGATTTTTTTCAGGCGGCGGGGCCTCAAGCGCCGAGCCATAAATGTATTAAAATCATACGAGCATTTCGAGTTTGTTTTTTAAGCTAGGAATCATTGAAACACTCTCAAGGATAAAAAGATTTTTGTTTTCTACTTCTGGAAAGTTAAATAGAGTTGATTCTATATTGTCGTTAGTCTTTAATAAGACCGCTAATTTAAAGCCATTTTTCTTGCTCGCTTTCAGCAAGAGGTTTTTTGCATTTTCTAAACTTTCCGATTTGCGCTGGATTCTGACGGGTACAGGCCTCATGGCATTTTTGATTTTCAGAAACCCGTCAATACCTTTATTTCTCTGCACTGGCTCCGCTTCTATTGTCTTCAAAATTCCTAGAATATCTTTATCCTGATTCAAATAAGAATCTTTGCCATTTTTGAGCAAAAGAGAATCGGATTTAACAGGATTCGCTAATCTTTTTTTTGTTAATTCAATCGCGTCTTGAGATATATCAATTCCAATATATTTTCGATCAAGTAGTGTGGCAGCAACAAGAGTCGTCCCGCTTCCGCAAAATGGATCGAGTACAACATCTCCCTTATCAGTTACAAGTTGAATTATTCTTTCCAGCAGAATGATTGGTTTTTGCGTAGGGTAGCCCACCCTTTCATTTGCTTTTGGGTTCAGGTATGGAATTTCCCATACATCTGCTAGTGGCACGCCACTTTTTTGGTCCATCAATTCATAGTCGCCATTTTCCGCTTTCTTGTACTTGGTTTTTCCATTCTCATCACGCACTCTTTTTTGGAAGATTTGATCTATGTTCGTTGTCGGGGAGTAGGCCTCAAAAAATTTATTAAACTTGAAATGTGGAGTTTTACTGTAGAAATAAATTATTTGATGGGAATTGAGTAACCCCTTTTTGGCATTTGACCATCTTTTATATGACCAGATAATTTCACTCTGAAAATTGGGTATGCCAAAAACTTCATCAAGAGCAATGCGGAGAAAGTGGGAAGCAGTCCTGTCACAATGCAAAAAAACACTGCCACTATCTTTAAGAACTCTTTTACATTCAGCAAGCCTTTCTTGGATATACTTTTTATAGCTCTCAATGCTTTCCCAAGTATCTTCAAAAGAGTACTCTTTTGAATCGTCCCGCGATTTCAAAGAGTGTTTCCTTTGCGTAAAGAAAGGAGGATCGAGGTAAACTAAATCAACGGACTTATCGTCTATTTTTTTGAGTTCCTTTAGACAATCTCCTTGAAGTATCATAATTTTTTTGTTCTGGTAATGGCTATTTTTTCTAAAATGTCGAGCAAATCAACGCCTGTTTTCTTTTTTATAATTTCCCAGGCTCCTTTCCCGAAATAATACTCACCCCCAACGCCAGTGTAGATGGTTTTTAAAGTTTCTTGTATCCGTATTGCTTGTTTTCTATTCGGGTAGTAAAACATGATTCGAATAGGTTTATAACCCGCATTCTTTATATTCTTGATGCGGGTATGTTCTTTGGTTATATGATCCCCATCCGTGGTGGCATCTCGCCATTTGATTTCAAACGCTTCCTTGCCTACCAAACAATCAATCTCAAAAGTAGTAGGACGACTACCTAACTTGTTGGGTATCCTTAATTTTCTTTTTGCCTTTGGAAACTTTTCCTCAAAACAGAGAATGGCTGCTTCCTCCAAAAATGAACCGGCATATTTGTATAAAAACCGACCCTTATTTTGGTATTCATCAATGAGTTTTCCTTCCGCGTCTGTTATGCCTAAAACTCTGTAAAGTAGGTAATGGGAATTATCATCTGCTTCCATTTCGCTAATCCTTGCGTCCATTACCGTTTTAAGGGTTTGGGAATACTTGGAGGCAAGCGCGTTTATTCTTTCAGAAATGTTTTGTGGTGCTTTTGTCATAAGTTTATTTGATTAAATCATCAACCCCGACTTCTAACGCTTTGGCAATCTTAGTCAGTGTTTCAATGGTCGGGTTTTGATTGGCTCCGTTCTCGATCTTAACAATGGTATTCAAAGACAAATCAGCAAGACGAATGACGTTTCACAAGCGACGATATTTATGGTCGCAATTACTGAACGAAGCACGAACCTTTTTTGAGCAACAATTTCTGCCCTGACGGGCATAAATCCCGCCCAGCGGCTCGCCGCCTGACGGCGGACAAAGCCCGCAAAAATTTCTTTTTCTTTTAATGGGCGCGCGCAAAAAAATTTTCAATTAAGGAATCAATTTTTGCGGGCTTTGCCTTCCTGCTGACGCAGGAACGAGCCGCTTCCCACCCCTGCCGCGCCTTCGGCGCGGTGAGCAGGCGGGCAAAAATTCCTTCCCCCAGACCCCC
>CAYJQR010000010.1:0-31853 GCA_964372345.1 uncultured Planctomycetia bacterium | reverse complement strand
CCTAACACTTGTTCATTCTCCTTTGTCATATACCCCACACTGACATAAGAGCCATGAGAGGAAATAATAACATGGTCCATCTGATTTTTGAGGAGTGACTCACGGATCTTCTGCAAGGTATAGGTTCCCCCCACAGGCATTGGAGTGATTTTTCCTAATACACTCTTAATTTCCGCTATGCTCCGTTTTAATTGAGGATCCGTCTGAGAACGCCCTCCCACTGGGAATACACCGAACTCAAGCAACCTCTTCTCTGAGGGAACCAAAATGGTATCTGAACTACCGAGGTGGGAACCGTCTTCCAGTCTCATCCCGTCTGCGAGATCCTCTGTTTTAAGAACCAGGGCCCTTCCCTCTTGGGCCGCTTGACTCAATCTCCCTTCTCCCGCTAGTTGGATCATCACATGGTTTATCTCTTCAAACAGGGTTTGATCTTCTTTCTTGATCTGGGGGAGAGAAGGATTTAAAGGACCTATTCTACTCTCGTTCCCCGCAACTTCCTTTAGTTTCTTTCGGGAAACAGGGGCATAAGCTTTTACATAGCCTAAAATTTGGATCATTAGGGGAACATGGACTCGCACTTGCCGATCCTCATATAATTCCCGCCATCGGATGTCGTAATCCATCAGGTTCAAATCTCTAGCGATCCTTTTATTGGCTAATGCCGCTTTGATCTCTGGCACCAGAAGTAAGCGCTTCAGTCCCTGAAGCAACTCTTTGCGAAAGGACTCCTCAGTCATTCCCAATCTCCCTTGGAGGAGAGAGTACTCTGCGTAAAGTAACGTCAGAAATAACGCCTTCTCATCGGTGGAAAGAGGATGCTGATGGAAGAACCTTCGCAATTTTCTGGGGGAGCTCTTTAGCAACTTCTGCCATACCCCTTCTGGATCCGCCACAATGGCAAAACCCGGGCCCTTGATTTCGTACTCCTTCTTCTCTTCTTTCACTTCTCCCCACAAGTCATTCGCAAAAGATAAAAACTCTCCCCATTTCTTATTCGACTCGTACCTTGTCCAGAAGGAGACTAATCCTGTCATTAGGACCCAAAGTGTGATCCAGCTAGTGGGGTGTCTAAGATATAACTGGAGGCTGTCTAAAATTAGCTCCCCATTAGGAAATATTTTTTCAGTATCCTCATCGCTCAATCGAATGCGGTCATCCATGGAAGTGATTGTCTTGAGACACTGATTCAGGTTCTTGAGTGCCTCTTGATTACGGGAGATATATGTTTCTTGTGCGGTGGGCCACTTTTTGAATAGCCATAAGCTCTGCATCTGCTTTCTCCAAAGGGAAGCGGCATAACGGGCTTTTAAGTTTATTCCTTCTACAGGAAACTCTAAAAAGTGAAAACTGCCAAAGTCTCTTTTGATATCGCCGATTTCATGCTTTAAGGTAATGACTAACTGATTTTTGACCCTTTGGGCATCTGGGTCTGTCTGGATATGATCTCTTAACCACTGCTCTGCTTCTTGTTGAATCGTGGGGGGTATCTCCTGGAATCCATACTCTGTTACCCATTCAGATACCTCTTTGTTGAATTTCCACTGAAAGGTAGGATAACGATACTGAAAATAAAGAGAAACCTCAAACTCCAGCCGAATCGCCTCTGGGAGCTTTGCTTTGACCGCGTTCAAAAACTCTCCGATCTGTTGTGGTTTCTTTTCGGCAATCGAAAGAAGTAGGCAATGGGTCGCATCCGGAAGTAATTCTTTAAGATCCCGCTGGTGGATGAAAGAAAACACCTGCTCATAATGCTTGGCTTCTTGATAGGTAATGGTATAAAGAGCTGACAGTTTTTCGATGAGTCTCCAAAACTCCAAAAAGTTTTCTTTGTCCAAATAAGGAGACTGATTGAGGAGACCAAAGAGGACCGAGTCGTAATCTTTCATTTTACCCGTTATATTCTCCAACGCATTTTGCAATCCCTCTCGATGAAATTCAATGCGTTTCTTTAGTTGAGAATCCCCTCTTGGGTTGTACCCCACCAAAAAAGCCATCGCGGAGTAATAAGTCTGATCCCCTAGAGTATCGTATTGAGCTAAGTTTCCCTTCTTCACCTTCACCTTGTCGAGCCTGTCTACTATTTTCTCTGCATAGATCTTCCCTTTGTCCTGCAATTGCACCGCTGTGAGAATCAAGGACTCCCAGATACTATTCACATCGGGGACAAGATGGTCTATCGCTGTCAGGTACTGTTTGCTTGTAAGTTCATTCCATGTCAACTGATCCAGCGCCTTGAGGATCCATTCTGAATCCGATAGATTCCATGGTTGTCTGGACGCCCTATAAAGATAACATTTTAAAACCTGAGTTTTATAATTGCCTTCTCTCAAGCTTTTTAATTTCTCTTCTGCCAAGGGAAAGAGCCAACCTCGCTCCATTGGATCGTCCAGGATTTTATCCAGCAAAAGTAACTGACTAGCCAAAGAGAGGGAATCCCAGTCAGAATGATTCACTGGAGCGCTCATCACTTTTTGGGTAAGGACATTTTTAACCGTGGGATAGATCGCTCGAACAACATCTTCAGGAAACTTCACAAGAGAGTCAAGAAATGGCAATTTCTCCTGATCCGCGATGAGCGACTGTTTCAGCCTTTCGATGTATTGACTCTTCAGTGCTTCTCTAGTAGTGAGCGAAGTCAAACTACTGGATTCCAGAGAAGAGAAAAAGTACCCAAGACCGATTTCGTTCCCAAGACTCTCTAAGGCATACCGAAACGCCTGCTCCAAATCGTCCGTTTGACCAGAAGAGCGCCACAGTAATTGAAAGGCTAGAGAAAGTGTGCTGTACCGCATGCGTTTCTCGTAAGCTTCTTGGCTGGAATCAATCGTCCTTACAGAGGATGAAAGAGTCTTCCTCAACTCTTGATGATAGTAGCCGGGTAAAGGGCTAGTACTTCCTTCAAACACCACCTGAGTCAAGATCCGCAAACAAGAATGAATACCGTATTGATCTGCTATTTTTTTCAAGACTTTTTGTAGCTCTTGTTGAGAAAACTGATTCGTCTCCCCTGCTACGGTTCTCACCTGGGTCAGAATATCAGCGCACCTCTGCTCAATCGCCTCGAGCCAATGAGGGGCTCCCCCATAGCCAGCCGAAAAACCGTGGTTTTCTAACTCGTGATCGTTTAAGAAGAGCAGAAGATTTTCTGTGGTAAACCTAATCCATGTCCCAGTGGCTGAAGGGTAACTCTGTAACACTTCGGGTATCCTCTGGAATCCATTCTCATAAGCTTTTTGGATATCTCCTTTCTTTAATAACCCTGCGATATATTCCGAGAGATACCTTTTTACTATTTGGTTCACCACCGCGGGGCTAGCCGACTGCCAGATCCTTTTTTGGGAATGGGGTGACTTATATTGGTACCCCAAAAGATGCGAGAATAATTTTCCAGTTAAATCCTTCTCGTCTCCTTCAGGCATTTGAATCAGATAATCCATCCACTGATGGAGTCTTGTGTCTAACAGCTCTTGAAGAACTTTCTTTAAATCCATCTCAGAGTGATCTCCCTGCGCTTTCTGCATGTTCTCGTCAATGACATGGTTCCACTTTCCAAGGAGATCCGAGAAACCCGCTCTCTCCTGTACTGATTCACCTTTTCCCTGATCTTTACCCTCTAACGAAACATCGTTGGGAATGTGGCTCGCACCCGTATCTCCCCCCTTTTCTTCTATCGCGTTTGGATTCATCTCAGGAGAGAGTTCATCCGTTGTTGGGAAATCAGACGAAGGTTCCACTCCGGCCCCCTCTCCTCCTCTGCCCCTAGGCATCCACCTCCAATGGGCAAGATATTCTTTCCAACGTTGTGCCGTTTCTTCATCAATGGCTTTTTTTGCCAGTAAATCATCCACAACCTCAAAAGCAGGCTGGGTCATTGCCTGACTCACTAGATCATAATAGCTATAAGCAATGACCTCCCGGATAAGCCACATCGTAAGAGGGTTTGTCTTCACCTGACTAACCAGCCCTGGGATGAGAACAGTGTTTAACATTGTTTTACTTTCATCTGACTTGAGGAGATTATAGTCAACAAACCGCCATGTAAAGTACGATTGGAAAAGCAACTGAGGACGTTTCATCTGCTGGATCAGCTTTGCCGCAAGTCCATGTTCTTTGGCATACGGATAAAATATGTCCATAAATTCAAGGCTTTTCAGTTGTCCAGAACTCTTAAAATAACTTCTCATTTTCGTCCGATCTTCCATTGAAATTTCAGGAAAGAAATCCTGCTCTAATCCGTTCAAAAAAGAATCGTAGCTCAGCCCGTGTCTGTCCACTCCACGATAGAGTTCTGTCAGTTGTTCCTCATTCATCTCCATCAAGATCTTTGTTGAGAAAAGCTCTCCCAAATAAGAACCCCAGTAATAATCTCGGCCTAACTCCTCTGACGTCAAAGTAGTTAATAGTTCTGTGATCCCCTCATGCAATCGGCCGCTGGTTGATTCTGACTGTAGAATCCCATGCCATAACTCATGGATCAACACATGAAGGTAAGCATCAGACGACAAAAGGAAGGGGAAGTTCAGCAAAAGCACCTCTTTGCCTTGGATGACCGTCCTGACCCCTGCTTCCTGTGAAGAACCTTCCTCTAACCACGCGTCTGCCACGATCTGGGGAAAACCATGTTTCATCGCTTCTTCTAAGATGCTCATCAAATCCTCATCTTCCCAGCGGCCGTCAGCTGATAAGTCCGCCTCTGGCGTGGGGGCAATCACTCGTTTCATGGCTTCAAGAATGTCAGAGGGGCTAGGCAACGAAGGATCCTGGATCGTTTTCATAAAAGCAGAGTAGCGTTTTTCCCTTTCCTTGGGGTCTTTAACTTTTTCATTAAAGTCC
This sequence comes from uncultured Planctomycetia bacterium, assembly GCA_964372345.1. GTDB lineage: Bacteria > Omnitrophota > Gorgyraeia > JACOVV01 > JACOVV01 > JACOVV01. The sequence continues at coordinate 27,017 of CAYJQR010000010.1, read as the reverse complement.
TTAAATTTGTCCTGCTGAAACCTCTTAGGAGTCGTCTCTTTAAACTCCGCGATCCGTTCTTCAAACATCTGTTTCGCCTCTTTCCATGCCTGAACAGGATCGGCGATTTTTGGGGGTTCTTTTGTTTTGATCTCTGCCTGTATCTTCTCTTTTAATTCCTTGAGATAATTGGCTTCCGGTCCGGGCAAATTTTGCAGAGGAGCAAGGGTAGGGCTGGATCGGCTTTGACTTTGCCCATGCTGAAGGGAACTAACGATACCCCCTATGTATCCAATAAGAAGAGGCACTATCAACAAACCAAGAACAGGGATGGAAATCCATGGGTGCTTTTTTATCCATTCGAGGATTCTATTCTCCATCTTTTCTGTCACAGACTGACGATTCTCTCCAAAGAGGGGATATTCCAGTAAATCCTCATCATCCAGCTTCAGTTCTGTCTGTTGGAGTCGGATTGCCTCCAGAGGAGATAAAATGTTTTGGGTCACTAAGGCATATAAAAGACCGAAGATTTCTTCCTCTGATGCTTGTGAATCCCTTTTTTCCTTGAGAAGAGCTTCAGCAAGAATGAAATCCAAATTGAGCCGCAGATGCCCTAGGTCAAACCCAGCGATCTTGAAAATCGTCCTCTCTTCTGACAAAGCGAGGTAAGAGTCAAGACTGCGAAGATTCTCCTCGAACAGTGAACGAAAGAAAATGCTTCTCCCCTTAAGTTCACTCACCTCATTCCAAAGATGATGGGTCCTTTTGATCAATCTCTCCAACTGATCCAATCCGGTTCCGACTTCTCGCTGGTGGAGTTGATAGGTACTTTTGATGTTCTGAATCGCCTCTTGAATTTTCTGATAGGACGTTTCCACTTGTGCCTTATCATGGATTGTCAGACCTTCTCTCATCTGTTGGACCGCCTTATAACATTCCATTGAGGATCGGATGAGAGGGCTAGACTTCTGGAGAACTGTCACAAGATAAGAGAAGAGTTCTGATTCTGTCTGCGGGATAGAATTTTCTTGACGGATGCCTGCTAAAGAGAAGAGTTCGAGTTCTTCTTCTGCTATAAAGTGCGCCTCTTCGGATTCCACAACCTCCCCCATGTCGGCCCAAGCCCCCTTTTTCTCCTCAGTGGGCCAATCTTCCTGTTCCATTCCAATAGGATGGAATAGAGGTGTTTTAAGCAGGTAACGCCGATTGAAACGCCGATCGTTTCTAGGCAGTCTGACAGAGACTCCTTTTTCCTCTAAACGTTGTTTTAGAGCTTCATTGACTTTTTGCCTGACCTCCCTCGTCCAGGAGGCTCCACCCTGCTCAAGCGCGGCTTTAATGGAATCGATGGTTTCCCGATACCAGAGTTCCTCTGTGACTTGCTGTAGATTTTGAACAATCTCTTTCTCATTGAATCCGGAAGCGATCAGAACAGCCTTGGGGGAATTGAGATATTGATGGACTGATTGGAAACTCTCCATTTCGTTTTGAACAGTTTCTAACAGACTCCTTCGTAAAAACCCCAGCCCGTATCCATACCGATTGTTGTTCCTGAACACCTCTATAACGCCCGTTATGGCTGGAGAATGTAGCACCAAGCGCTTCAACGTCACCCACTCTTCTGGTGGGGGTGATCGGTTTGTGAATCGCTCATACTCCTCTACTCTTTTAATAAGAGCTTCTACCCCACTCAGATTGTCTTGCATCACTTGGAGGTCCCCCTTCATCAAGCCATCCCAGAAACGACGAGCGGATTCAATAGCGCTTGTCCGTTCAGGAAAACTCTTGGATAGTAAAGAAGTTAAATATCCCACGCAGGCTTGTTCTGTGATTGGAATATCCAAACTAATATCATCAACAACTCTCTGAATCGTCAATGCCTCTGTTGACGTTGTTCCGTGGTTCAGGACTGGCGAAGGAGAAATATACCCAATCTGGGGATAAGCCCACTGCACTTGTTGAGAGGAGAACGCAATGATAACAGCCCAGATTATCCGCTTTAACCACTGGTTAAAAAAGAAGGGGTAGTAGGGGAGTAGTGGAGTCTTTTAAAAGGTGGGTTAAACCATCAACTTCCAGACCCATAATGCTAATCCGATTCGGTACCAGCCAAAGAGGGCCAGGCCGTGACGGTTCAGATAGCTAATGAAAAATTTCATGGCGATCGCCGCCACCATGGCCGAAGTGAAAAACCCGATCAAAAAAGAGGAAAGAGCGGCTTGCTGGAATAAAAGAGACCCGTTCTTCAGCAGATCAAAACCAACGGCGGCTCCTAGGGTAGGAAGCGCCAGCAGAAAACTGTATTCCGCCGCCGCGGCCGGTGTAAACCCTAAAAGAAGGGCGGCAAGAATAGTGACCATCGAGCGGGAGGTTCCGGGCCAGAGAGCCAATACCTGCGCCAGGCCAATTAAAAAAGCCCTGGACAGCGTCATAGACCAGAGAGAACGTTTTCCGTATCCCCTAACCAAAATCATGGCTATCCCTCCCACGGCCAGCGCAACAGCCACGGACGTCGGATTAAAAAGATGTTGTTTAATTTCTTGATGGAATAAAAACCCGGCTATCCCCGCCGGGAGAAAACTAATCAGAATCTGTAGGGATAACAGCCACCCATCACTGTCTTGGCCCAAGATTCCCTTCCACATCTGAAAAATCCGGCGGCGATAGAGCCCCAGAACTGCCAGCAACGCCCCCCCTTGAATAATCACTTCAAAAGATTTGACCGATTCTCCTTGGATTCCCATCAATTTGGACGCCAAAATAAGATGTCCTGTGGACGAAATCGGGAGAAACTCCGTCACTCCCTCAACGATCCCCAGAATGAACGCTTGCAATGATGTGATCATGGTAAATCTCTTAAGTTATGTCCAATTCTCTACTTTGAGATAGGGAACGCGTTTAAACTCTCTATCGTTATTGGTTACCAAGACTGCCTGAAGCGATAATGCATGTGCCCCTATCAGCATATCTAAAGGAACGATAGACCTACCCTTCTTTTCCAGAAATGCCCTTATCTGCCCGTAAGTAGGTGCAACACGATCGTCATATGGAAACACAGTCAGCGGCGCCATGAATTCAGCAAGAGCAAGTTTATTGCGTTCTCTCTGCGAGCTTTTTTCAACTCCATACTCCAATTCACTGAGGGTAATAGAAGAAACCCCAATATCAGAAATTCGCTTCTGCGTAAGCTTCTTTAAAACAGATTCGGGTTTCTTCTTAATGAGATAAATACAAATATTAGTATCCAACAAATAGATCATGAGAATTGTGCCCGTGAATCTTCTTGAGAAGGTTGGTTTCGCTTATTCATAAAGTCATTTGTAAATTTGTCCAGGCTATAACGTAAAGACGCCCATGGACTTCGCTTTGAAATCAACAGTACTACCTCCTCAAATTTATGCACATAGACCTCCCTCTCTCTTTTGCTAAAACGACATTCTTTAGGAAGTCTCACCGCCTGACTCCGTCCATTGCGAAACAACTTTGCTGTCATCATAGTATCACCTCCAGAAATTACCCTGATTTCAAATCTATACCAGAGTATATATCAAGATGAAGATTTTGTCAAATTTTAAGAAGCATTCTGTTCTTTGTAAACCCGCTTTTTCATAACGCCTGCTCTACTCTTTAGTGCATCATTTTTGTAGTGGCTTTATTTCCCCTCATTTCCCCCCTCTCTTGATAGATATCGTGTGTCCCGATATCGTAATAGACAACTTCATTCTCATTCAGGAACCGAAATAAAACGCGATAATGCCAATTGACCGAATAAGCCCAATAACCTTCCAGTTCTCCTCTAAGTTTGTGAGTCCGCAACCGAGGGTCAAAAGCATCTTGGCGAAATAACAGGTCTTTCTTATCAGCTATATCTTGAATATCAACTAGAAGCCGACGGAAGGATTTTTCAAACTCAGAAGTAGAACGGACTTTGCAGATAGGATGAGCCACGATCTTATGAACGGAGCTCCCGGAGTGATTGAATCACTCGTGTTTTCCCTGCCTTTAGCTCTTTCTCACCTTGTCGAATTTTCATTAAAGCATCTTTGATCTCCGTAAGATGCTTTTTTAACTGCTCATATTCCACTCGCCGAACCACGAGTAATTCTTCCCCATGGGTAAATTGTTTCGGGATAGTAATAGCAGATTGCATCTCCTCACCTCTCACTTTATTATTATACCATACCTACTTCATTTTCTACATTCATAGAAATGCGGTTTTTCACAACGCCTGCTCGACTCTTGTCCTATCGGCGATCAATTCCCGATGCCGTTTTTGGACCTCTGCCAGGTATTTTTATTTTTATATTATTTGTAATGGGTTATAGGTGTGACTAACTCGGGAGGGCTATCTGTATCATCTTCTCAAGTTCCTGTTCATTCAAGATCGGTATGCCGAGCTTTTTTGCCTTTTCCAGTTTTGAACCAGGACTTTCACCAGCGACTACATAATCCGTTTTCTGGCTGATGGTATCGGCGACACGGCCTCCCAACGCTTCGATCTTCTCGCTGGCCTGCGGCCTGGTCCATTTTGAAAGAGTGCCGGTCAAGACAAAAGTCTTCCCCGATAACGGACCGGTTCTCTTTTTGCGCTCTCCATGGAATAGGATGCCGGCCTCGCGGAGTTTTTCCAAAACCGGCTTTGTGTGCGAATCCTTGAAAAACTCTACCACGCTCTGGGCGATTGTTGGGCCAATGGCCGGAATTGCTTCAAGCTGTTCTAATGTTGCCTTGGCTAAAGCGTCAAGCGACTGAAATTCCTCCGCTAAAAGAAGCGCCGCGCGAGAGCCGACATGGCGAATCCCTAAAGCGAAAACCAGCCGGGAGAGAGGTTTCGTCTTGCTGGTTTGAATCGCTTGGATAAGATTCTGAGCCGATTTCTCCCCCAATCGTTCCAGCGCCGCCACTTCCTCAACCATCAGCGAGTAAATATCCCCATAATCTTTGATGAACTTGCCATCTACCAGTTGATTGACCATTGCCTCTCCCAACCCTTCGATATCCATCGCGTCCCGCTGGGCGAAATGGCGGATTCGTTCCTTTACTTGCGCCGGGCAAAAACCGTTACTGCACCGGAGGGCCACCTCTTCCGGGTCGCGGACGGTTTCAGCGCCGCACTCCGGGCATTGATCGGGGAGATGAAATTTCTTTTCATGGCCGGTCCGTTTTTCCTGAATCACAGAGACCACCTGCGGAATGATTTCCCCCGCTTTCTCAATCATCACCCAGTCGCCGATCCGGACATCCAGCCGCTCGATCTCATCCTGATTGTGCAGACTCGCCCGGCTGACGGTGGTTCCCGCAAGAAAGACCGGTTCCAAATCCGCTACCGGCGTCAATGTCCCGGTCCGCCCCACCTGAACTACAATCTCCTTGAGGCGGGTCGCAGCCCGCTCCGCCTCAAATTTATACGCCACCGCCCAGCGCGGGCTTTTGGAAGTCACCCCTAAACGCTCCTGCTGGTCAAAGCGATCCACCTTCAAGACCATGCCGTCCGTGTTGTACTCCAACGTTTTCCGTTTTTTCTCCCAGCTCTGACAATACGCGAGCGCAGTGTCCATCTTCTTCACCTGTTTAAAGTGCGGATTCACCCTGAGGCCGAACTCTTTCAAGATTTGAAGCATCTCTTCTTGAGTTTTCGCCTTGAATCCCTCGTGGTAACCGACCCCCCAAATCCAAATATCCAGATGTCTGGAGGCGACAATGCCGGAATCCTGCAATTTTAGAGAGCCGGCCGCGGCGTTTCGCGGGTTGGCGAAGAGAAGCCCTTCTTCTTTCTGGCGCAAACGATTGAGTTCTTCAAACCTCGAGCGCGGCATATAAACTTCTCCGCGGACTTCTAATACTTTCGGCGCTTTGCCGGGATCGCACAAAACCAGCGGAATACTCCGAATAGTCTTGAGATTCGGAGTAATATCATCTCCTTGTTCTCCGTCGCCGCGCGTGGCCCCTCGCACCAGACGTCCCTTTTCATAGGTCAGCGAAACACTCACGCCGTCAATTTTTAATTCGACGACGTATTCCACTTTTTCACCGGGGAGTTGTTTTTGAACCCGTTCATGGAAATCAAAAACTTCTTCTTTATTATAGGTATTGTCCATGCTCATCATCGGGACGCGGTGGCGGACAACGGGAAAAATCTTCGTGATAGTTCCGGCAACGCGCTGGGTAGGAGAATCAGGAGTCACCAATTCTGGATGCGATTTTTCGAGTTGGATTAACTTCTGCATGAAACGGTCGTATTCCCGATCGGAGATTTCAGGATTGTTCTCGATATAATAGAGATAGTCGTGCCGGTGAATTGTTTCTCGCAGACGCCTGACTTGTTCTTTGATACCCTTGTCTTTTGTCATGTTGTCATATTCCGTTTATGTCCCAGCCTCCCCATACTTACTTTCCAGTCGCCAATCGCTCGGCAAATTGCGATGGTAATCCGGCCTCCAAGATTTTCCTCTGGGTTGTTCTGTAATCGTAATTGATTCTTTTGAGCTCAATCCGACGCTCTTGACTATCCCAGACGCAGAAACTTGCTCGTCGGTCTCCATCCCGCGGCTGTCCCACGCTTCCGACGTTCACTAGATATTTTTTCTCCTCGCGATACGCGATCTCGCTGACAGCGGCTTGGCCCCCTTCTTCCACAATCCATGGAAAATGAGAATGCCCGATAAAACAGAGCGGCGTCTCCATCAGAGAAAAATTTTGTTCGATTTCGGAAGGTTCATGAATGTAGTGAAATGCTTCCGGTTCAAAGAGACTGCCGTGGATGAGAGTGGCCGTCCCCTCCTGAGACACAAAAGGGAGCGTTCGAATCCATGTTTTATTTTCTTCGGTGAGTTGGTCCGCCGTCCATTCGGCCGCTTCGCGTGACGGATCATACAAACGATACAAGATCGGATGCCCCACCGCCGCCAAATCATGATTACCGGCAACGACCACCGCCCCAAGCTCGCGGACCCGATCTAAACACTCATTGGGATTGGCGGCGTAGCCGATGATGTCCCCCACACAAATATATTTCTGAACTTTTTCTTTGGCCAGCGATCGGAGAACCGCCTCCAGCGCTTCGAAGTTACTGTGAACATCGGAGAATAAACCGTATCGCATGATTAACGAAACCGGATTTCAAAAGTTTTAAACTTGCCCGAGGGGGATTCCCAGATAACTTCTTCTTTTTGGATGTGGACTCGCATGACGTTTCGGATATTCTTCAAAAAAGCGTTCATCCCTTCTTCGTCCCCTTCAATCGTCACTTCGACCCGTCCATCAGTAAGATTTTTGACCCATCCGGTCAGCTTCAAATCCAAAGCGATCCGCTCGGCGGTAAACCGAAACCCGACCCCCTGAACTTGGCCGTCATAGAAAACATGGACCCTTCTAATGAATGATCGCAAGACTGGATGTATATCCATGCAGATAATTTTTTTGATCCACGGGACCAATTTCGCCGTTGGCAAAGAAACCGGTCAAGGGAATCGGCCCTTAGTCCTTAGAAAAGGAATTCTCTATAGGTTCATTCCTCCGAAGCCAAACAGCGAGCACTCTGCTTCGCCCCCCAACAGGAAAATACGGAAATATCCGGTAAACGCTCCGAGCGACTTTTTTGAAGGTTGTCTTGTTCCATAATCATTTGATTAAATCATCGACGCCAACATTTAACGCTTTGGCGATTTTCGTCAACATTTCAATATTTCAATAGTTGAGAAACTGGATTTCTCGGGGTGGGGAGATTCGAACTCCCGGCCTCTTGGTCCCGAACCAAGCGCTCTACCAAGCTGAGCCACACCCCGTTAATTTCAAGGTACAGTGAACAGGGTACAGCATTCAATAAAACAACTGCCTTACTGAACCCTGTACCCTGAACCCTGTTCACTTGTTTTTCAGGTATTGTACCACATACTTCGCCAAAATATCGGTCTCGATGTTGACTTTCTCGCCGACTTTTTTGGCTCCCAGTGTGGTCTTCTCAATTGTGTGCGGTATCAGATAAACCATGAAACTCTTACTGCCGACGGGCCCCAGGGTCAAACTGACGCCGTCCACCGCCACGGATCCTTTAGGGGCCATGTAGGGAGCCAGCCCCTCGGGTGTTTCAATTTCAAGGATTTCTTGAACCCGCTGTTTGGCCCGCCGATAAATTTTCCCAACGCCGTCAACGTGCCCCGCGACAAAGTGCCCGCCAATCCTGGCGCTGGGTTGAAGGGATCGTTCCAGATTGACGATAGACCCCGCGTTTAGATTCCCCAGGGTTGTTTTCTTTTCGGTTTCATCCACAACATCAAAGGTGATTCTAGCATCCTGCCATTTGACCACTGTTAAACAAACACCATCCACGGAGACGCTTTCTCCCACTTGGATATTTTTCCAGTCTTTAGGAACCTGGATTTCCACCTTCGGAAGAGCTATTCGAACAACTTTGCCAACCGCTTCAACGATTCCGCTGAACATAGTTAGGTTCTCCTTCGATGCAAAAATCCGCATCGAACTGTTTTATTTGAACGTTCTTTAACCGAACGGCATCCGATAATCGCCCGATTCCCTCTCCTGAAACCGAAGTGGGGGCCCGCCGTCCGCCGATCACCATAGGGGCAATAAACCAAATCACTTTGTTCACTAACTTCTGCTCAAAGAGCGAGGCGATGGTTTCTCCTCCTCCTTCGACGAATAGATGATGGATGGAATTCTGGATCATTTTTTGGAATAATGAATGAAGCCGGAACCGGCCGTCTTCTAAGGGGCACGCCCATATCTGGCAACCGGTTGTTTTCTTTAACCGTTCCGCTTTTGTTGTTTTCGCGCGCGACTGCGACGTCACGATGATCTGCTGAGACCCACGGGGCCCCGAGGTAAAAATTTTCGCGTCGGCGGAAATCCTGAGGTTCGGGTCTAAAATGATCTTTCTGGCATGTTTGAGGGAAGGATCGTCTTTGAGCGCCGTCGTGATTCCAACCAAAATCGCGTCCGCCTCGCTTCGGAGCCGGCGGACATGGCGCCGGGCGGATTTGCCGGTAATCCATTTGGATTCTCCTTCCCGGGTGGCTATCTTCCCGTCGAGAGACTGCGCTATTTTAACCGTCACGAAAGGGAGTTTCTTTGTCATCACTTGGACAAAAACCTCATTGAGTTTCTTCGCCTCTTTCTCCATGATACCACCGATGACCTCGATCCCCGCATCCTTAAGCCGCCGGATTCCTTTCCCATTCACCAGGGGATTTGGATCGCGCATCGCGAAAATCACTTTTTTCACTCCCGCCCGAATCAGAGCGTCGGCGCAGGGGGGAGTCTTACCCCAATGAGCGCAAGGTTCCAGCGTCACATAAAGCGTGGCGCCGCGCGCTTTTGTTCCGGCGTCTCGCAGAGCTTCAATCTCCGCGTGCGGCAAACCGGCTCGTCTGTGGCAGCCCTGGCCGACGACACGTCCCCCTTTGACCAGCGCCGCGCCGACCATCGGGTTGGGACTGGTCTGGCCAAGCCCCTTGCGCGCGAGAGAAAGAGCAAGATTAATGTTCTTTATGAATCTTGTCGAGAACGCCGTTGACGAATTTGCTGGAATCGGTATCGCCGTATTTCTTGGCAAGTTCCACCGCCTCGTTGATGGCAACCTTGGGAGGAATTTCTTCCGTATAGAGAAGTTCGTAGCTTGCTAACCGCAGGATATTTTTATCCACCGCCGCCATTCGGGTAATATCCCAGTTATCGGCGCATTTGGCGATCCACTGGTCAATAGGTTCTCGATGCTGGATCACTCCGACGACTAACTGATCGGCGAATTCCCTGATTTCAGAATCCGCCGGATTATTCTCCCAGTAAACCTGCCGCGCTTTCTCGTGCGAATCTTGCGTCATCTCAATCTGGTAAAGAATCTGAAGGGCCGCTTCTCTTGACTTGGTTCGTTTACGCATCTTTTAACAAATTAGCCATCTCCAGCGCCGTCATGGCGGCGTCCCTTCCTTTATTCCCCTGCTTGAGCCCAGCCCGCTCGATCGCCTGCTCCGTGTTCTCGGCGGTAATAATCCCGTAGGCGACCGGCACTCCGGTTTGGAGAGCCGCTTGCGCGATCCCTTTGGCCGATTCTCCGCAGACGTAATCGAAATGAGGCGTTTCTCCGCGGATCACCGCTCCCAACGCGATGATGGCGTTTACTTTTTTGCCACGGGCCTGCCTCGTGGCAAGGCCACGGGCGATTTTTTGAGCGGCCATCGGGATCTCAAAAGAACCGGGAACCCATGTCACTTCGATATCCGATTCCTTGACCCCGTGGCGAAGCAGTATGTCAACCGCCCCCTCTAAGAGTTGTTTCGTGATGAATTCGTTGAATCGCGCGACGATAATGGCAAACCGTTTATTCCGTCCATCGTAACTGCCAGTATGTGTTTTGATCATACATTATCCAAAATATGTCCCAGTTTTTCCTTTTTTGCCTTCAGGTATTTCTCATTTTCAGGACGAGGGTTCATTTCAATAGGAACTCTCTCCACCACTTCCAACCCATACCCCTCTAACCCGATAATCTTACGAGGGTTATTCGTTAAAAGACGCAGTTTTCTCACACCAACATCCACCAGAATCTGCGCCCCGATTCCGTAATCGCGCAAATCGGGAGCAAATCCCAGCGCGGCGTTCGCTTCGACGGTATCTAATCCTTCGTCCTGCAGGGCGTACGCCTTTAGCTTATTCACCAGCCCGATTCCCCGTCCTTCCTGACGGATGTAGAGAACGACTCCCCGTCCCACAGCCTGGATCACCCGCATCGAACGCTCCAGTTGCGCGCCGCAATCGCACCGCTTGGAATGAAAAACATCCCCGGTGAGACACTCGGAATGAACGCGAACCAAATCGGGTTCTCTTCCCAATTGCTCCTGCCCCTTTACCAAAGCCACATGCTGTTTGTAATCCACTAACGATTCATAAATCAGCGCCTTAAAATCACCCGACTCCGTCGGAAGAACCGCCTCAGCCATTTTTTTCACCAGCTTGTCAGACTGCATTCTGTATTTGATCAGATCGGCGATCGTGGCGATTTTGAGCCGATGCTTCTTGGCAAACTCGACTAGCTGCGGCGTTCGCGCCATGGTTCCGTCGTCATTCATGATCTCGCAAATGACGCCTGCCGGAAAAAGGCCCGCCAGTTTCATTAAATCCACGCAAGCTTCCGTGTGCCCCGCCCGCTTGAGCGCCCCCCCTTTTTGCGCCTGGAGCGGGAAAACATGCCCCGGTTTCACCAGATCATCCTTGACACTCTTGGACTCGATGAGAACCTGGATGGTTCTCGCACGGTCGTAAGCGGAAATACCGGTCGTAATCCCAAAACGCGCGTCCACCGATACCATCCAGTTGGTTTTGAAGTGGTCCGACCGCGGCTCTTGGCTCATCGGTTCCAAACCAAGCGTTCTCAAGCGCTCCTCCTCCATCGGAACACAGATGAGTCCCCGTCCGTGCGTCGCCATAAAGTTGATCGCCTGCGGAGTAGCAAACTGCGCCGGCAATAAAAGGTCTCCCTCGTTCTCCCGGTCTTGGTCATCCAGGATCACGACCATTTTCCCCTGGCGCAAATCGTCTAAAATCTCTAGTATCGTATTGAACATAAAGGATTTATAATTATAGCAAATTTCAGAGGAAATGTCAATGCGGGGATAGATTTACGCGAGCGCCGATTCCGCTTCTTCGAGAGAAGCTGTCTCCGCAGGTTTTGCCAGCTTCACCGATATAATTTTGGAAATGCCGGGACGTTCCATGGTGACTCCATAGAGGACGTCGGCGATCGTCATGGTTTTTTTGTTGTGGGTGATGATCAAAAACTGGGATTGCTGGGTAAATTCCTTGAGGGCGTCGCAGAAGCGGTCAATGTTGGCTTCATCCAGCGGAGCGTCTATCTCATCGAGGATACAGAAGGGGCTTGGTTTGGTTTTGAAGAGCGCGAAAAGAAGCGCTGTCGCTGTCAGCGCCTTCTCTCCGCCGGAGAGAAGCGAAATATTCTGAAGCTTCTTGCCGGGAGGCCGGACCATGATTTCGATCCCGCTTTCCAGAACTTCTTCCTGATCCATCAAAACCAGCTGGGCGCCGCCGCCGCCAAAGAGTTTTGTGAAGTAGTGATGAAAATGCGTCTGGATCTTTTCGAAAGTCTCGCGGAAAAGAGTCCGTGTCGTCCGCCGGATTTTCTGGATCGCCGAGGCGAGCGACTCCTTTGAAGAAACCAGGTCATGTTCCTGGGTCGTTAAAAATTGGAGCCGCTCGGTTAACTCTTTATGCTCCTCTAACGCCGCGACGTTGACCGGCCCCATCTGTTGGACCTTCTGGCGCAACTGCTGGAGTTCCGCCTGTGCCTGTTCTACCGGGCATTCCAACTCCACTTCTGCCAGCGCCGCTGTCTCCACTTGATAGGAATCACGAAGCCGAAGCAGGAGATGTTCGATTTTTACATCCATTTCTTTGGTTTCCATCTGCGCTAGATGGGCTGTTCCCTGAAGCTGCTGCCTCTTCTCCTGTAAAACCCGCTCCTCGGCTTCAGCGCTTCTTAGCCCCGTCTCAAGTTCCGTTTGCCGCCTCTTTAGAAGATTCAATTCCTTTTGGAAATTCTCCCGATGGTTCTCCCAGATTTGAGCCTGTTGCTCCAGCTCCAGCGCCGCCGACTGCGATTGCTGGATCCTTTTTTCAAGTTCGACTAGACTCGTCTGCCGCCCCGATTGAGATCCTTCCTCATTAGCCAAGGTCTGCCGCAAGAATTCAACCGTTCTTTTTTGTTTCTCCGCTTCACGGGTCAAGGCGTTCAATTCGGTCCTGATTTCGGTTAAGCTGATCTGGCGGCTCTCCCGCTCCTGCTCCTGGGTGAGAACCAACTGCTTCAAATCTTCTAACTGCTGGCGCTCTTTCTGATGAGCCGCTTGCGCCCGCGCCGCCAAGCCATTGAGCTCCGTCTCTTTTTTCTCCAGCATCTGGCGCTCGCTAACCAACTGCGCTACCTCTTCTTGAAGAACGCTCTTCTGAGAGATCAGAGATTGAGTCCGGCGCCCCAATTCCGCCCCTCCCGCCTGCCGATGGGTCAGTTCTCTTTCCAACTCCTGATTTCTTTGATGGGTCTCTGTCTGCTCTGTTTCTAACCCGGAGATAGTCTCTTTGGCTTGATCCAGACGATTCTTCAACGTCTCAATCTGCCGCGCCATTTCCTGCTGTTCATTTTTTAAGTGACGGACGCGGCTTTCACGGCCGATGAGGGTGGTCTCCTGCGTTCCGCCTCTTCCCCCGCTGATGAAACCGTTCCCCAAGAGGCGGCCGTCGGTGGTGACGAACCGCGACGACGATAATTCAATCTCCCCTAAATCGGAAGTATTGAGTCCCTCAAGGACAAACACGTCTTTCAGTAAATACTCGATCGCCGGACGATAACGCTCGCCGCACCGGACAAATTGAAGCAGTGGTTTTCCTTTCGCGGAATTCTCCTGCGCGCTTGGGCAAGCCGAATAAGGGATCCACTCCAGAGAAAGAAGGGTCACTTTTCCTTTTCCGAAACCGGCGGCCGCTTCCATCGCGTGGAAGGCGGTTTGAGTTTTATCCACGAGGACCGTCTGCAGATCTTCTCCCAACGCCGCTTCGACGGCCAGCTCATATCCCGCTTCTACCTCAATTAAGTTGGCAACGCAGTCAAACACTCCCTCTAAGAGCGGCTTTTCCCCGGCCAGCAGGTACCGGACTCCTTCAGAAAAACCTTCATACCGGGCCATCAAATCCTCCAGAAACTGAATTTTTGTGACCAGGGCGCTCTGCAGGTTTTCTTTTTGATGGAATTGTTCCGTCGTTTGCTGATAGGCGGCGCGAAAAGCGGAAAGTTTTTCAGAAATCCTCGTTTCTGATTTTTGAAGCTCCTCCATCTGGACACGATATTCCTGCTCGGACCGCAGTAATTTTGATTTCTCTTCCTCTAAATGAGCCAGTTCCCGTGAGCCTTCCTCCAGTTGTTTTGAAAGACGCGATTGCTGGCCGGACAGATTCTGCCGATGGTGGACCGCCTCGAGCAATTCGTTGTTCAAATCGGTCTGCCGTCTCATTAAATCAGCCAGCCGCGATTGTCCCCGCGAAACAGCATCTTCTTCTTCGCGGATGGAATCCAGGAGAACCTGAATCTCTTTTTCCAGCAGCAGCAGTTTCTCCCCTTTGATCTTCTGCTCTCTCTGTATTGTCTCCTGATCCTGTTCTCCCTGCTGAATCTGCCCGTTGAGTTGTTCAATACGCTGGGCCGCGGCCGCCAGTTCTCCCGAAAGACGCTCTCTCTGACTCTGCCATTCTTTTTGTGTCTGCTTCTCCATCGCCACCCGGTCCTGGCTGAGATGGGAAGAGGCCTCCAGTTGAGCCCACTCTTTTTCTTTCTCTTCTAAAACCTGGCGGCGGACGGCAAGTTCCTCTCTCAAAGAGACGGTCCTCTCCGAACAACGAGTCCCTTCTTGAGATAACTGCTGAAGTTGGGTTTCCAATTCCGATTTTTTCCGCTCCGCCTGAAGTTTCCGCTGATTAAATTGGCGGTAGTCCAGAGCGCCCAATCCAATTTCCAGTTTTTTCAGCTGTTCATAAATCTGTTGGTACTTCTGCGCCTTGGTCACCTGGCGTTCAATGGAGATGACCTGGCGTTTGACCTCCAGCAAAATATCCCGGACACGAATCAGGTTCTCCTCAGTCTGTTCGAGCTTTCTTAACGCCTCTTTTTCTTTTACTTTATATTTAGTGATGCCACTCGCTTCTTCAAAAATATCCCGCCGCTCATCCGGTTTCGCGGCAAGCATCTGATCCATTTTCCCCTGCTCGATGATGGCGTAGGCGCTGGTCCCCATTCCCGTCCCGGCAATCAAATCGGTAACATCTTTTAAACGGACAGGCACTTTATTAACGAGGTACTCACTTTCTCCGGAGCGATAAAGGCGTCGGGTAATGACAACCTCGTCATATTGAAGAGAAAAAAATTTTGTTAAATTGTCCAGCGTCAAGGAGACTTCCGCGAATCCAAGAGAAGGGACATCCGCCGTTCCGTTAAAGATCACATCCTGCATCTCGGATCCTCGAAGCTGGCGGGGGTTCTGTTCGCCCAAGACCCATTTGACGGCGTCTTGGAGATTTGTTTTCCCGCATCCATTAGGACCCACAATCGCCGTGATCCCTTCGCCGAATTTCAGGAGGGTCTTGCTAGAAAAGGACTTAAAACCATAGAGTTCAATTTGTTTGAGAAACATAGGTTATCCTTATTATAGGGGACAGTTCTTATTTTTTCAATGTTGCAAATTTTTCTTTTTCTTGTTATAGTGTTTTTAGTAAGCAAGAATTAAGAAAGGGGGAGATGTCTGTGATCGTCATTAAAGCAGTGTCCGCGGTTGTCTTGTTCTACACTCTGCAAGCGAATATTCCGGAAGTAAAAACATTTCAGCGGAATATTCTGCCGGCAATTGAGAATCCTATTCAGCAGGACCTCCAACTGGAATTCTTGGAAGAGAAACTGAGACTCGTTCGATTCTTGCAGAAGTTTGCTTAAATTTAGCTGGCAGTGATTGCTCTCAACACCAGCGTCGCGTTATGCCCGCCGAAGCCGAAGGAATTGGAAATAGCCGTGCGGACTTTTTGTTTTCGGGCGGTGTTCGGCACATAATCTAAATCACACTCGGGGTCCGGATCAGTTAAATTGATCGTCGGCGGAATGATTCCCGTTTGAATCGTCATCGCCGTGGCGGCGCATTCTACCCCGCCGCCCGCTCCCAGTAGGTGTCCAATCATTGATTTATTGGAGCTGATCGCTACTTTTTTAGCGTGACTGCCGAAGGCCTTTTTCACGGCCAACGTTTCAATTTTATCGTTGAGCGGGGTTGAAGTGCCATGGGCATTGATATAATCAATCTCTTCCGGGTTGACCTTGGCGTCCTTGAGGGCAACCTTTATACAGCGGGAAGAACCGTCAGCGTCGGAGCAGGGAGCAGTCATGTGGTAAGCGTCGCCGGTCATCCCGTAGCCGATGATTTCGGCGTAAATTTTCGCGCCCCGCTTCTTGGCGTGTTCCATCTCCTCTAAGATTACAACCCCAGCCCCTTCTCCCATCACAAAACCGTCTCTCTGCTTGTCAAACGGCCGGCTGGCGTGAACGGGATCGTTGTTTCTTTCGGAGAGCGCCTTGAGAGCGGCAAAACCCCCGACTCCCAGCGGCGTCAAGACGCTTTCAGTCCCGCCGGCGGCCATCGCCATAGCATCGCCGTGTTGAATAATCCTGAACGCGTCGCCAATGGCGTGACTGCCGGTGGCGCAGGCCGTCACCGGACAAGAACTAGGCCCTTTGAGCCCTAACGCGATCGACACATACCCCGCTCCCATGTTGGCGATCATTCGCGGGACGAGAAACGGCGTAATCCGATCCGGGCCGTTCTCCATCAGGTTCTGATGCTCCTTCTCGATGATATCCAGACTCCCCATGCCGCAACCGACTATGACTCCGATTTCTTCGGGGTTCTCCTTGTTCAAGTCCAAACCGCAATCCTGCCAGGCCATTTTCGCGGCCGCGACGGCGTAATGGACAAACCGTTCGGTCCGTTTCACTTCTTTCGCGGATAAATAAACGAGGGGATCAAAGTTTTTGACTTCCGCGGCAATCCTGACGGGAAATTTACCGGCGTCGAAACGCGTGATCATTCCCACCCCGTTTTTGCCCGAGACAAGCCCTTCCCAGAACTCCCGCATCGTGTTTCCGATGGGAGTCACCGTCCCTAATCCTGTGATGACGACTCGATGGCTCATTTCTCCTCTATAAACAACAAATAGGCCAAGCTCTTACTTTGTCTTTATAATGGGCTTGACCTATTTTGGGCGCTTTTGATAGGAATAGCGTTATTTAGCTTTTCCAGCTTTGGTCTCGATGTAACGAACCGCGTCCCCAACCGTGGCCATCTTCTCGGCGTCTTCATCCGGGATCTCAATGCCAAACTCTTCTTCCAAAGCCATGACCAGTTCTACGGTGTCCAGTGAGTCAGCTCCAAGATCATCAATGAAAGAAGCGTTGTCGGTCACTTCTTCTTCTTTAACCCCCAACTGCTCCGCTACGATCGCTTTGACTTTGTCTGCTACTGCTGTCATTCGGAAACCTCCTTGTTATCCCACCACCTGTTTGACATAGCCCACTTTTGGTAGGCCACTGCCAACGTCTAGTCGGCAGTGACTCGCTGTGCTTCCGCACAGCGAGTGTAGTCAAACAGGTGGTGGGATTAAATCGCCATTCCACCGTCTACTTGAAGCACTTGCCCTGTAATATACCGCGCCTGATCTGACACGAGAAACAAGGCCGCGTCCGCCACATCCTCCGTCTTGCCAAAATACCCCAGGGGAATTTGATTTAACACCCCTGTTTTCGCTTTCTGATCCATGCCGGCGGTCATTTCCGTTTCAATAAAACCTGGAGCGACCGCGTTGACACGGATGGAACGACTTGCTAATTCCTTCGCGAGACTTTTCGTCAGCCCAACCAAACCGGCCTTGCTCGCCGCGTAATTGGCCTGTCCCGCGTTTCCTGTTAATCCAATAATCGAGGTGATGTTTAAAATTGCGCCGCCACGTTGCTGGATCATGCTTTTTGAAACCGCTTTACAACAGAGAAACGCCCCCGTTAAGTTGACACCGATCACTTCCTGCCAATCCTCTAGACTCATCCTCACCAGCAAATCATCACGGGTGATCCCCGCATTGTTGATTAGTATATGAATTTGGCCCCATTTGTCAAGGGTTTTCTGGACCATTTCCTCCACTTGATCGGATTTTGAAACATCGGTTGGGATAATCTCAATTCCTTCCAAAATGGATTGCGCCTTTTCTGGGTGGCGCGCGCAGGCAACAACCTGCGCCCCCTCTTCAAGGAACCGCCGCGCGATCGCCCATCCGATCCCACGAGATGCGCCGGTGACTATTGCGACTTTGCCTTTTAATAACATGATATGACTCCATGATCATACCGTAGGGGCAACCCCCTGTGGTTGCCCCTATAATATCGGGCGGGCAGGGGGCCCGCCCCTACATCGTTATCTTCTGTTCAAACTCCTCTAATTCCTCCGGTGTATCGATATGATGCCCGACCGCCGCGGAATCAATCCGCTTTAATAACCCTGTCAATACCTTTCCATGTCCTAATTCCACAAAATGTTCGATTCCTTTCTGCCTCATCCACTGGATCGTTTCGACCCAGCGGGTTGAATGACAGAGCTGTGCCACCAAATGATCCCGGATCTCTTGCGTGGATCCTGCCGGCGCCGCCGTCACATTATGGACCACCGGAACCGATGGAAGTTTCACGGAACTTTTTTCCAGCGCCAACCTCACTGCCGGCTGTGCCGGCGCCATCCACTTGGAATGAAATGGGCCGCTGACCTCTAATAGGATCGTCCGTTTGGCCCCTTTCTGCTTGGCCAGTGACGCCCCCTTTTCTACCGCAGATTTAGCGCCTGAAATAACAATCTGCTCTGGAGAATTAATGTTGGCCACCTCGGCGCCGCTCTCACGGCAGATTTCCTCCACAAGCCCCTTTTCAAGCCCGATAATACTGGCCATGGTTCCGGGATTCTGCCGCGCCGCTTTTTCCATTACCTCGCCGCGAATCCGCACGATCCGGAGAGCGTCAGAGAAAGAAATCGCTTCTGCGGCAACCAATGCTGAATATTCGCCCAGGCTGAGGCCAGCCGTTGCTGTAGGGGCGACCCGACGGGTCACCCCTACGTCCACAAATCGTTCCTTAAAAACCCTCCACGCCGCGATGCTGGCGGCCAAAATCGCCGGCTGGCTGTTGGCGGTCTGAGTCAGTTCCTCCTGGGGCCCCTCAAAGCAGAGCATCGTCAAACTCCAGCCCAGAACCTGATCGGCTTCTTCAAATGTTTTTCTCGCGATGGGAAATTGATCGTAAAGCGGTTTCCCCATTCCGACATACTGGGCTCCTTGACCGGGAAATAACAAGGCAATCTTCATATCACACCCACTCCATCACGCACGCGCCCCAGACAAGGCCGCTGCCAAACGCCACCATCAGAACCTTAGATCCTTTGCGAATTTTCTTTTCTTTCACCGCTTCACAAAGAGCGATCGCGCTGGAAGCGCTCGACATATTGCCGTAACGGTCAATGTTAATATAAACTTTTTCCATGGGGACTCCCAGCTTGTCAATCGTCGCCTGAATAATTCTCAAATTGGCCTGGTGAGGGATCACGCAATCAATCTCTTCGGGATCGATCTTAGCTTTTTTAATCGCCTGCATAGCGCAATCAGCCATCGCCCGAACCGCCAGTTTAAAGATTTCATTTCCTTTCATCTTCAGAAAATGCATCCCTTGTTTGATCGTTTCGGGACTCGCCGGATGACGGGATCCGCCCCCCGGCATGCAGAGCAATTCCGCGCAGGAACCGTCGCTCCCCATATAAAAACTTAAAATGCCTCCCTTTTTAACCGGCCCCAGCACCGCAGCCCCCGCTCCGTCGCCAAAGAGGACGCAGGTACTCCGGTCCTTCCAGTCAATTAAA
This sequence comes from uncultured Planctomycetia bacterium, assembly GCA_964372345.1. Taxonomy (GTDB): domain Bacteria; phylum Omnitrophota; class Gorgyraeia; order JACOVV01; family JACOVV01; genus JACOVV01. Next base: position 7,530 of record CAYJQR010000010.1, on the reverse strand, counting down.
GGAGAAAGAACCTCCGCCCCCACCACTAAAACATACTGATACATTCCACTGGCGATAAACTGCCGCGCGACCGCCAGTCCGTAAACGAATCCCGCGCAAGCCGCGGCCACATCGAAACAGGCCGCTTTTCGCGCGCCGATTTTATCCTGAATGAAGCAGGCCGTGGATGGAAACGGCATATCGGAACTTAATGTCGCGACAATAATCAGATCAATCTGCTCCGGTTTTAGCTTCGCGGCGCGCAGAGCTTTTTTCGCCGCCTCGGCCCCTAAATCACTCGCCCCTGTTCCGGGATCCGCGATCCGGCGTTCGCGGATCCCGGTGCGGGTTTGAATCCATTCGTCATTGGTCTCCACCATTTTCTCAAGATCAAAGTTCGTGAGAACCTTCTTGGGAAGATGAAACCCAAGACCGATTACTCCGACTCGCTTGTTCATCCCACCACCTGATTCATCCCGTCAATCGCTTCAATGATATGCTGGTTCACTTGATGATCCACAAACTCCGAAGCCACCCGGATACCGTTCTTGATCGCTTTCACCGGTGAAGAGCCGTGCCCGATAATGCAAATCCCGTTGACCCCCAAGAGCGGCGCCCCGCCATACTCGGCGTAGTCCATTTTTTTCTTTAATGCTCTAAAGGCGGATCGCGCCATCAAAGAACCGATGCGCGTCATCCAATTGCGCGCGAGTTCTTCTCTTAAGAAATCGGTCAAAGTGAGCGCGACGCTTTCCACCGCTTTTAACGCCACATTGCCGACAAACCCGTCGCAGACAATGACGTCATATTTGCCCGAGAAAACATCCCGTCCCTCGGCATTCCCGAGGAACGCCAGTGAACTTTGCTGAAGCAATTGATGGGTCTCCTGAATAAACTCCGGGCCTTTGCTCTCTTCTTCTCCCACATTCAAAAGACCCACGCGCGGATTTTCCACGTGAAGAATATAGCGGGAATACGTCGAGCCCATGATGGCGTATTGAAGAAGATGCTGCGGTTTTGGATCAATGTTGGCGCCGGCGTCAATGAGGATCGTCACCCCCTGGCGGTTGGGAAAGACCACCGCGATGCCGGGGCGTTCGACTTTCTGGAGCTGGCGCCACAAGAGTGTCGTCGCGCAAACAACGGCGCCGGTGTTTCCGGCCGAAAAGAAAGCGTCCGCTTTTCCTTCTTTCACCAACTGCGCGGCGACGACGATCGAGGAATCTTTTTTCTTGCGGATGCTCGCGGCGGGAGATTCATCCATACCGATCGCTTCCGAAGCGTGATGAATCGTTAATCCGTTCGGGAGAGGCGTGAAACGTTCCAGTTCATGGTAGAGCTGAGTCTGGTCTCCTACCAGAATGACTTCGGCTCCATACTGCTGGACCGCTTGAACAGCTCCCTCTACAACCACCCGCGGAGCCCGGTCTCCCCCCATTCCGTCAACCGCGATTCTCATTTTTCTTTGCCGGCAACAATCAGTACAGGACGTCCTCTGTAGTAACCGCAGTTAGGACAGGCCCGATGAGGGAGTTTCGGTTTTTGACAATTGGAGCAGAGCGACAATTGAGGGCTCTTCAGTTTCCAGTTCGCTCTTCTCTTATCCCGGCGAGATCGGGAAAATTTACGTTTAGGTAATGCCATGGTTACGCTCCTTAATCAATTTGGAAGCTGGAAGCTAGAGGTTAGAAGCTAGAAAATATCTATCTAGTTTCCAGCATCCAGCTTCTAGATTCTCACTTTTAGTTTTTTCTCTAATGCCTCCGCCACAAATTCCGGAACAAACGGCCGGATGTCTCCTCCCAAACGAGCCACTTCCTTAATGGCCCTTGAAGAAATATAGGCGTAAGTTTCCTTCGGCATTAAAAAGATCGTCTCTACTTCACTTGAAAGTTTACGATTGGTCAACGCCATCTGGAATTCATATTCAAAATCAGAGAGCATCCGCAGGCCGCGGATGACGGTCCTGATTTTTTTCTTCTTGGCGTAATCCACCATCAGTCCGTCGAACGCTTCAACACTGACGCCGTTTAAGTGGTTCGTCGCCTGTTTGACTAATTGGACACGATCTTCCACGGAAAAGAGGGCTTTCTTTTCTTCCGGCTGACGCGCGACAGCCACGATGATTTCGTCAAAGATCTCCCGCGCCCGTGTCATTAAATCAATGTGGCCGTTGGTGATCGGGTCAAAAGTCCCCGGGTAAATGGCCTTCATCGCTTTTCTTTAGGATACCCTCTTATAAAAAGAGACCGCGGTCCCTCCGTAGAGGCGCCGCTTCCACAAAACCAGACTCCCTGCCGCTTCAGGAAGCTCTTCCTTTTTATGGGTCTCGGTAATCAGAAATCCGGATTCGGACACTATAGCACACTCCACCGCCCTAAGCAAGCTTGAATTCGCTAACCCTTGTCCGTACGGGGGATCGGAGAAAATAAGGTCGAACATTTTCTCGGTTATCCCCAGATCTTCGATGACCTCCAGCACGTTGCCACGCAGTACCACCCCATGCTCCTCAAGCCCCAGCAACCGAAGGTTTTCTTCCAGCAGGCGAACCAGCTTCCAATCCGATTCCACAAACGTGACCTGTTGAGCCCCTCTTGACAATGATTCAAAGCCAAACGTGCCGCTCCCGGCGAAAAGGTCAAGAACATTGGCCCCGACTACTTCATCCTGCAGGATGTTAAAAATCGCCCCTTTGATTTTATCCTGAAGGGGGCGAACGTACCCCTGGTCCCGCGGAGGAGACTTGATGATCCGCCCTTTTAATTCACCACCGATAATACGCATTTTCTCCGTGCCTCGTGGCCCGTAAATTCTTTTCGTAGGGGCGGGGTCCCCGCCCCTACTGACCATTTTCCATTCTCCATTTTCCGCCTTTAAGCCAACGCCCATTCAAATTTCCCCGCGTAGAGCCGTTCCAATTCTTCCCGCAAAAGGCGGTTCTCCGGTTTTTCCAGCATCGAATCCTGTTCCAGTAATTGCTGCGCTTCTCCCCTGGCCTGCTCTAAAATCTCCTGATCCCGTATCAGATTCGCCAGTTTTAACTCCGGCAATCCATGCTGGCGGGTCCCCAAAAATTCCCCCGGCCCGCGAATCTCCAAATCTTTTTCAGCGATTCGAAAACCATCCGTCAACTCCACAAAAGCCGACAGCCGCTGCTTGGCTTCTTCTGTGACAACCTCTCCAATCAGGATACAATAGGATTCGTATTCTCCGCGCCCGATTCTCCCCCTCAACTGATGAAGCTGACTCAAGCCAAATCGTTCTGGATGTTCAATGACCATCACGGTAGCGTTCGGGACGTCAATCCCGACTTCAATCACGACAGTTGAGACAAGAATCTGCGAAATTCCGTTTCTGAAATCCTCCATGATTCTCTCTTTTTCAAGAGACTTCATTTTACCATGAAGCAATCCGACTTTGAGATCAGGAAATATTTCTTTAGACAATTCCCGATGCATCTTTACCGCCGCTTTCAAATCCATCTTCTCCGATTCTTCGATCAGAGGATAAACGATATAAACCTGTCTCCCTTCTTTCGCCTTCCGACGGATAAACTGGTATACCCTCTCTCTTTTTTCTTCTTCGACCCAGTAACTCTTAATTGGTTTTCTCCCCGGCGGCAGTTCGTCGAGAATGGACACATCCAAATCTCCATAGACAGTCATCGCCAAAGTTCTAGGAATCGGCGTCGCCGTCATCACCAGCACATCCGGGTGATTTCCCTTCCGCATGAGCGAAGCTCTTTGATCTACCCCAAAGCGGTGCTGCTCATCAATCACCGCCAATCCCAACCGGTGAAACCGGACATTTTCTTCGATGAGCGCGTGAGTCCCGACCACAATGTGAATCTGTCCCGTTTGAATCATCGCCAGGACCTGACTCTTTTGGGGACCGGCAATCTCGCCGGTCAAAAGCGTCACTCGAACTTCCCATCCTTTTTCTTTTAAGGGCGCCAGCCGCCGATGGAGCGTTCGGTAATGCTGCTCCGCCAGTATCTCGGTCGGCGCCATCATCGCCCCCTGGTACCCCCCCTGCACCGCCGTCAAGAGCGCGTAAATCGCCACCACTGTCTTACCGCTCCCAACTTCTCCCTCCAATAAACGATTCATCGGCCTTGGAGAAGAAAGATCAGCGGTAATTTCCGCAATGACTCTCTTTTGAGCGCCGGTCCATTGGAAAGGGAGCGACTCCGAAAAATCCTTTATCAATTTCCCCTCCACCTGATGACGAATCCCTTCTTCGATAGTGATCTGACGGCGGCGCAGGGCGATCGCCATCTGTAAAAAGAAAAACTCCTGAAAAATAATTCGTTCGCGGGCTAGTTTTAGCTGCGTGAAATCCGAGGGAAAATGAACTTCCTGCAGCGCTTTTGCCAAATGGATTGGGTGATAACGTTCCACCATGACGCTGGGCATGGGGTCTTTCGCATCAAGAAGATACCGTTCCAAGCTCTGATAGATAATTCCTCTTAACGGACGCTGGGTTAATCCTTGAGTCAACGGGTAAATCGGAACCACTCTCCCCATGTGGAGCGAGTCTTCTTCATCGTGAGTCAAAATTTCAAACTCCGGAGAGCTCATCTGGAGATGTTGGAAGACCTCTACTTTTCCGTAGAGAATCACTTTGTCTTCCACATGGAAATAGTCCTTGAGGTAGGGTTGGTTGAACCAGACGCCGTAAATAATCCGGCTCCCGTCACTCACCGCGATTTCAAAAAGGGACATCTTGCGGGTCTTGGTCTGACGAACCCCGGAGGCTAAAACTTCCCCCTTAATCGTATGAAACTCCCCTACTTTGATTCGGGCAATCGGGATAAACTGGCTCCTGTCTTCGTATCGGCGGGGATAATAGGTGAGAAGATCCCAAATCGTTTGAATCCCTAAACGGTTCAACAACCGAAAGCGGTGAGGCCCAACCCCTTTGACATACTGGGCGGATTCGCGGGTGATGTCCATGAAAGTTTGTTATGCAGACTAAAATCCGTCGTGAAGCATGCACTCTACGTCTGCTTTTAATTGCGGAATATCTACCTTTACCGTATACCAAACGGCATCGATGTCCACTCCAAAGTAATCATGGATTAGCTTATCTCTCATTCCGGACATACTTCTCCAGGGAGTATTTGGATATCTTTCTTTCAGACTAATCGAGACTCGCTTTGATGCTTCTCCAATAATTTCTAGCTGCCTGATGACACTATCCTGAATTTGAGAATGATTGATAAAGACGTCATAATCGAGCCCTTTGGTGTAATTTTCTATTTTTGATACAGCGTCTTTGATGTGCTTTAAGTAAACTGTGTCGTCTTTACGCGGCGTCACGGAGAGGGACTAATTCTTTTTTGACTTTTTCGATCAGATACGGACTAATTGATTTTTCGGTCAGGAGGTCCACCTTGCGCCCCAGCATTTGAGAAAGCATGTCTTCGATATCCACGAGCTGGAACAAAGTCTTCGGTTGACTAAATCGAACCAATAAATCGACGTCACTGTGGGCGTTAAAATCTCCTCTGGCATAAGAACCGAAGACACCAAGGAATAGGATATCGTGCTCTTCACAAAATTTGCCCAACTCCTTTTCATTAATCGATAATCCCTTGATGTTCACTGAAATCTCCATGTTTATTCTTAGTTATAGTATACCACAAATCGCTCCGCCACGCCCAACCCCTTTGACAAATTATTATAACATACTTGCAGAGCTCCATCGCCCTATGGTATAAGGGATAGGTTCATTAATTGAAAAGGAGTCTTGGTTATGGCAAGAATCTGTGACATCTGCGGTAAAGGACCTTCGGCGGGACGGACGTACGCACGGCGAGGTTTGGCGATCAAAAAGGGAGGCGTCGGTATTAAGATAACGCGAAAGAATAAGAGACGGTTTCTCCCGAATATTCGCAAGGTGCGGGCGTTGTACAAAGGGGTTGTCCAGCATTTAAGGGTCTGCGCTCAATGCTTGAAGTCCGGTCTGATCAAACGTCCTCCAGTGCGAGTTAAAGCGGTATCTTAATATCTTCTATCTTGAGTTCCGCGAACCGTTCCCCACGCCATTCGTTCATATCCCCTTATATTTAAAAAGCATAGGAATTTCAAAGTCCCTCAAACCTCCCCTCCCTTGACGGGAGGGGACTAAGGGGAGGGGTGATGGGGAGGGGGGAATTGGAATGATAAAAAGTTGTCGCCGTAGACGACCTATGTTCAAAGGAATGAGCGAAACCAACCTTCTTGCGAGGATTCACGGGCACAATTCTCATGATATATTTTGGGCTCATGGTGAAAAGTAGTGGATTATGTACACTGTATAGTTGTTGTTCTACAATTGAGAATCTATGAGGAGGAGTTCATTCCGATAATCCAGAAAATTGAGCCATTTTGTTTTAGGATCGGAGGGTTTCTTTTCGAACGATTTTTTAAATCCTTTAAGGTTTTCAAGAATCGTTTCTATCTCTTGGAGGAGTTGGTGCTTCTGCCGGACATACCGAAATATCCCGGGAACTTCTTTGAGGTAACCTCCTGTTAACTTTCCATATTGAGAGAGTGTAGCATCTCCTTCGCCTTTTTCCATTTGTTCTAACTGTGTCAGAATCTCATGCTCTAATTGGGTGTCGCTGTTTTGTTGAAGAATTTCTTGGGCAAGCGTCAGATAAAATAGTTTTGAGGCAGTGGAAGCATTTTTAGCCTCTGCCAGCTCTTTCATTTGTTGAGTCAGCTGTACTCGCTCTGCTAAATCTCTTTCGATGAAGAGACGGTGATTTTCTGAAAACGAAAGATTGGAATCCTCAGAATAAGGAGACTGAGACAAAGATTGTGTAAAATAAGCGATCTGTTTTGCTGTTTGTACAATTTCGTCAGCCTCGTTAGGGGTGATTTCCCTTTGAGAGTAAGAGTCCCCTATCTGAACCAACTGGTCGAAGATGCTCTTTTCTAATGAAAATCCAAAATTTCTTTTTTCTGCAATATTCTTTAAGAGGGAAACCAGCCCCTCCATTTCTGAAATGTGGATAGATTCCATAGGATATTCTGCCTCTTTTCCTAGAAGACCTACTGCCCGAATTCTCAAATGGATCACCTGCCTCAGAAGTGAGATAAACTTCAGATGAAACTGACGAAGTTGTGAAAAATCAAAAGCATGATCCGCTTCTATGAGAACATGCCGTAATTTCTCCGATGGCAACTCCTCCATAAAATTGTGAAGGTCTATCTCTCCACTTGCCACTTGCTGATTTATAATCTCTACTCCTCTTTCTACTAGCTGAATATCCAAATCCACAGAAGGCATCGTTTGCTTAATTCGAAGCATCCATTCTACCTTCCCTAATAAGCGACCGAGGTCATTGAGGGTGAGCGACTCATTTCCTTGCTCCCACTCGGACAGCATTCGAGAAAAAACCTGGCTCAAAACCTTTACCTTATCCCTAGGTAGCATTATCAAAGAATCCCACCGATTCATCAACAGAAGAGCCCCAGAAACATTTTGATGTTTTGCCATCTCTAAAAACGAGTCAAAGCTTTTGTTAGTTGAGAATGGCGAAATTCCCCGCATCGGTTTCTC
>CAYJQR010000009.1:28118-33411 GCA_964372345.1 uncultured Planctomycetia bacterium | reverse complement strand
ATCACCGAGGCGCGCAAGGGAAAGATCGTGGTACAAAGTCAGCTAGGGCAGGGAACCACGGTCGAAGTGAGACTGCCGGTTGGTTAGGGTGGCAAGAAAGATATGATTGGCTAGGGGCTGGGGGGTACCGGCAACTCCACGATGAATTCCGTCCATTCCCCGACGCGGGATTGGACGCTGATTTTGCCGTGATGCTGTTCAATAATGCTCTGGCAGATGGAAAGCCCCAGCCCGGTCCCTTTGCCGACATCCTTGGTGGTAAAGAAGGGATCGAAAATCTTTGGAAGGACGCTGGGAGAGATGCCGCAGCCGTTGTCACGGACTTTAAGCTGGAGCATCGCGCCATTCCGGATGAGCGAAACCAAAACTTCTCCCTGACGGCTGACGGTTTTGACCGCGTCACGGGCATTGAGCAAAAGATTGGTCAGCACCTGTTCCAGTTCACCGCTGTTGCCTAAAACAACCGGACTGGAAATACCATCGGCCTCCGCGTGAAGCTGGATGTTGTCTTGCTGAAATTGATACTGAAGCAACCCGACGGCATTCTTAACGACGGCAGACAGATCCACCGGTTCATTTCGTTTCTTCTCCGGATTCTGACGGGCGTAAGCCATCAGCTTCTGCACGATCGTACGGCAGCGCTTGGTGGCTTCTTCCATTAAAGACAATGATTCTTTCTCGTCATCGCCGCGGGCATCCATCGCCATCATCTGGATGTTGGTTAGAATAGCGGTGAGCGGATTATTGATTTCATGCGCGACGCCGCCGGCCAGCGTGCCTAACGTTGCCAGTTTCTCGGTCTGAATGAGCTGTTTCTGGGTCTGCGCTAATTCCTCCGTTCTGATCTTGACCAGCTCCTCGACGCGGTCATAGACGAGGGAATTGGAGAGAGCGATGGTGGCGTGATTCTTCAGCCGGTTGAGGAATTGGTAATCCAGCGCCCGGTAGGGTTTGAGATTTCCCTTTCTTCCTAAATTAATGACGCCGATCAGTTTTTCGTTTAAGACAAGAGGAATGACTAGGACGGCTTTTAGCTGCTGGAAGTATTCCTCCACCTGCTCGCGAATGGGCTCAAAGCGAGGATCCAATTCCACGAAATCGTGATTGATGATTCGGTTGTTCTTTGTTAACCACCCCAGAAAGGAACCTTCGGGGTCTAATTGTAAAGGGACCTTCACGGCCCAGTGAATTCCTCCTACGGTCACCAGCTTTTTGGCGCGGTCGTTGTAAAGAAGGAAGATGACGTCATTGGGATAAAGGGTATTAATGATAGTATCCGTTATCTTATTCACTAGCTCTCCCAATCCTTTTAGATGAATCAGTTCATCCGAAAATTGATTCAGAACGTTTTCGATATCGGTTCTGGCTCTTTGAAAGAAGTGATCCACCTGGGGCTGGAACATTTTGACGAAAAACAGGAAACTCAATAAGATACTGCCAAGATAGATGAACATTCCCGCTGTCGGAAGGCGGGTGTACCAGGGTTGGGTAAAATAGAGCAGTCCTGCCAGCGGCATCACCAAAGCGGTATGGGTCAAAAACCACGCGATGGTCTTATGGATAACGGTCTCTATCTCCATTAATCTATAACGGATAATCGCGCGGGCGATCGCGACCGCCAGGACTAAAACGGCGGTGGAACCTATGGGATATAATTCGACGCCGAAGGTGGGGAAATATTCCGTGATGCCGAGCAGAAAACAAAGAATAAAACCGATGAGGACATGCCTGAGTTGTATTTTTTTGATGGGTATTGTTTCCAAGCGGTACGCTTTTGCCAGTGTCCAGAAAAACAGCGCGGAGACCGCGAAAAAGAAAACCATGAACGCGTCGCTCAAATAACCGGTTAATTCGTCGAAAAATCCGAAGTAATACCGTTTGACCCCGATGAATTCGCTGGTTAAGAAGAATAAGATCGAGAACATCGCGCCCAGGCAATACGTGAAAGCGATCGCGTATTTCCTTTTCTGAAGTTGTTTCAGCCATGCCACCGAGAAGAAATACATGCTGGGCGGGAGAAGACCGACTCCGATGTAAACCATTCTGGCCCAAAAGAGGGCGACTTCCGCCGTCTTAGAAGACATCACGATCGCCTCTGCGAACAACCATAGGAATCCGTTAAAACAAACCAAAAAGTAGGAAAGGTTGATCGGTGATTTTTTATTCTGCAGAAAAACAAAAACACCGAGAAAAAGAATCACGCCAGAGACAATAAAATGCCCCAGCGCGTATAGGTTAAAAAAATAATCGGGATGCGAGAATACCGGATTCATATCCTATTCATGCCTCGTCAGGAACGTATTAAGCCAAACCGCTTGAACCGTTGCGCCGATTTTAACGTTTCCTCCAGCGCGCCGAGGAATTGGTTTAATTGTTCCCGAGTCACGAAAAGCGGAGGCGCTATTCTCAAAACGTCAAAGTTATTCAAAGTAAACGCCGTCAAAATGCGGTGCTTTCGGAAGAGGTGTCTGACGACCCAAAGGGTGAGGGCTCCTTCCAGCAAAGGGTTCTTCCCTCTTAACCGGACAAACCGCATTCCAATCATGAGCCCCTTTCCCCTGACTTCTTCCAATACCGAGAAACGTTTTTGCAGAGATTTTAATTGTTCTAACAGGTATTTCCCCTGGACTCTCGCGTTTTCAATCCACCCTTTCTCGATCAAAGTATGCAGGGCCGCGATTCCGCAGGCGCATGCACGCGAGTTCCCGCCGAAGGTAGAAGTATGAAGCAAGCACGTTTCCAGAGTCCCATAGGCCTTTCTCCATATTTTATCCGTCGTCATCATCGCCCCGATCGGCATGACTCCCCCGCCGAGGGACTTACTTAAACACAAAATGTCCGGTTTTATTTTCTCATATTCACAACAAAAAAGCTTCCCTGTGCGCCCCATCCCCGTTTGGACTTCGTCTATAATGAGCAGAGCCCCATATTGCCGGCACAGTTTTTCGGCCCCTTTAAGATACCCTTCACGGGGAACGACGACCCCTGCTTCTCCTTGAATGGGCTCCACGATAAAAGCGGCGACATTTCCCTGACGAAGGATTCTCTCCAGCGCGCCCAAATCATCATAGGGAATGACCCTAATCCCTGGGACTAACGGTTCAAAAGGTTTTTTATATTTTTCCTTGCCAGAAACGGAAAGCGCCCCTAACGTTTTGCCGTGAAATCCATTCTCTGCAGAAACAAGAATTTTCTTTCCGGCGGCGCAACGGGCCAGTTTGATCGCCGCTTCTACCGCTTCAGCGCCGCTATTGCAGAAAAAACACCTTGCCAGTTTCCCGGGAGTGACCTTCGCCAGAAATTCCGCCAGTTTAGCGGCAAAAGGATTCAACGAAGCTTGCAGGATATTGGGGCAACCCTCGACGTTCCTTAAGGCATCCAGCACTTCCGGCGGTTCATGGCCCAGATTCAACGCCCCATAACCGCACAAAAAATCCATGTAACGATCCCCATTCTCATCGGTGAGATAGATTCCCTCCGCTCTGACGAATTTGCGATGAGTCCCGATGAACCGAATGATTACAGTAGACAGCGGGTTCAAATACCGCAGATGCAATTGGGTAATTTCTTTCGTTGTGAGTCCAAGCGCTTCCGACAGGCTATCGCGAGATTTTTGTGAAAAGGAGTTATCGGCCATGAGCGGCAACTTTAGCGATTGATTCGATCTCTGAAGGATTGACGAGCCGTTTTCCCCAATAGAAGGGGGCAAGTTTGAATCCGTGACTCTCGGCAATCTGACGAATCTCGGCGATTTTCTCTTTGGTAATCAGCCCCAAGCCCCTGCTGAAATTCTCGTATCTTTCTTCCAGGGAAAGAATGATGGATTCCGCGAAACAGCCGTAGATCGTATTGGTGGCCGGAAGCCCCGTGTCGAATCCCATATCGATTGCTTGAGGAAGTTGAGCAAGCCCTCCCGAGAAGATTAACATATCTCTGCGATCCGTGGCAAAGTAGGAGATATTCTTTGGATAAGCGACATCACAGATGATGACCCCGGGTTTGAAATTCTTGTTATCCAGAATCGAAGAGTGGGCGCTGGCGCAGGCAATCACTAAATCCGCGCCGATGATCGCCTCCTTGTTATCAGTCGTGGTGACAACATCCACCCCCTCTTCCTCTTTGAGTAGTTTAGCGCAATTGGCGAGTTTCTCCTGGTGTCGTCCCGTCAGAGTCAGCGACTTCACACGGTTTGCAAATACCCGGGCGCAGCCAAAACCAATATTGCCTGTGCCGCCGATGATGGTCATTTTGGCTTGGACAAGATCCACTCCCATCAGGCCTGCCGCTTTTTCAATTCCTTCGATGGCCAGCGCCGCCGTGTAGGTATTTCCGGTCGTGACGGGGATTCTAACTTCTTTCGCCAGTTCGCGTCCCAAACGTTCCGCGACGATCGAAGTGAACCCGCCAAGTCCCACAACACCGGCCCCAAATCGCTGCGCCACCTTGCAGGCCTGCACCACTTTGGTATAAACGGATTGAAGGTCCACATCCAGCATCATCGGGACAAAAGGACAAATAATAAACCAGCCATGGGTCTTTTTCCCTGAAGGGGCTTGGAATTCCTGAACATCGTACATCTTATAGGGAGGAACTAAATCGTAGATTTTGGCCAGGAAGTCCGCCGACGGCATTTTGAAATCGGGATTTAAATGTTTCAGATAACCAATCAAATGATTCAAATTATAGGGATGCCCCAGAATGGCGAATCCGCCGATCCCAATCGAAGTCCCTTTGGAGAGCTGCTCATACGGGCGTGTTGTTAAACGATTTTCGACAGCCTCCAGCATTGAAAGAAAGTTGCGCTCGATCTTCTCTTTCACTGTCTGGGCGACCAACTTTTCCACTTCCGGAATTCCTATGCGAAGCGCGACTTGCACCTCCACTAATGTCCCTTGAGGATGATCCGCTAAAACCCATTGCCCGGAGAATTCCTGCAGGTCTCCTTCGATAAGCCGGAATAGCAAAGTAGAACGCCGGATGACAAAAGTATCTTCTTCCACCCAGCTGATCGGCAGGCCATCCAGCTCTATCTTCCAGCCGGTCTTGATTCCCCCTTTAGTCTTACCGATCAGAGTACATTGCTTGACATTCGGCATATATTTGGGAAACTCGGTTGGATGCATTAAAAATCGCAGGATTTTCCAACGACGGACTGGGATGATTTTCGAGATTTTAATCTCAATCAGCGGACTTGTGTAAGACATCGCTTCCCCCTGGTATTTCTATAGTTAAGTTTACCCTCCAGAGGTACCTTTGTCAAACCAGTAAATCTTAATTTGTATCACATCCTGTT
>CAYJQR010000009.1:0-28018 GCA_964372345.1 uncultured Planctomycetia bacterium | reverse complement strand
GGCTCATGCCCACGACTAGAGCGATGATTCCGAGAACGACCATCATTTCGATGAGGGAAAACCCTGTAAGAGAAGCTAGGAGCTGGGAGCTGGGAGCTGGGGATTTATCGTTAGCTTTTTCTAGCTTCCAGCTTCCAGCTTCTAGCTTCTGATTTTCTTCCTTACCAATTAACAACGTCATCCTCCGATTCCTTTCCGTCAGGGCCTAGGCTGTACAGATCGTAGAACTTGGTTCCGTTATGCGTTCCCCCTTTGACATAAACGTACGGCTTCCCCCAAGGGTCAACAAACTGGCTTTCCTCTAATTCCTTTTCCTTAAACCGCATATACGGCCCGTTCCATCCCGAATTTCCTTCGTTGCTCTTTTCATCGGAGAGGGCTTTGACTAAGTTTTCGTTGCCGCTCTCCGGGAACGTTCCCAGGTCGCTTTCATACATCCCTACCGCCGCTTCCACCGTGGCAATGGCCGCTTCCGCTTTCCCTCTAGCCCCCCGTTTGCGGGCCGTCTGGGTCGCCGACGTCACCAGTCCCGCCAACAACGCGATGATGGCGACAACGACCAAAAGCTCGATCAGCGTGAAACCTTTTTTCATGACCTCCCCCTTTCTATAATTGCGTTTCCTTGAGGACTTCTTCCACCGTTGTTTCACCTTCTAGTATCTTCAGAACTCCGTCTTCCCGCAAGGTTCTCATTCCGTTTCGGCGGGCCGCCTGCATCAGATCGGAAGACGGGAGCCGGTCGATAATCATCCCACGCAACTCTTCATTGATTTCAAAAACCTCATAAATGCCCGACAAACCTTTGTAGCCGCTTTTATTGCACCGGCCGCATCCTTTTCCGTGGGAAAATTGTAGGGGCGCGATTAATCGCGCCCCTACGAGATTCTCCAATTCCTCGCGGGTCACGCCCAAATCTTTCAGCTCCCCGTCGCTGGGGAGATATTCCTCTCTGCACTCCTTGCAGATTTTTCGGACCAGGCGCTGGGCGACGACTCCGCGCAGAGTCGAAGTGATCAAAAACGGCTCTACATCCATATCCAGAAGCCGCGTGACCGCTCCCGGCGCGTCGTTGGTATGGAGAGTGGAGAAAACCAAATGGCCGGTCAAAGCCGCCTGGGTGGCGATCTGCGCTGTTTCCTCGTCCCGGATCTCCCCCACCATAATAACGTCAGGATCCTGCCGCAGGATTGCACGGAGGCTTTTGGCAAAGGTAAGATCAATTTTCGGATTGATCGGCACCTGGATGAGCCCGGCGATGTCGTATTCGACCGGGTCTTCCGTCGTGATGATCTTGGTATCAATCGTGTTGATCTCCTTCAGCGCGGAATAAAGCGTCGTCGTTTTCCCGCTGCCAGTGGGGCCTGTGACCAGCAGAATGCCGTTGTCAAGCCCGACCAGCTGGCGGAGTTGTTTGAGGGTGTCTTCGCGCATGCCGATTTTATCGAGCGCGAGATGGCCGGCGCTTTTATCCAGCACGCGCATCACGATGCTTTCCCCATACACCGTCGGCAGGGTTGAGACGCGAAGGTCAACGTTTCTCCCTTCGATCGTCATCATGATTCTTCCATCCTGCGGCAGGCGGTTTTCCGCGACGTCGAGATTGGACATGACTTTGATCCGGCTGGCGATCGCCAGATGAAGCGACAACGGGGGCCTCACCAGTTCATAAATAACGCCGTCTACTCTGTACCGGATACGGTAGTCGTTCTCAAACGGTTCGAAATGGACGTCGCTCGCTTTATCGTTCACCGCCTGCAGTAAAACCGTATCGAGCAGTTTGACCACCGGCGCCTGCGACGCCAGGTCTTTCAGTTTTTCCGTGTCAATCTCTCCCGCTGTCACGACCGGCATTTTCTTTTGAATCTCACCGACCAGATCGCCGAGCGATTCCAGTTGACTGCCGTATACTTTTTGAATCGCTCTCTGGATATCTTCAATGGGAGCCAGCTGTCCGATGATTTCACATCCGGTCGTAAACCCCAAATCATCGGTGACTCTCAGATTGAACGGGTCGGCTAAAGCGATGGTCAACCGATTTCCCTGCAGTTTCAACGGGACGATTCCGTAGAGACGCGCCTGTGAAGCGGGGATTTTCGCGATGGACTCCGGCTGAGGCGTTACTTTCTCTAAATCAACTACTTCTATCCCGGAGGATTCCGACAGCGCGCCCAGCACGCCGGCTCTATCCAGAATTCCCTGTTCTATCAGAATCGTCGTGAACGCCTGCTGGCTCTGGCGCTGTTGTTCTCTGGCTTTCTCGATCTGTTCTTCGGTGGCCAGCCCTTTTTCAAGGAGGAAATTAATTAACCTTTCCATTTTCTACTTTCTCCGCCTCAGCCTGAGGCTGATCAGCCTTCGGCTGAAGAGACGGACCCGCCTCCGGCGGGCATTCTCCGTATTTCAGTCCTCCGCCTGCGCGACGCGGAAAATTTCCTCTACCGTCGTCCATCCCAGTTTCACTTTCGCCAGTCCGTCTTCCCGCAGAGTCTTCATTCCTAATTCGCGGGCCTTGGCGCGGATTTGCGCGGTCGAAGCCCGTTTGAAAATCAACTGCCGGACCGGCTCCCGCATCCGGAAAAGCTCATAGATCCCGATCCTTCCTCTAAAACCGGTCCGCCCGCATTGATCGCATCCCTTTCCTATAGAGTATTGTCCCGTTCCGGGAACCTCCTCCAGCACCTTCAGTTCGTCTTGGGTCGGTGAATAAGAAGTTTTGCAGGAAGGGCAGACCGTCCGGATTAACCGCTGAGCTAAAATTCCCTGAAGAGTTGACGCCACCAGATAAGGTTTGATTCCCATGTCAATCAAACGGGTAACCGCTCCAGGCGCGTCGTTGGTGTGCAAAGTGCTTAAAATAAGATGTCCGGTCAGGGCCGATTGGATGGCGATGCCGGCAGTTTCGGCGTCTCGAATTTCCCCCACCATGATGACGTCGGGGGACTGTCTTAACATGGAGCGGAGCGCCGCGGAAAAGGTCAGATGAATCTGCGGTTTTACCTGCACCTGGTTAATGCCTGAAATCTGGTACTCGACCGGATCCTCGACGGTGATTAATTTGCGGTCGGTCTTATTCAACAGACTGAGAGCGGCGTAGAGCGTCGTGGTTTTACCGCTGCCGGTGGGGCCCGTGACCAAGAAAATCCCTGTCGGTATGGCAATGAGCTGTTCAAACAACTTCTGCTGGTCCGCAAGGAAACCGAGATCCTTGATCCCAAGAAAAAAAACGGATTTATCCAAAATCCTCATGACCATGCTCTCGCCGTAAAGCGCCGGAAGGGATGAAACCCTTAAATCGAGTTCTCTCCCGAGAACCTCTGTCTTGATTCTTCCATCCTGCGGCAGGCGTTTTTCGGCGATGTTCATCCCTCCCATGAGTTTGAGACGGCTCAAAACAGCCCCCTGGAGACGCTGAGGAGGGTTCGGCGCTTCATGGAGCACGCCGTCAATCCGGTAACGGATCCGGAGTTTCCCTTCCTGCGGCTCCACGTGAATATCGCTGGCTCGATTCTTGACTGCTTCTTCAATAATGAGGTTAACAATCTGGATAATGGGGCTTTCTTCACTTGCAGATCCTCCTGCTGTTTCTAAAGTTTTTGCTTTCGTCCCCTGTCCCCTGTCCCCTGTCCCCTGTTTTTGTTGTAAGGAAGGGATCGCCCCTCCGTAATGACGAGAATAGATCCGCTCAAAAACTTTCTGCTCGACCCATAAGCCGTCAAGCTCCATCCCGATGACTAATGAGAAGTTCTCCAGCGCGAGAAGATTATAGGGCTGATCCGTGATAACGGTAAGAGTCCGCCCCTCCATTTTGACCGGAAGGATCCGGTGAGTATTGATGATTTCCTGCGGGATTTTTTCTAAAATTTCGCGGGGAGCGCCTTCTTCTTCAACCTTGACGGGGAAAACGCCAAATTGCGCCAAGAGTTTTGGGTCGAGGTTTTCCTGCGAGATAAAACCGAGACGGACTAAAACCTGGCTGATTCTCTCCCCAAGCCCCTTGTGCTCTTTGATCCCTTTTCGAATTTGTTCATCGGTTAATAACCCGATATTGATGAGTACTTCCGGCAGGCGCTCGTGGTCTTTCATAAAGATAGTCTCGTATCCCTTCTTCAATAGAGTATTTCGCCTTAAAGCCAATCAATTCCTGCGCTAGCCCCGTATCCGCCAAGGTCTCGTCCTGGTAGGCCCCCGTGTAAGGGTTTTCAAAATAATCAGGCGCCAGATCCGTTTTCAAAACTTCGTTGAGTATCTCGATCAACCGGTTAAACGTCGTCGCGGCGCCGGTCCCCACATTCACGACGCCGCTCTTTTTGGCAGACATCGCGCGAAGATTCGCCGCGACCACGTCTTTGACATAAATATGATCCCGTTTCTGTTCCCCACCGGTAAAAATACGAGGGCGTTTATTTTGCCGCATCTGCCGCGCTAACTGATAGATCATGCTGGCCGCTTTTTCTTTATATTCCTCACGCGGGCCGAAAACGTTGAAATATCTCAACCCAATGATTGGGATTGATCTTTTCTCGATCATTTCTCTGGCAATGTTATCCGCGACCCATTTTGAAAACGCGTAACAGTTGAGCGGTTTCGGCGTCTGATCCTCTTTCATAGGATTTTTCCCGTCTCCATAGACGCCGGCGGAGGAAGCGTAGATTAACCTGATCTTTCGCTTGAGGGCAAACTTCAAGACGTTGCGAAAACCTTCCACATTGGCTCGCATCATTCGATACGGGTCAGTGATCGTGGTATCAGTCATCGCCGCCTGATGAAAAATGACCTCGGCGTCAGGGACGATTTCTTCCAAAACAGAATCCGCGATGTCGGCGGCAATGACGTCCCCTTTTAACCCGGCCAGATTCTCAAAACACCCGGAACTAAAATCATCCAGGACCGTCACCTTATGTCCCTGCTGTTCCAAGGCAAGCGCCAGATTAGAACCGATAAATCCGGCGCCTCCGGTGACTAAAACTTTCATTAAGAATTCCTTTCTCTCTCTTTTAAGTTTAACGCTTTCTCAATAAAACGGAGCAACCATAAGGTGACTAAAATTAAAATGGAAGCGATAGTCGCGCTGCTATAGTATCCCGCCCCCGCGGCCAGTCCGATCCCCGCGATTGCCCAGATGCTGGCAGCGGTCGTCAACCCTCGCACTGAAGTCGCTGACCGAAGAATAGATCCAGCCCCCAAGAAACCGATTCCGCTGACCACCTGCGCGGAAATCCGCGCCGGATCTGTCCCGGCAAATGACTGCGACATTAAAATAGAAACCACCATCACCAGCGCCGATCCTAAACTGACCAGGATATGAGTCCGTAAACCCGCGTCGCTGCCGTGCACTTCCCGCTCCAACCCAACAAGTCCGCCAAGCCCCAGAGCGGTTAATAGACGAATGGTAATCTCGATGTCGGTCATGAAAGCCTCCAATTTACAGCGTACAGGGGACAGGGTTCAGGGGACAGCTGAACCCTGTCCCCTGTTTTCTATGTTCCAATTTGACTGCGCGGTCATCGTTAAATCCGACCTGTATCCTTTCTTGAACAACGCCCCTCCCAAACCGGCGACCATCGCGGCATTGTCAATGGAGAGGCCTTTAGGCGGAAACAACACTCGAAGTCCTACACGTATTCCTTCTTCTTTTAATCGTTCTCTAAGACGACTATTCGCCGCTACACCCCCCCCCACAATCAAATCCTTTACTCCATATTCTTCACAGGCCCGTAAACTCTTTTTGACCAATACATCCACCACCGCCTCCTGAAAACTGGCGCAGAGATCACTTAAGAGAGAAGCTGGGAGGCTGGGAGGCTGGGAGGCTGGGGCATTATTTCTATCTTCCCAGCTTCCTAGCTTCCTAGCTTCCCAGCCAATATTATTTTTCAGATAATACAAGACCGCTGTTTTGACTCCGCTAAAACTGAAATCAAAGTTTTTCTCATGGATCATTGCTCTTGGGAAAGCGACGGCGTTCCGGTTCCCTTCCTTTGCTTTTGAGTCAATCACAGGTCCTCCCGGATACCCAAGCCCCAATAACTTCGCGACTTTATCAAACGCCTCTCCGGCCGCGTCGTCGGTTGTTTGCCCGACGATTTGGTAATTATCCACGTCGCGAACCAGCGCCAGAATTGTGTGCCCGCCGGAAACAATCAATCCCATGTATGGAAATTCCAAGTCTTGACGTTGTCCAATGTCCAGACTTGACCCTGCTAGGCAATTCGCGTAGAGATGCGCCTGAAGATGATGAATTCCCAAAATGGGTTTTTCTAACGCGAACGCCATCGCTTTTGCCATAGAGATCCCCACCAGCAGGGCTCCCGGTAATCCGGGGCCTTGAGTGACGGCGATTCCATCCAATGTTTCCGCCGAGACGTCCGCCTTTGTCAGCGCTTCGCTCACCGTTCGGTGGATCCACTCCACATGATGACGGCAGGCAATCTCAGGAACGACCCCCCCAAATGGCGAGTGTTCCGCCAGGCTCGTCGCGATCACGTTGGAAAGGATGGTTCGGCCATCCCTTACCACACTGGCCGCCGTTTCGTCACAGGAAGTCTCAATGCCCAGAATTAACATTCTTTACTCTCGACGGGTTAACTGCGACACGTACACAAATTGAATTCCTTCTTCCCGCAGTTTCGGCGCCACCTCTTGAATCACTTTGAGAGTCACCCCCCGATCATGCCCGATCGCGATCACGCTTCCATTCCGCCTGGCGCTTTCCGCGGTTTTAAGCAGTTGTCCCTTGATGTATTCCGCGTCCAGATGGTTATCGAGGAAAACGCTTCTTTTCGCGAATGAAATCCCAACCTGCCTGCTAGTTTCCTCCGCCACCGATTGAGAAGTAACGACACTATCCAAAAAATATAACTTTTCCTTCCGCAGTTCCTCCATGACAACCTTCATCACCCTCGGATCTTCGGTGGCCTGGGACCCCATGTGGTTAGAGATTCCTTTCAGATTCGGGATACTGGCGATCGCCCCTTTGAGTATTTCCCGGATCTCCTCATTACTCATCGAAGTATAGATTGTCTTTTCCTCGGCTCGAATCGTATGGTTGTGAGCTTCCATTGGCATATGGAGGATAATCTCGTAATCTTTTCCAGCCAGATTGTTTGAAATCTGCGCGGAAAACCGCAGGTGAGGAAGAATCGCCAACGTCATCGGCACATGGATCTCTTTGAGAGCCGGAAGGTTATTCAGATTGTAGCCCCAATCATCCAAGACGATGGCGATTTTTGGAGCGTTATCGTCAATGAGCGGAATTTCCACCGCCGGCTTCTCCTCCTGAGAAACAACAGGCGCCTTAATTCGTTCCACTGGAGCGCTTCTTTTTCCGCCAAGCCACCAGCCGATCCCCAAAGAAATCATCGCGATGAATGCTAATAAAATCGGAATCTTTTTATTTTTCTTCATTTCCCAAGATTCCTATAGGCCTTGATTCCTTTCAATAGATCCAACGCTCTGGCAACCTGGTTATCCTGTTTGAGTTCCTTAAGTTTCGCGTCCGCCGAATCGGGATTATTTTCTTTTTCCGGTTCGGGTTTTTCCGCTTTCTTAAAGATCTCCTCCGACTTCTGGTTCTTCTGTTTTTCTTCTTCGGTCTCTTTGGGGGCCGGTTCAGGTTCCACGATAATATCCGGCGTAATTCCCAGCCCATGAATCGACCGCCCCTTCGGCGTATAATATTTACTGGTCGTCAAACGGAGCGCCGAGCCGTCTTTAAGCGCAATCACCGTCTGGACCGATCCTTTGCCGAAAGATTTTATTCCCATTAGAATCGCCCGCCCGTGATCCTGCAGAGCTCCGGCGACTATTTCAGAAGCGCTAGCGCTTCCGTCGTTGATCAACACCACCATCGGGAAGTCAAGCCGCGGCGCCGTGGCCTTCGCCTTGAACTCCAAATCCTGGCTTTTAATCCTCCCCTGGGTGTACACCACCATACTGCCGACGGGGATAAATTTCTCCGCTACTTCCGCCGACACGTCCAGAAGCCCGCCGGGGTTATTCCGCAAATCTAAAATGACCCCTTCTATCTTCTGGAATTCCAATTTCTTCAACGCCTTTTCCAGGTCGCGCCCGGTATTTTCCTGAAACTCCGAGATCCGAATATACACGATGTGATCTTCCAGCATCAGCCCATCTTTAACGCTTTCAATTCTGACAATATCCCGCGTTAATTCCACCTCTATCAGTTTCCCGGCGTCTTCCCGCAGAATCGTCAGTGCGACTTTAGTTCCTGGTTTCCCGCGTAGTTTTTTGACAGCGTCCACCAGCGTGATGTCACGGGTCAACGATCCGTCAATTTTGACGATTTTATCTCCCGGCTTCAGCCCTGCTTTTTGCGCCGGTGTTCCGTCCAACGGGCTGATAATCGTCAGCAGATCGTCTTTAATGGTGATCTCTATTCCCAGACCGCCGAAGGAACCCTCGGTTTCGACTTTAATCTCATTATAGGTATCGGGATCCATGAACTGGCTGTGGGGATCCAGGGAAGCCAGCATCCCTTTGAGCGCTCCATAGATGAGATCCTTGGTCTTTGGTTCCTCGACATAATCCGACCGGATCACCGTCATGGCGTCGGTAAAAAGCTCGATTTGTTGATAAAAATCATCCGACGGTTTATCTTTCGCGACGCCGCGCTGTAATCCAATGACTAATGAAACCGAAAGAACGAGAAGAAAAACACCCATGCCAAACCGTCCCAGCTTCCTCATACTCCCCCTCCCTCTAATTTTTTCCTCAAAAGCTCCTGGACTTTCTGCGGATTCGCCTTGCCCGATGTTCCCTTCATCACCTGTCCGACTAAAAACATGAGAGCCGTGGTTTTCCCGCCGCGGTAATCTTCAACTGATTTCGGATTTTTCCCGATCACTTCTTCAATCACTCCCAGTAAACTTCCCTCGTCGCTGATCTGCGCCAATCCCTTACTAGCGATAATCTCCCGCGGCGGCTGTTTTTTCTGGATGATTTCAACCAGCAGTTCCTTAGCCATTTTACCACTAATGGTCTGCCGATCCACTAATTCCAGCAGTTGAACCAGCCATTCCGGCTTGCAGCCGAGCTCAGCCACGTCCATTCCCCGTTCATTCGCCCGCGCCATCAAGTCTCCCATGATCCAGTTGGCGGCGATTTTCGGTTTCGGATACAATCGGGCGCACGATTCAAAATAATCGGCGATCCATTTGTCTTTCGTCAGAACTGCCGCGTCGTACTCCGGCAATTCATATTGCTCTGAAAAACGTTTTTGCCTCTGAACCGCCAGTTCGGGGAGATTCTTTCGGACTTCTTCAATCACCTCATGGGTCATGATAAACGGCACCAAATCAGGTTCTGGGAAGTAGCGGTAGTCATGCGCCTCTTCTTTTGAGCGCATCGGCCGAGTTACCTCCGTTTCCTGATCCCAAAGCCGGGTTTCCTGCGAGATGCGGTTTCCTCGTTCCAACTCTTCAGATTGCCTTTTGATCTCAAAGAGAAGCGCCGACCGGACCGACTTGAAACTGTTCATATTTTTCACTTCTGTTTTAGTCCCCAGCGCCGAAGTTCCCTTCGGGCGAAGCGAGATATTCGCGTCACAGCGAAGGCTCCCCTTTTCCATATCACAGTCAGAAACTTCCAGGTACTGCAGGATTGATTTCAATTGCCGTAAGTACACTACCGCTTCATCGGGTCCGCGCAAATCCGGCTCGGTGACAATTTCAATCAGCGGCATTCCGGTCCGGTTAAAATCAATAAGACTAGAACTCCCGTCGGCTTTGTGGACCAGCTTTCCGGCGTCCTCTTCAATATGCGCGCGATGGATACGGACTTCGATCTGTTTTCCTTCCACCGCGACCTGCAATTTCCCATGGGTCGCGATCGGCAGATCGAATTGAGAGATTTGAAAATCTTTGGGAAGATCGGGATAAAAATAGTTCTTCCGGTCGAACTTCATGCGGCTGGCGATCTCGCAATGGAGCGCCACCCCGACGCGAAGCGCCAATTCGACGACACGGCGGTTCAACACCGGAAGCGCCCCCGGAAATCCCAGGCAGACCGGACAGGTTTGCGAATTCGGGGCGGAGCCGAATTCCGTCGAACAGCCGCAGAAGAGCTTCGACTTGGTTTTCAGTTGAACGTGAGTCTCTAGACCGATGGTGATGTCGTAGTTCATAAAACGGAGAATGGAGAATGGAAAATAGAGAATGGGAAAAACAAATCCGTAGTCCCATTTTCCATTTTCCATTTTCCATTTTCTATCCCAGGTTTAGTCTTCATTAGAGTTCTGGGTGTATCCTATGCCACTCATTCGCTTGTTCATAGGCGTAGCCGACGTGAAATAATGTCTCTTCCGCGAACGGCTTCGCCAAAAGCTGCAGCCCCACCGGCAATCCCTGTTTTGTGAACCCGCACGGCACCGACATCGCCGGAATTCCGGCAAGGTTCGCGGAAATTGTATAAATGTCCGAAAGATACATCTGAAGCGGATTGCTGGTTTTCTCACCCATTTTAAACGCCGGCGTTGGAGAGGTCGGCGTGACAAGGCAGTCGTAACTTTCAAAAGCCCGATCGAAATCATTCTTGATCAGTGTCCGCACCTTCTGCGCTTTTAAATAGTAAGCATCGTAATAACCGCTGCTCAACGCGTAAGTCCCCAGGATGATTCGCCGCTTCGCCTCTTTCCCAAATCCCTCTCCACGAGTAGCGAAATACATCTGCCTGAGCGGTTCTTCATTTTTGGGGACAGTCCCCATTCGGGGACAGTCCCCTTCTTCTCCATTTTCCATTTTCCATTTTCCATTTTCCGTATTTCGATACCCATACTGCACCCCATCGAATCTGGCGAGATTGGAACTTGCCTCCGAAGGAGCCACGATATAATAAACACTAATCGCGTGCTCCGTGTTGGGGAGAGAAATCGGCTCTACTTTCGCCCCAAGTTTCTCAAGACAATGAATGGCTTCTTTAACGCTCTTTTCAACTTCCGGGTCAATCCCTCCAACAAAATATTCTTTGGGGATTCCGATCTTCATCCCATTAATTTCTTTCGACAGCGCTTTTGTGTACTCAGGAACCGGTGTTTCCACAGAGGTAGAATCTCTCCCATCATGCCCGGCAATCACATTCATTAACAGCGCCGCGTCTCTCACATCTCGAGTCAACGGCCCAATTTGATCCAAGCTCGACGCGAAAGCAATCAGTCCATAACGGGAAACACGCCCATAGGTCGGCTTCATTCCGACGATCCCGCAGAGGGCCGCCGGCTGACGGATGGAGCCGCCGGTATCAGAGCCCAGCGCCATGACGGCCAATCCTCCCGCCACCGCCGCGGCCGAACCGCCGCTGGAGCCGCCGGGAACACACTCAAGGTTCCACGGATTATGTGTCGGGCCATAGACACTCGTCTCACAGGAGGAACCAAAAGCAAACTCGTCCATGTTGGATTTGCCCATTAAAATGGCTCCCGCTCCTTTTAATTTTTCGATAACAGTGGCGTTATATGGAGGACGGAATCCCTCGAGGATTTTCGACGCGCACGTCGTCACTTCTTCCTCAACACAAATATTATCTTTAATCAAGATGGGGATGCCGGCCAGAGGCCCTTTTTTTCGTGTTTGATCGGCCTCCTTCGCCTCCGCCATCGCCCGGTCCTTGGCCACGTGGACATAAGCGTGAATTTTAGGATCCAACTGTTCGATTTTTTCTAAGAGAGAAGAAACGATCCGAGTCGGTTTTAAACTGTCAGCGCGGTACTGTTCCAGTAATTCGTGGGCTGTGTCGAAGCTCATACCGGCGGCAGAACCCGGGGGACTTTGAAGAAGCTCGATTCCTTAGCGGGAGCATTCTCCAAAACTTTCTCGACCGGTAAGGATGGTTTCACTTCATCCTCACGAAAAACATTATGAATCGGCAGAGGGTGAAACATCGGTTCGATTTTTTCAACGTTTACCTTCCCCAGCTCCGTCATATAACCAAGAATGTCATTGAGCTGGTGTGAGTAAAGTTTTACCTCATCTTCGGTTAGATTCAAGTGCGCCAGCTTGGCGACATAGCGGATTTGGTCTTCTTTGAGTTCATTCGGCTGTCTTGATGGCATGGTATCTTAATGAAGTTGAATAAGATAGGATTTTAACACGGATTACAAAGAAGAGTCAATCCTTGCTATCTTCTGTGGAGTAGAACCAAGGGTCTGCTGATGAACCGTATTTGCCATAGCGGCAGTGGCTCGGTAGGACTGAAGAAGTGTTGCTTCTGAAATATCTCCTTTTCTTTCTGGGTTCCAAGCAATGTCTTCAGCGGTTCCTTCATCCGGCGCCGCAGAGACGAAATCAGACCCTTTCAGATAAGTATTGTTGGTTCCAGCGTGATGAGAATTTTGGGCAAGGCGTCTTTGCGCGGCCAATGCTTTCAGTACCGTTGCCGCAATCTCCGCTTGAGCAGGATACATGACCACAAAAGTACGAATTCCCCGACGCCATCCCTGCATGAATGCCGTGTCATCAGGAAGAGGAAGCGGATGACCGTTTTTATCCCTCTGATGGAAAATTTCGACTCCTTCTTTTTCCGCTTCTTGGATGGCGGGTCCCACAAAACGGATGTCACTCTTTCCAAATTTACCCCCCTCACCTGCGTGAGGATCAATAGAGAAGACAGCCATCGGACCTTTTTCTAATTGATGGATTGTTCGCAGAGTGGTTAAAACATCTTCTCGCGTTTCCTCGGTCTCAAAAGCGCGCACAGCATCAGTGATCGGTTTTAAATTCACTGCGTAGAAGACCGCTCCCGCTTCCTGCACGCGCATTCTTTTAAGCGTGACACCTTCGACGACCACTTCTTCCCATTCAGGGAACACGAATTCATCAAAGAGATGGTTGAGTTGCTCCTGAGGAATGTCTGGGTTTGGTTCCATCATATTAGCGGCCGCTTTCGCAAAGACATGAGTTTCACCATGAGTCACAGCGCTGATACCATCCAACTGTCCAAAAAGATGCATCGCCACTAACACCTGAATGGGAACAGGGCGAGTAAGGACCTGAATGTGAGGATTCCTCTGCTGAGCCAAACGGATTCCCTCTTCAATCCGTCCATTGAGTTCTGTTACTCTTGGATTAGAATCTCTATGATCATGGTCAATGGCCGCCATCCCGATCCGAGGCGATTCTTTACCGGCGAATCGCCGCAAGTAGTCGTCTAACGCCACCAGCGACAGGGCAATCTCCTCCGGATCAATTCCCTCGATCGCATTCTTAAGAGACTGATGCACATCACCGACAACCATGACCTGAATTTTTTCGTGACCAAGAACCATCAAGGCTCTTTCAACACCGTGGATATTTCCTTCCAGGTCTTTCGTCATACTGTTAAATGTTGGATCCACTAAATTGATGCGTCCTTTATTGACCGGCCCTCTAGCCCAGCCGCTGATTTTTCCCTCATGGATCAGATGATAGATGTAGCGGTGTATCTCTACCATCAATTGTGCCGCCGCTCTTTGAATCTCAATATCCTTTCTATCCATCTGTACTAAATCCACTCCTTCAAGAATTTGATTTTCTATATGAATCACAGGGATGGTGTTAGGTTCATAAATAACATCTTCAACACTCTTAAAAGCTCTCACCTGCCAATCTGCCGCTCCAAGGAAATTGAGGGCTTGTCTCATCACTTCAACGTTTCCAACCACGACAGGACGAGCATCCGTGAACATTGCATCCCAATGGCGAATAAAACTCATCGCGATAGAAATAGGCGGAACCCCAAGGGGGTCCCCCATGGAAATGACCACCGGTTTTACCAGGGTTCGATCAAAAAAGTGATACAAAGCTTCTTTACTTCCAACTCTTCCTGCTTTGGTAGCAATGGGAAGTCCATCCGCTCTCCCGCCATAAAACTTCCCCCACGGGACGCCTTCTTCTAGTTCTCCTTCGACGTCATCGCCAAAAGCGCCTAATATTTCTTTCACCTTTCCAAAAGTCTCTCCTCCGGAGACAAAGAGAGCGGTCATCAATGGTAAGATATCATCTGAGTTAATGATCTGACTAATGACATGAGCAATAAGCAACAACTCATCACGTGAGAGTCTTACTTTTTCTCGAGTGGTCTGCAAAAGAAACGCCTTTCCTTCTTCTAAAGCTTTCTTCATCAACACCCGCAGCCGTGTGATTTCCTCTACCTGCTCGTATCCTTGCTTAAGAATTTGATGAACATTCAACACTTCCACCTGAAGCTGTCCCCCTAATTTCATCTGGGCAAATTGGATTTGATGATTCATGTTGTCGCTCAATGTCCCAATCAGAGCGACAGGCCCTCCTTTACCCCTCCTTGGGGCGAAATCTAAGGAGGGTTCTTCCTGTCTAGATCCCATGCGAATCTGTAATAAAGCTCGAAAGAAATCTGCTGATCCTACAGGGAGCGCTTTTTTGTCCATTGCATTAAGCGCTTCAGCGATCCAATCCAAATGCTGACGTTGATCAGCATCAGGAACAACGATCGTTCCCTGTTCAAAATTTTTAAGAACTCCCATGATGGCCGATGGTCCCTGTTCAACAACCTCCAGAGAAATAGTCTGGATCTTTTCCATCGGAACGCCTAAATCGCGATGAATAAAATCACGGATTGGAAGTTGTTGGGACTGGTGATAACCATTTCTCACAATGGAACCGCGCGCAGGGTAAGCCGGAACGAACACCATGAGATCAAAGTTAAAAGAAACCTTTTTTAGGATCCCCTGAAGGGCGTCACGGACACCTCGCATGGCGGAATCAATCTTAATAAAAGGCAGTCCCTCCTCCCCGATGAAGGCGTCGGCGCTTTCTGAAGCCGCTTCAAGCGCTTGCCAATTTCCAAGTGACCGAGCGTTTGTGTTAAAAACAACCCTGAAACCAGGTGGGACTTTCGCGAGATCTTCAATTCTTTCGATCACCATTGCCTTCAACCCAAATTCTCTAGCCATCGCGGCAATTTCTCGCGCCCCAGTGTTGTCATCCGCAATCGCTAACACGTTTTCATCAATGGCATAATCTCCTGCTATCAAGTAAAGAGGATTCGGCGGTTGGTGGCTGCCTGCCAAATCAGTGCTATCTTTTGCAACCGGCGGCGTCACCAGCGCTCGCCAGCCAGAAGTTCCAAACTGAATCTTAGCTAAACGGTCTTGGGGCGGTATCTTTCCAGTTTCCACCCCTTTGTTCATGGAATTGACTTCTCTTATCTCTTCAGGGAGATGGCTTGCCGCTTGCTCATCAATCACAATTTCCGATGTTTGGGCCGTCGGACTGAGAGCCAAGCAATTCAGATCAAAACCTAAGATGGAGAGGGTAAAAAAACAAAAAACCCAAGCTTGACGCTTGAGATGCGGACGCAACCAAAGAAATGAGTGTTTCACCACAATCAATGACTCCTTCTCTCCCCCTTTTTTTTAATGACCAAACGCAGGAAATTGTATCAGATATCCCTAACTGCTGTCAAATGTCAGTCTCCTCCAACAGATTCAAGACCTAGGTGATCTTCTGGACTACCTTTGACCATCTGTTCTATAGAAAAGGACTGCTCTATTCTATAAGGTTAAATATATGTTAACTATTGTCAAATTAAAAAGACACGGGAATAGCTCTGCTATATAGCTGTGGTGGGATCGTCCCAGTTCACCCCGGCCTGTGCCGTTGGCACGGCAGACGGACAAACCCTCATGTAATATTCGGGCTAGGGAGGTTAGTAATTTACAACTCAAGCCTTTTCAGTGGATAGCCTTCCGTGCAGTTTCTATACCCACCAGATAATCATCGTAGCTAACTGGCGACTGTATCCCAAACAGGGCAAGCAAATCTAGAACTTCACTTAAGCTCATCTCAAGCCACTGCCTTAAACTTGACAACGATACCCTTCCTTCCCTGTAGGCTATCAGCATTTTATACTTCAAGCCATCGCTCATTAACTCCCTAGCCACCGATGATCTTTCCTTATCTTCTGCTTTGGCCACTGCTCTTATCCGTTTCAGCTCATGCTCACTCAATCGAACACTCATGACAGGCATATATTAAACGCCTCCTTCCTCTATTTTATGCTTTTACGCGCGTCCTCCATGATCTGTAAATTATATCGTCCAATTTTCTCTAACCGTTCCAGTTTGGCTAGAGCCGTCTTCTGACTGATTCGTCCTTTGACATAGAGTTCGGTCACTACATGAATACTCGTCAAAAATGGTATGCCCATTATCTTAGATGCCTTAATGGCTAATCCATCATCAGTAGCCAGTGGTGCATTCATTTCCCTTGCCAGTAATAAAGCACTCGCTTCGCCCGGTTCCAATCCAAAGTCATTTTGTATCTGCCGGCGAATAGGTGGACGAGCTTGCCGAGCAACTTGAATATTTCCCTTGTGTATCATTTCTGAAATCATTCTGGCATCATAAAGTTCTGGTTTGAATAGAGCTTCTTCCTGCACCTCTTGGGTGATTTTCAATTCCGTTTTCTCTGCCAGCAAAGGTAATAGATCAATTTTAGCCAAAAGGATCAGTGTTGAGGCATCTAAAATAATCACGTAGTCCTCTCTACTACAAGAGTATACATTAGATTGCGACCAATGTCAAACCTAGAAATGCAATCAAACTGCTGGATTCCGACTTAAATACTTTTGTTGCTGACTCTTCTATTCTCCACCCTTTAAGAAATCCCTCCCCATCGTCCCACCACCCCCACTGCTTAGCTTTGCGCTAAGCCCCCACAGTTTTGCTTTGCAAAACAAAGCAGTGGGGGTGGGGGCGAAACTATATAGCTATGGTGGGATCGTCCCAGAACTTGCGCCAGGGGGAGTGGATGATGTTCGATCTTTAAGATGTAGATTAGATAGGGAGATGACGAACCCGAATAGCCATTTCAGTAACAGAGATAATACTACCTACTTCCAGATCGCTCTTACATTGTGCAAGGACATTTTTTAATTGCCTATTCACTGTCTCTGAACGTTCATCTTCCAAACGAAATAAAATAACACTTGGTAATTGCTCTTTACTAACAGCCATTAGATAGCCAAAATCTAAATCCATCGTTAGTACGATACGTTTTTCTCTCCGCGCTTTTGATAAGATATCTGCATCAGGTAGGCAATGCAATCCTTCCTCACGTAAATGAACTACCTCATGACCTTGCTCACGCAACCACATTACTGTTTGGAGGGAAATACCCATGTCTACTAAAAATCTCATGGTCCTCTAGCCAGTCTTGGATAGGTAGACTTGTTCGCGGGCCAGCCATGAAGCATATTCTAATGCTTGCTGAATATCTTTTACTTCCAAATCAGGATATTCCGTCAAGATTTCCTGAATCTGCTTGCCATGAGCTACTAAATTCACAATTAAAGAAACTGGTATCCGCATTCCCCGAATACAAGCCTGTCCCCCCATCACATTCCTCTCGAAGGTAACCCGATCAAAAGATAACATCTTAGATTCTCCCTTCCTTACGTGTTCTTACGACGTTCTCTATTGTTAAGTATACACGAAATTGATAACATCAATCAATCGTTTCGATTAAAAAAGAAATCCCCCCATCGTCCCAGAATTTGCACTTCTCACATTATGATCCCGTTGCCTTTAAAAAGGGCTTGGGAGACAAAGATACCACTTTTTGCCCTCGATGCTTCTCTCTTTCCTTCAAATCCTTATAGATTGCATCCAGGTCATACTTAAATTGAGCGGCATGTTCCTCTCGAATCTTTCGAACTTCTTCGACAATTTTATCTTTCCATTCCATGGTATTATCCTCCCATTAATTCTTCTGGAGTACAGATAATCGGACATTCATGTCCAAACCGATGACAGATATGTGTTAATGAAGCTAGAAAGCTTTGAGTTCGTCGTCAAATCAGAAATCGCTGTGATTCGAGCTCGCTGCGGGAAGGGGACCAGCGGCCACTAATTTCTTCCTGCGGGAATCTACGATAAGATTTAACCCCTCTAAAGTCCTCGCTCCTAGCAGCTGAAGATCGCCGTGTTCAGCAAAAACGACTTCATCAATTGTGAAGTATCCATCGAGCCTGATAATAGCAGAACCTACACTTCGTGTAACCATTTGTCCATTAGCCATAATGAACGCAATATCCTTCTTCTCCGGCACAACTTCGATTTTTTTAAGATTGTGATCTGAAATCCAAGTATATTCACTTCCAGTATCTACAAGAAGTTTTGGGATACGGATTGCCTTCCGTCGCTCAATATGGTTTTCCAGATAACATCCTACGTAAAATGTTCCCATTGCTGTTCTCCTTTTCTAACTCCAATATCATTATACCATATCATTCTACATCCACTTAGACATCCTAAATAACGGTTAATTCGCATATGCAGATCCTTTGGACCGAAGCACCATGGAAAGATACTTATTTTGTCCAATGTCCAGATTTGACCCCCCCAAGTCTTATTCTCCTCCTCTAAAGAAATTCCCCCACATCGTCCCACCACATTAGATGGTGGAAGAACAGAGAATGTGGTGGGATCGTCCCAAGAACTGCATCTTTACTATGTGTGGGTTATCTCTTAGAAGTTCGAAGCGACTTCCAATCTTGGATTGACCAACCGGGTTTCCATTGGTGAGATTAATCGCTCAACTTTCACTAATAAAACAGGTTGGTGCGATTCATGACTTGCATGGGCAATTACTAGGCTCTTCTCAGAGAATTCAGGATCCTGTTCGAGAAGGAAAACGACCAATGCGTTTACCGGAATTTTTTCTGCGATTTCTGGGTGAACAGTAACGTAGCGATCAAATTCAGTTGAAATTTCCAAAGAACGTTCGAAAAATTCTTTGTCGGTCATGTTTTCATCCCCTTTCAAATTCTTTAATGTAATTCTGCCAGTTTGATTTTAGGTCATTTTCCGCATAAATAAGTGCATCATTCCAGTTCTCTAT
Organism: uncultured Planctomycetia bacterium; assembly: GCA_964372345.1. Classification (GTDB taxonomy): domain Bacteria; phylum Omnitrophota; class Gorgyraeia; order JACOVV01; family JACOVV01; genus JACOVV01. The sequence goes on along the minus strand of CAYJQR010000009.1, from coordinate 9,149 downwards.
ACGAAGGGGGATTTCTTCTGTTTGTCCATTGTACTTAAAGATATGTCTATGTGTGAATCCATGAGCTGTATCGTAACGAGCAACAGGGATCCATTGACCTTTTTTGCAAATCTCAATCTGAATGGAAAACTTTATGATCCATTTCCCAACCCTTTGGTGAAAATGACGCCTTCGAACCCCCTTTTGTAGAAGAGTGACATAGCGGAGTTCTCGAAGATCCATAACATTAAACTTAGCACAACGCTGTTAAAAAATCAATGACAACCACTTTGCGGATGATTCTTACCTGTTATGGGAGGTGTGCAAGTGTTTCGGTAAGAAATGTTTTTCCAAACGCATGGATCGGTAGATCAGTATTACTCAAAAGTAAGAGGAAGATCACTCCATTACAAAACTTTTGAGAAGAAATTCCCCCACATCGTCCCACCACAATAGCTCTGCTATATAGCTGTGGTGGGATCGTTCCAGAAGTTGTGGCACTAGGGGGGGATGGACGACTTTTATTTTAAGGAAAAGAGCCTCTTGAGTTTTTCATCAAGTATCTTTTGCATGAGGGGAGATAGTATTCCAAGTTCTCTACGGATGAAGGAAGAACCTACGGTCATCAGACGATGCAAACGAATCGTAGAAGAAACACGAAGTCCCGTCTCTGCAAAGTCTGCCATCTTGGAATCAATGATTACGTCTGTCGGAACCAGTATCACCTTACCCTTGGTCATTGAATGGATTCCCATCGGCTAAGGTATAAATATCTTCAGCGGGATCCTTCAAAAAATCAAAAGCTGGATTGGAGGCAGCAATTTTAAACCACTGGTTCTTCTTCCATCCCTCCCCTTTTTCTGGGAAAAGCACAATAACTCGTACTTCCTGAGGAACGCTATGAGGAAGAGGGTGGCTAAGATGGAGATATTGCTTCCCTTCTATGGTACCTGTAGTCTCAATCGCTCTCATGTATTCACCTCTTTATTTTTTGTTTTTCTTTGAACCTCTTGCTACTCTAAATATATCATCTTCTGAATAGAAGTTCAAACACCCAAATCGCGGTCTAGGTTTGAGCAGACTCTTTTTATTCTCTCTCCTTAAAGAAATCCCCCCCCTCATCCCAGGGGAACCTCGGGACTTAGTCCCACAAATTTATCCTCGCATGATGAGTAACGAGGGGTTTTCCATGTAGCTTTGATGGAAGAAACAATGTTCAATGTCCAAACTTGACCCCAAAAATCTCGTATCAGTTAAGACGTTCCCCAAAGTGAGCGCCAACAAGGACTAAATCAAAAATGTCAATAATCCCATCGCGATTGACATCGGGGTTCTTCGAGAAATCTTGAGCTACTTTTTCTCCGTAATGCTTTGCAACAAGCGCCAAGTCCAGAATATCAACCACTCCATCTTTATTTACATCAAAATGGGCTGGTTTATCTTGCGCTAAGATTTCAGTGAGCGGCGCAAAAACTTCTGGATATTCAGCCACCTCGAGCGCCACAGATGAAGCAAGTTCCTGATCTCCCTTGGCAAGTCCTTTCATCATGTCCAAAATGAGTTTCTTATCAGAGCTGTTCACAAGAGCCTCGATGACGAGTACCACGCCCGGTAGCCCCTTGGGAGGATTACCTCCTAGAACAATCCCAGATTCTTCCTCATTTAGAAAAATTCTGGGTAAATCAGGCGAACTTTGCGAGAGTGATTTCGTGAAACTGACTAGCAAATCGGTGTCTTGAATGATGGTTTTCATCACCCCTTCAAAAACCGCACGGTCTTTGGTAATCAAAATCCTCATCATCCACCATAAAGCATCCGGGTTAGTCGTCAGGTACTGGACAACGCTGGATAACACCTCTTTGTCGGCGGATAGCACCTTTACCAACGCCACGACAGAATCTTCATCCACGTTAGGGAAATAAAAAGTGTCGATGACTCTATTCAGTGCCTTTGGATCCTGTGCCAGCCCTTGGATGATCTTTCCCAATTCTGCATCATGTCCTTTCTCTTCTACGAGCAATGACCTCATGAAATGATTGAATTCAGACCCGTTCATTGCCTCTATGGCGCCTGCTAGAATAGTCTTGTCCTCTGCAGAGGCTAAGGCTGTTATGGCATCTATGAAAATAGTCTCTTTCTTTGTATCTAACCAACCCGACATAAACTCACTGGATTGCAGATCGGCATGTTTTGCATCGGCAAGAGCTGTCATCACAAGTCTCAGAGTCGTTTTGTCCTCTTCTAGAAGATTCTTCATGACCGACACCAGCACTTCATGGTAAATTCCATCCGTTAGAATACCCATCAACGCAATAAAAGCGCTTTTATCTTCAATCGTTGCTAAACGCCCCATGACTGTCGTTAAGGCGCTTTTGTCTTCGGCGTTGACCAGGTTGTGCATTAAAAATACCACGGCTGGAGCGAACATTTCTTTACCCTGCTCTTCACGGCTAACTCTAACTTGAGATAACGAATGAATCACTCTAACAAGGGTACTACTATCTTTGGCTTCTCCTAGCAACTTTATGATTGCTACTACAGTGTTTTTGGAATCAATGTCTGCTGAAGCTGAAGTATAACCCAAAAACCCTAATCTTCCTCCTGCTGTTAATGAATTTGCTAAGCTGTTGACAACTGCGATAATGATATCTTCCTGTTTTGTCTCTGCAAATGACTTCAATACATCCATCGTAGAACGATAGATTATTTCATTAGTTACGTAAAGCAGTGTCTCTAGTACGTCAGCTAAAACTACACTGTCTTGTCCTATTTTACTCATATCACGAATCAATGCCTCAATAGCACTTTTACCTTTGTCTTTTGTATACTCGAGATTTACGGTGATTCTCCGTAATAAACCATAATCATGAGCATTCGCCACTGTTTTAGTAACTTCAATTAGAGTTGTTTTATCCTTGCTATCCGCCAGAGTCTGGATGACTTTTTTTAAAGTCTCCGGGTGTTCTGTGGCTAATAACTTCATCAGATCCAAAAGAGCGCCGCTCTCTTTCGCCTCGACTAACCCCTTGATGAGAGTCATTAAATCCCCTTTATCCTCCTTTTCTGCCGCCGTTCTGAACACCAACACCAAAATTTCCTGTCCACTCAAAGCAAGGACCTCCTTAAAGGCTTGCGGATTGTTCGCATTGTCCACCAGTTTCTTCAGGTGGGATTCGATTTCAGAGGGGCTGATAGGAACGGTCGTAGTCGTTGTGATAAAATTCAACTTCACTACCTGCTGGTCATTAAGAGCGCCCGAGGATGGATTAAAAACTGCTGGATTCCGATTGCTCTGATCGGGGACAGGAAGGGAAGCAAAAACGCTCCTGTTGCAAAGAAGAACGATTCCAAACGTGATCAATAGGACAGACAAAAATCGAATCTCTGTTTTCATGGTATTGCTCCATTTCTCTCCCCACAGTTAAATGCCTTTGCTTCTGACTCTCCTCATATTCCCTATTCTGTTTTACTATATTCCCTTGAAGAAATCTCCCACGTCGCCCCAGAACTTCTTCCAAGGGTTATGGACGATTTTGACGGTGAATACAGAAGAAGCCTCCTGTCCTAGTTCGTCTACTACGGTCACAGTGAAAGTCACCTCTCCACTGTGGATGTCTTCGGTTGGGATTTCGAGGAATCCATTAGAGCGTTTTACGTTCTTAATCTCCCGAGGATACCCTGCGGGTGTCTTCCATGAGACGTTGAAGTTGACACTATCTGGGTAATCATTAGCAATGGGTATTTGCAAAGGTCTTCCTCTGATAACCTCTCTGGGCAGGTTTTTCCCGAATTGAGGCGGGGATGGAGGACCCTTGACATAGAACAATAACTCCTCTGAGGAAGCCTCTTGACCCGTATCATCCTTGACGGTGATCCTTAGAGCGATATTGGTGTCTTTTGGCAATTCCTTGGCGAGAATGACTAAATCGCCAGCAGTGTCCTGAATCAGCCCCTCCTTGGAGCCTATTGTACCGCGCCAAACAGGTTCATATCCTTCATTATCTGGGTTCCTTACGAACTCTAATTTTCCCCACTCCACTGTAAAACGAACATTGTCCCGTTGGGTGTAATTTTTGATCGGTATTTTGAGGATTGCGTCTTCTCTAACGACTGAAAACCGACTGCTCACGTTGGTATCCCCTCTTCTTGGAAAAGAACCTGTATAGTGTGGGATACCACCAATCAAAGGAATTTTTGGGCCACCCACTCTCTCAGCAATCAGATCCGCTCTTCCAAACAGAATCAATGCATCTTTTGTTGATTCTCTGACTTCTTCATTACTGTCTTCCAACGTTGAAACTAAAGCAGGGATAGCTTTTTCATCACCGATTTTCCCAAGAGCCCTTGCAGATACTTTCCGAACCCCAGGCTTGATATCGGAGAGGAGCTCCATCAACGGCTCCACTGCCGATAGGGCTCTCATTTCTCCTAATAAAACTGCAGAATGGATTCGCGTTTTGGAGTTATTACTCTCTAATCCTTGGATCAATTGATTTGTTAGTTGATCTTGATACAATCCCTTCTTGATAAAACTCCGTAGGGCGTCGGCAACGGACATTACACTTATCTGATCGTCTCCCAATAGCCACACCAAATACTCGATCGCCCGGGGATCTCCGATATTGGCTACCGCTTCGATCGCCCAGCGACGATTAGAGGAGTTATTCTTATCTTTGAGGGCTGTGGACATTAACAATCCTAATACAGGAGAATCTCCAAAACGGTAGTCAGCATACAAATAGCCCAATCCCAGCGCCCCCTCTTCCTTCCCATTGATGAACAAATTCGTGTAGAAGCGACGGAAATCTCCCTGGGTCAACAGACGAAGTGAAGATTTTCCGTCAAGGCTGTCGAGAGTCACGGATCGTCCGCTATTTAAGGCGCTGAATATCTGGTCCTGCGACAACCCCTTTGCCTTTAGCTTTTCTTCTCCGCCGTCAAATTCTGCGTTTTGACTTATGATAGACCAAAGAAAGGTCTCAGATAAGCCAAATTCCTCTACCATTCTTTTTTCAGGGGAATCTCCTAAGGTTATCTTAAAGTGAGAGGGGCTAGTAGACAAATTTAGGTCCCACAAATTGGTTTTGTATTTTCGGATCGTTTTATGTTGAGGGTCCAAACGATAAATCGAACCATCTTGATCTATCAGGATGGAGTAGCGGTTTCCTCCTATCGTGAATTTTTCTCCTTCGTTAAGAGCAGGGATGTAGGTTTGCAATGTGACTTCCCATCCATCTACGAAAATGGTCTTGCCACTAATTAAGTCTTCCAGTTGGGAGGAGGTTAATGTTTTGTCTCTGCCGAATAATCCGTTGTCTACATCGAGCTTAATCTCTCCCTTATCATTTTTGAAAATAGCCCGATAGTCCTTGTTATCGGAAACAATCTGCCATCGTTCATTATCGAGCTTGTGATTAGCATTCGTATCTCCATAAATTTGAGGTTCTGATTCAGCGACACTGGAAGGAATAGTCCGCTGGGGTTTACTTTCCGATCGAAACTGCTCTTCTTTGAGAACCTCTAGCCAAAGCTCTGTTGCGCTGGAAGATTGACCGATGGAGTGGTCAGTGGCAATCACCTTGACTTTGACTATTTGATTGGCGGGGAACAGTTCCTTGGGTATCCGTAATTCCCCCAGCTCATCTAGCTGTAAACCCTCCAGTGGTTGGTCCCCAACCCAAACAGTGAAACTCATCGGTCTTAAACCATATGAAGTGGTAACCTTAAACACGACTACCCCACCTAGGTTGAGGTCTATCATATTGAAGCTCAAATGATTGATGAGAGGACCCCCTTGCCTCTGTATCTGTGGCGCCTCTGGAACCTGATCCACTATTCGGATAGATTCTACCGTGCTAAAAGATTCTTGCCCAAGTTCATCTACTACCCTTATCTTTAAGTCAACTACTCCTAATGGCAGTTCGCCAGCATGGATTGTCACAGTCCCATAATAATCTAGGTTCTTCTCTATCGGTTTCTCAGACTGTTTTCCATCTAATGTGAACCAATCAATCTTGACCTTCATGCCCGGGGGGTGATTGTTAATCCGGAACGAAAAATCATTCTCATGCCAGATCTGAAGGCGGCCCTCCTTTGTTACCTCTAGTCCGCTCACTTGAGGCTTCAGAGGCTTTGCTTTAACCTCAACCTCAATCGGCTGTGAGGGTTCTCCGACCACTTTCCTACCCCCGTCTAGCGTTACAACAGGGGTAATGGTAAGGGTGAGCTTTCCAACTGGAAGTCTGCCCTTAGGAATGATCAATTGATTTTCAGCATCGAGGGATACTGATACTCCTTCAGCAATAACTTTACCATCCTTCTCTATCTTTGTTCTGAAGGTAATGTTATCTTTGTTAGTGAAATTAGTCATGGGAATGATAAGATCATTTCCTTCAGTGATCATGCTAGGGATAGCTCCAACCACAGGTGCTTTAGGTACTGCAACGATCGTGATGGTCTTCAAGCCTGTCACGGTCTTTCCAAATTCATCGGTAACGTCCACTATCAATGTTATCTCTCCTGGCAGTAGAGTAGAAGTGGGAATCCTGACCACTTTATTGGATGTGGCTCCCTCAACGATCAGCGTCTTTCGGTCGCTTAATAATTGCACATTGTCCGCGTTGACTATCCATGTCATCTTCAGGGAATTTCTCAGCGATGAGTCTGCAGGGAACGAAATGGGCACCTCAATATCCTCTCCTTGAGCGATTCTACTAGGAAGGCTAGCTAAATCGGGAGCTTTTATTTCCTCTAGGACAGTAAATGAAAGCTTTAAGTCCTCTGATTTGACCCCTACTTCATTCACCGCAACGATTCTTAAAACCACGCTACCTGGAATGAACCGACTGGCTGGAATGATTAATTCATTCCGATCGTTCAACTGAATGCCGTCCATGGTAATTCCTTGTCCTTGCACATTGAAACGCATCCCATCTTCTTTTTTATAATTGGTGATCGGAATGACAATGGCTGTATTTGCTAGAACATTCACACTGACAGACGGCGTTAGGGTAGACTGTGGCATTTGGGGATTTGGAATCACATTGATGACTCTTGTCTCAGCATTGCCTAACGCTCTCCCAGTTTTAGGATCAATGGCTGTCACTTTCAGAGTGACTGCTCCTACAAGATGGCGGGGAAGAGTCACTTCTATATTTCTATTTTTTTGATCTACCGGCATTTGGAATTGATAAGGGAGAGACGTTTCGTCTGGCTGACTTCCTATTAACTCGATCTTCACCACTTCTACATTGCTATTCTGAATTGGGATCTCTACTTTACTTTCTTCAGCAACTTTAGTAGACACATTGCCTAGCTGAGGTTGAATCGGATTCTTTTGTTCTACTACTTCCACAATCCGCGCATCCTTTAATACCTTTGCTTTGTCCTCTTCTCCTTCCTTCCACCGATGGATCACTGCAAAGAGGAAAGTATGTTCCCCAGCATCAATCCCCCTCAGGCGTACGGTTAATTTTCCTTCGGCGGTTCGCTCGACATAAAATCGCACCCCATCCTTTGGCTTCCACGCTTGGGTTCGATCTCCCTGTTCAATGGCGACCTCTTCACCATTGACTAACTCTCTGACAAAAACTCTCACTTCTCCCTCTGGATGAGGCAGGTTCTGAATCTCAAAAGTGACCGCCTCTCCTAATTGAAATGTTTCTTGGGTCGGTTCTATCTGGAAACCGGTTCTGGCATGGCTTGCGACCCCATTTCTATTTTCTGCGAGTAAAATCCCTGGGGTCATCATGGCAGAGAAACAAGTTGGACAAATAGCCCTCTGAGCTCCATCCGCCGCAATGGCTAACAGCACTTTCTTTGGATCATCATCAGAAACATAAGCCTTAGTGACGTTATCTAAAGCACTCCAGACCCCTGCCTTCTCAGCCCCTGCCAAATCCCCTTGATACATATTCCCCAACGCTGTTGCTGAAGCGATTCTGACATCGAGATCTTTCTCACTCGCTGAGAGCGTACCGAGCAATGCTTTCGTCGCCTCTGCTTTCGCAGTAGGATTACCCGTGTAATCATAATCCCCTAACGCCAGAGCTGACGTCGCTCGATCAGTTGTTGATTTCGTCGGGTCTTTTAGTAAACGGATATTGGCGTCAACCTTTGGGGGTAATCCGTTCGTATCGAGTGGAGGTGTGGGTTCTGTCACAGTCAACGTTACCCCTGCTGTGGTGCTCCTTCCTTTGGCATCGGTGATGGTTACAGACACATTCACTTGACTCAGCCCAGAGGGGACAGTGATAGTGAACTTCCCATCCGCAGGGATGGGGACATTGTTGGGTACTCCGCCCACCATCACAATCATTTTATCGTTGTTGTCACCCCTGCGATACTGTGTGAAATTTACGATTTGAAAAGTGATCGTTTCCCCTACTTGAACTTTTTCATCCGGTTGTTTGTTCAGAATCTTGATCTGCGGATCCGCTACTTCAACAGAGATTGTAGTTTCTTTGGTCTTGGTCTCTGTCCCTTTCGTGGCTGTGATCGTTAACGTATAGTCCCCAGAGTAGGGAATGTTTTGAATCACCACTGTCCCAGCGGATTTGTCTACCTTGGCAACATCCCCATCTTTTACCACTAGCACCTTCCCTGTCAGAAGGTCGGTGAGCGTCGCCGTGTACTGTGCCTCTGGGTCAATCCCTGTGAGAGGAATTTCAAAGCGAGTGCCGGGTTTGAGGTGCTGGGGGGGTGGTCCAAGAATCGGTTCAGCGAGAGGAGAAGTTTTCTCCACTGTGACATTGACTGTAATGTAATTAGGAGAAATTCCTGACTCCGGAGAGGAATGCCCTTGATCATCGAGTGATTCAATAGAGATTATATATTCCGCATTTTCTTTAACCTCGAATGTATAATCCAATGAAGTATTGGGTCCTTCGTAAATGACTATGCCTGGTTTGCCTTCTTTGAATTCTGAGGTTGTCTGTAAGTGAACTCTATATTGGGTTGCCCCTGGGACACCCTGCCATGCAATCTGTACACTCTTCCCACTCTTGATATCAACATGGGATTCTTCTGGTTGGAGGATTCGGGGTTGGGATAAGTAAACAGTCACTGGTAACTCGGGGGTGCCAGTCGTTTTAAAAGTGTAAACTGTTTTATTCCCCGCTTCATCGAGGGCAGTCACTTTGACCTTGTATTCTCCTGCTTTTTGATAGGGA
>CAYJQR010000008.1:6561-35322 GCA_964372345.1 uncultured Planctomycetia bacterium | reverse complement strand
TCAAGCGCGTAGGCAGGTTCCCCGCCGGCATCACAGCAAACGGTAGTCAAGAGTCCCTGACGCGAATAGATGAGTTTTTTGCCCAGATTCAACAAAAGAAAACAGCCGGTGCCGTATGTATTTTTGAGAGTCCCTGGTTGGTAACACCCTTGGCCGAATAAAGAGGCCTGCTGGTCTCCCGCCACTCCTGCAATAGGAATCCCTGATGGTAGGGGCGAACGGCCGTTCATCCCTACCCTGACGGTTTCGCCAAAAATCCCCGAAGAAGGTCTGACCAACGGTAAAATTGAAGATGGAATTTTTAGAATTTTTTGCAGTATCGGATCCCACTGGAGCGTTTTTAAATTCAAAAGAAGAGTCCTGGAGGCGTTGGTGTAGTCGGTAGCGTGAACTTTTCCTCCTGTCAAATGCCAGATGAGCCAGCTATCCACAGTCCCAAACCTTAAATGTCCCTGCTTCGCTAGACGAGCAACCTCAGGAATGTTCTCAAACATCCATGTCAACTTCGTTCCAGAAAAGTAGGGGTCCAAAACTAGCCCGGTTTTGCGATGAAAAAGTGGCTCTAGCCTCTGTTTTTTGAGACGATCACATATCCCGACAGAGCGACGGCACTGCCAGACAATCGCATTGGCAATCGGTTTGCCACTCTGCGAATCCCAAATCACTGTAGTTTCCCGCTGGTTAGTAATTCCGATCGCCGCAATCTGGGTAGGATCCAGTCTTGCTTTTTGGATGGCTAGTTTGATGACTTGGAGGGTCTTTTTCAGAATTTCATCAGGAGAGTGTTCCACCCACCCGGGTCGAGGATAGATTTGTGTAATCTCCCGACAAGCCTCCCCCAGGATTTTCCCCTGATGGCTAAAGAGAATCGCCCGTGTCCCTGTCGTTCCTTGGTCAATTGCGAGAATTGCCATCTGAATTATGCCCCTGAATCAGATCCTCCACTTTTGCCTTAGCAGATTCTAAAAGTTCCTTCGCTTTCTGGTGGGCAGTGTAGGACTGGTGCACCAAATTTGCCACTTTGGCCTGCACATCTCTAGAGGCACAGTAAATTTCCAATTGGGCAATGTCGGAAGGGTAAATATATGGCTGACCTGAGGCTCGGCTCCATTTTTTGAATTGCATCTGAGCCGGTAAGGCATTCAGGTAAACAGCCATGTATTCTGGCAAACACTGAGTGGCATCTGGTCTAACAACAGTAATGTAACTCCCTGTCATTGCAGGTTGGTTTGATAAGTATAAATTGGTGCGCCCCAAGTAGGCTCCTACCGAATAAATCAGGACGTCCCGATTACGTACCTGAAATTTCCTCTTGCTCTCCCAAAAAGCTCTTGTAGTGAATTCTCCAACAGAATCTAAGTTAAGCATAAATCGCTCCATCTGACCCTGGGTGATTATTGGAATTTCTCGACATTCCGAATAAGGTGGTTGGGGACCATGATTGATGAATGGTGCGATCTCCCCTAATAACCTAACTCTGCGGTTTTTCTTCAAATGAGCACTTAACATCTCATACTTCGGCTGGAAATGTTCCGCATCGAGACGGTGAACCTGTTGTGTCTTAGAACTTGGAACTGTCCACCACTTGGGTTGAGAAAGGTCTAGCTTATTCCATCCGATTTCGTCAAGCACCTTCTGTTCGGCTTGGAGGTAGAGGGATTCGGAGTGTTCAAGTTCCACCTGTGCTTGTGCAACTCTTCCAATAATGAATTGTTCAAGCTTTCTATCAGGTTTAAATATCGGAATGGTAAGGACATCCTGCCAAGATACTGCTGGGTACATCGTTGCTGTTGTCTTACGGTCGATTAATTCTACAATGGGACGCGATTTCAGAAATGTAAAAAGGAATTCAGGACTGACCTCTTTAGTTTTGAGAACGGCAAACCCACTAGAACAAACAAAGCCATCTTCTCTATTGGATATTACTGCCACGGCATTTCTTATTGGACGAACAGTAGAAATGATAACATCTCTTTCACGAACGATCCACTGAGCTCGATCTGGAGGATCACTTCCAGACAATGTTACCGCGTTGATATTACCTGTGCTTGTGTTTACTTCCGATATTTCTACGTAGGGAAAAGGTTGTCCAGTCGTTGGTTTAAACTTCCGCCTTGCAGGTTCTACAACATGAGAGAGAGGAATAGCTCCTAGTGCATGCAAATTATGGATTACTTTTGCGTACTTTGGATGATAATACTCCGCATCCAGCCGTTTAGCCCCTTCTAACTCCGATACCTTGATCATTGTCCAGACCGCCATTAATGAATCTCTCCATGCTCCTTAAAATACTTTTCTGACAACCGAAGAGCAATGTCGGTGTCGTTATACTCAATTAAACCCTCGTTCTCCAACTCCGTCAGGACGTTCATAAAGAGATCGGGATTAGGGTCTCGCACCGGCGCCAGATAACCGCCATTGTATCCCCGATGCCCTGGATAAAATGTCTTTAACGCCTTGAGAATATTTTGACGCATGGTCTCTCTTGTCATCTCTACATCTACGCCTTGCTTAGCTTTCTGAGTCGCAATGACCGTTTCCTTTTCATAAGTCTCGATCCTATTCTCTGCGCCGCAATGGATACACTTGACTATCATCGCCTCTTGAATCTTGCCATATGAAGAAACTCCATCCTTAACATTCTCTGCTAACACCTCTCCACATTGAAAACATTCCTTCATTAGTTCACCCCCTCCAGAATGACAACTTTTCAGCACGTGCAAACTCGATGAAGCCATTGGCGATTTCATCTAAGTCATGGTCAATCACTCTCTTATCCTGTTCATCTTGCAGATAAGAACCATCAGGCTTCTTTTTAAAGATATATTCTCCGCTATTATCTTTGACTGGCTGTTCATTGACTGCCAGAAAGATAGGATAATCTAACTGCGGAGTTTCATTCTCTCTCCATTTTTGTAAGAAGAGTACACTTGTTTTTGTCCCGGTAAATGGCTTAAAGGTGTTTCCATGGAGTCCAACCACTGCTAAAACGCGAGCCTTGTCCATTACCCATTTGCGGATATATTCAGCATGGGTGTTGTTTAAATTACCTTGCGGTAAAACAATCGCCATACGACCTCCTGGTTTCAAAAAGCGCAAGCACCGTTCAATAAAAAGAACATCCCGAGTCAGTTGATTGACTCGTCTCTTGCTAGCATGATCCCCTTTATACGCCAAATCGTAGGTTCCTAAAATTTCAGGTTGTGTCATCTTTCCTGCAAAAGGGGGATTTGTCATGAGTACGTCAAACATTCCATCTCGGATCTGGTTCCCTACGGCATCCGCATGGTCTTTCCAATCTCTGGGATCCAAAGAATTGACACGGTAGACATGCGTACGTCCATCTCCCACGATCAACATCATCGCCTTAGCCACTTTTGCCAAACGAATGTCAAAATCAATGGCAAAGAGTTTAGAACCTGCGTACTGTCGCCGTCGCTCTTTCCAGCCGTTTTTGAACTTTTGTTTGATAGACTGCTCACTCACCCAATCAAGGGCATGAATCATAAAACCACAGGGACCACAGGCGGGATCCAGCGCTAATTCATCTAGCTTGGGATTGAGCATCTTCACACACATCTTAACGACAGAGCGTGGAGTGAAAAACTGTCCTTTGTCTCCCTTTTGTTCGGGGTTAATCATGTACTCAAAAGCGGCATCTACCACATCAAGATCAGCATCATAAAACTTCTTTCCCTGAAAGGCAGAGGCTACGGCGATTAACGCCAACGGATTCAACTCAATTTTTTCTCGTTCACTGAAAATGTCCGACCATTCTCCTGCCGCCTTCTTAAAAAGGGTATTAAAACGTTCATACTGCTGTTTGGGGCTTGCTGTTGTCGTACGAAAATCCATCGTCTCGCTATCCCCCTTGTTAAACTCATCGAACAACTTGGCAAAGATGAGCTTAAAAATCTCTTCAAAAGCAGAGACCCCAGCATTCGCTAAAACAGTATCCTCCAGATATTGCACTTCTTCCTTGAGATTCTGGATCGGTTTTAGATCTTTCTTACGGAGAGGAGCTTTGACATCATCGAGATCTTCATGAACAGCAGGCAGGCGTTCAATCGTCTCAAAAATATTAGGGTCCACGCGAACATTATAGACAGCCTCATTCCCATTGATCCACGCCCCGTAGTAAACACCGGTAGCGTTCATATACGAATGAAGTTGTTCTAATCCATCCTTACGCAAGGGTTTCTTGACTTCAATGATGATATAAGGGGTTAATTTAGCCTCTTCCTTGTAGATAACAATATCGGCTTTCTTGCTTGCGTAAGTTGAACCCATTTTAATAGGGATTTCAATATCCATTTGACTAGTGGGATAGTGGAGGTTGACGATGAGTTGATGGAGAGTAAGTTGTCGAATCACTTCCTCAGGTTTGGCTAAACGCTTTTTGCCACTGACAAAGCAGACGATATGCAGTTTCTCCTTCTCCTGCAAAAACTGGAGTTGAGTCAACTCGGCAGGTGTAAACATTTTGAGTCCATGCCGAATAGCAGGATCTTTAAAAATTTGATCGAGGTATCCCACAGCATCTGTCTTCTTAGTGTGATTCATATAATTTTTCATGCTTGCCTTTTCAATTTTTCCCATTTCTTTGACCTTTGTTTGAAATTAATTTAATAGGGATTGCTTCATTTCTTCCAAATTATTTAACTTTCTTTCAGTTTCCTCACCCCTTCTGTTAACAACGGCAATATCTGAAACACATCCCCAACAATTCCGTAATCTGCCTTTTTGAAAATCGGGGCATTGGGGTCTTTGTTGATAGCAACGATCACTTTTGAAGAAGACATACCAGCAAGGTGCTGAATTGCTCCAGAGATGCCGCAGGCGATGTACAGTTTCGGCGTCACTGTTTTTCCAGTTTGGCCGACTTGTTCGGCATGAGGCCGCCATCCGGCGTCTACCACTGCTCGGGAAGCCCCCACCGCGCCTCCCAGAACCTCTGCCAATTCTTCGATTAAATGGAAATTCTCAGGTCCGTTTAATCCTCTCCCTCCTGAAACGATAATCTGTGCTTCGGTCAGTTCTCGTTTTCCAGAGTTCTTTTGAACAACCTCTTTAAGCTTCAATGACTGGATTTGTGGACTCAATGTCACTTCATAGCGTTTCATGGTGCATTTTAAATGTGGAAGTAAAATAGGGTCTATCAGGTTTGGCCGCAGAGTGACTAATTGGATTCGTCCTTGAGAACGAAATCGGGCAAAGACTTTGCCAGCATAGATCGGATGAACTACTTCTAGACGCTCGTCTGAAGTACGAGTTAACTGAATACAATCGCTCAGTAAAGGGGCTTTCAGTTTTGCCGCTAGATAGGGGGCCAGTTCCTTTCCTTGAGTTGTGCCGCCGATCAGAAGATAAAACGGATATTGCTGGGGAAGGATGAAAGAAAGAGCTTGGGAATAAAACTCTGCTTGATATTGAGCCAGTAATTCGCTAGTGGCGTAATCCACTTGATCAGCGCCGTGTTGGCAGAGTAAAGGGCAGAACTTTTTCCACTCACTCTCTTGACAAAGAAGAATAGCGTGGATGGCGTCATTTTCTTTAGCGATTTGCCGCGCCCACGCCAATAACTCCAGACTGATTTTTTTGAGTTCACCCTCTCGGTGTTCGGCAAGAGTGTAAATGTTCATGGCATATGCGATGTCTGATAAAGAATTTTTAACTTTGTCGCGGCTTGCCGCAGTTTTTTGTCAAACGTCCATACAGAAACTCTGTTGAGTAACGCCGACGCTAACAAATGGACGTCAATAAAACCAATTCCAAAACCCATCAGATGGTTCTGTTCAATAAACTCAAGCGCTTCTGCTGGTTCCAGCATCTTCACGCTTGGCAGGGATTGAAGTAAGGGAAGTATCTCCTTTCTATTTCTCAAATGACCACAAGCTAATTCTCCAATAATAAAGGGATGACACACAACAACATCTTCCATCAACAAAGACTGTAACTGAACATTACCCCATCTAAAATAAGAAACCCAAACAGAAGTATCTACAAGGACCACACCCTACCTCGAACTTCTTCTTCGTGGAATGGAACGCAAGAATTTCTCTCTTCCACCTAGTTCAGCAAGTCGGCGACTACTCTCTTTTGCAATCAGCGCTTCCAAACCCCTATGAACCAGCGAAGTCTTCTGGGTAATGCCTGTCAATATTGATGCTTTTTTCAGAATATCATCGTGAATGTTCAGTGTTGTTCTCATACATATAAGTATGCCTTATTTATGCATATTTGTCAAGTAATTAAATCACCTTCGCTTCTTCGTGAAGCAGTCGGACCAATTCTTTCGCCGCTTCTCCCGGAGTTCCTTCGATGATCTTTCCCTGTTTGCGCTGAGGAGGATGCTCCAATCCCACCAGTTCAATCTGTTTGCCGAGATCGTCAAGTTCTTGTTGGGTGAGAGATAAATCGGCCCGTGTGTATTGGGTGATCGGTTTTTGTTTCGCTTTCATAATTCCAGGCAGTGAAGCGTACCGCGCTTCGTGAGGCCCCTTCTCGGCAGTCAATAACAGCGGAAGTTCCGCTTCATAAGTTTCAACGATTCCACCCTCGATTTCCCGATGAAACTCTATTTTTTTCTCCCCGGTTAATTTCGGTTCCACGATGAAGGTACTGTAAGGAATATTCAACAACGAGGCCAGCATCGGCCCCACCTGGCCGGTTCCATCATCGGCCGCTTGTTTGCCGCAAAAAATCAAATCGTAAGGATGTTTTGCCAGCGTTTTTGCCAATAAAGAAGCCAGTATTAAATTATTTAAAATAGGCCGATCTAATTTAACCAGAATCGCCTCGTCAGCCCCCATCGCCATACCGGTCCGCAAGACTTCCGTGGCGCGCTCCGGGCCAATTGTGATCAAGGTTACCCTAGTTTCGTAGGGGCGGGGTAACCCCGCCCCTACTTCTTTTAACCGCAATGCTTCCTCAAGGCCAAATTCGTCATAGGGACTCATGACGCAGGTCAATCCCTGCGTCATGATTGATTTCTTGTCGGGAGCGATTTCAATCTTACTGGCGGTGTCGGGGACTTGTTTGACGCAGACGAAGATGTTCATAATTGTTACATGTTGTAGGGGCAACCCTCGTGGTTGCCCTTTATCAGGGCGGGCACAAGGCCCGCCCCTACAAATTAATAACTTCCCTTTTTAATAAGATCTCTCGCGATGACGATTCTCTGAATCTCATTGGTCCCTTCAAAGATTCGGTTAATCCGTGAATCACGATAAAATCTCTCCACCGGATAATCGGCCATGTATCCCATGCCGCCGTGTACTTGGACGGCTTTGTCCACGATATCATCCAGCATTTCTGAACACATCATTTTCACGATAGCGGTCTCGCGGCTGAACGGAAGATTCTGATCGCACATCCAGGCGGTTCGGTAGACCATTGCTTCCATCGCGTAAATCTGGGCTCCCATCTCCGCCAGCATCCACTGAATTCCTTCAAACTCCGCGATCGGCCCGCCAAATTGAGTCCTCTGCGCCGCGTGTTTGATGCTCAAAGAGAGGACTTCTTTGGCCGCTCCAATACAACCGGCTCCTAACCCAAGACGTCCCCGGTCAAGAGACTTTAACGCTGTCTTAAATCCAGCGCCGATCGCGCCGATCACGTTTCCTTGAGGAACACGAACGTCCTGAAAACTCAGCTCCACCGACCCGGAGCCGCGGATTCCCATCTTCTGGTCTTTTTTGCCGACGCTGAATCCATTCATCCCCTTTTCCACGATGAAAGCGGTAATCCCGCCCCTCCCCCGCAGGGCCCGGTCAGTGACGGCGAAAGTCACGATCACATCCGCGATGTCGCCGTTGGTGATGTAGATCTTGGTTCCGTTCAAGATCCAGTCATTGCCGTCTTTCGTGGCGGTCGTCTCCATCGAAGCAGGGTCTGATCCCGCGTTTGGTTCAGAAAGGGCGTAGGCGCCGATTTTTTTTCCTTGCGCCATCGCGGCTAGAAACTGGTTTTTTTGTTCTTCATTCCCATCCAGATAAAGCGACATGCAGGCGATACTGGTGTGAGCTCCGATCAGGACCGTCGTTGAACCACAGGCGCGGGCAATTTCTTCGAGCATGACGCAATAGCCGATCTCCCCCATTCCCGCGCCTCCATATTCGGCGGGAAATGGGATGCCGAAGAAACCGTTGTCACCTAATTTTTTAATCAGGGACTCCGGGATATGCGCTTCTTTGTCAATTTGATTGGCCAGCGGACGAATTTCG
Source organism: uncultured Planctomycetia bacterium (assembly GCA_964372345.1). Lineage (GTDB taxonomy): Bacteria > Omnitrophota > Gorgyraeia > JACOVV01 > JACOVV01 > JACOVV01. The sequence goes on along the minus strand of CAYJQR010000008.1, from coordinate 27,097 downwards.
GCGTCAGCAAACCGACGGGCGGTTTCTCTTAGGATGTTGTGTTCTTCGCTGAAAGTAAAATCCATGGGGCCTCCTTCAATGAGCCCCCGCCGTTTTGATTCGCTTTTGCGAATGCAAAACGAATCAGCGGGGGCGAATTGAACCCTTGACATTTTTCTGTTTAAGACCATTAATGACTAGAAAAATGTCAAGGGTCACATTCAGCCAACAGACTTATGTTCGCTTTGCTCCATAAGTCTGGGCTTCATGTAACCACATTCTGCGGTCTTCCCTCCAGAAACGACTCGATATTCTGGAGGGTGGTACTTAAAATCCGTTCAAGGGCCTCACGGCTGTCAAACGCGATGTGCGGCGTAATGACCACATTTTCGCGATGGAGAAGAATATGATTTTCCAAAACAGTTTTCATTTTCTCTACCGGGAAATCCTTTCTGAACAACTGCTCCTCTTCCCGGATCAATTCTTCTTCCTCCAGCACATCCAGTCCCGCGCCCCCCAAGCGGCCGTTATCCAACGCCCAAGTGAGGGCCGTTGTCTCCACCAACCCTCCCCGGGCCGTATTAATGAGCAATGCCCCCTTTTTGAACAGGCGGATATTCTCCCGGTTGATCAAATGATGAGTCTTTGCCGAATACGGCGTGTGCAAGGAAACAATATCGGACTCCCGCAGTAAAACATCCAACGGAACGTATTCAAACCCGAGCACTTCTTCTAAGAAAGTATTCCTGCGGACGTCGAAAGCGACGACTTTCATCCCGAACCCTTTGGCCATTTTAATCACATGCAGACCGATGTGCCCGGCCCCCACCACACCCAGAGTTTTTCCTTTAAGATCAAAACCCTGAAGGCCTTCCAGAGAAAAATTTCCTTTAATGGTCCTGACATAGGCCTTGTGAATACTGCGGGAGAGAGAAAGAATCAGCGCGAAGGTGTGTTCCGCGACGGTGTTCTCACCGTAGAAAGGAACATTGCAGACCGTGATTCCTCTTTTCTTGCAGAAAGCGACGTCAATGTGGTCAAAACCGGTTGAGCGGGTCGCGATTAATTTAAGTTGTTTCGCTTTTTGAATGATTTCCCGCGTCACATGGGAATAGATGAAAACGGACAGACATTCAATTTGATCCAGCAATTCTGTTTTCTCACTTAAGTCTCTTTTTTCAAATCGAATCTCAGTGACCGAACCGAGTTTCGATTTAATTCTTTTTTTTTCGGAAGGATCAACCCCCACGCATAACAAAAACGGGCGTTTGTCAGGCATCTTTAAATTGCGGCTGCCTTTTCTCAATAAAGGCAGTCACCCCTTCCTTCATATCGGCTGTTTCACAAATTTCGCCGAAGAGTTTCGCCTCCAGCGCCAACGCTTGATCGAGCGGAAGTGATTCTCCCTCTTGAACCGCTTTCATGATCTTTTGAATCGCGATTTTACCGCGGCTTGAAATCCTCATCGCCAGATCTCTGGCATGTTTGAGGATCTCCCCTTGCGGGACAACTTTATTCACTAATCCAAGAGCCAGCGCCTCCTGGGCAGTGATATTGTCTCCCGTTAAAAGCATCATCAGAGCGCGCGAAGTTCCGATCAGGCGCGGCAGTCGCTGGGTCCCGCCAAAACCGGGGATCAGTCCCAGGCTAATCTCCGGTTGACCAAAAACCGCCCTGTCTCCCGCGATCCGAAAGTGGCACGCGATCGCCAATTCATTGCCTCCTCCTAAACAAGGACCATTAATAGCGGCAATCCAAGGGATGGGCGCTTTAGCGATTTTAGCAATAACCGTTTGTCCTTTTAAAGCGGCCTCACTCCCCTGCTGAGCATCCTGGATCTGGGCAATCTCTTTGATATTGGCTCCCGCGATAAAAACCATTCCATGTCCCGTCAAAATCGCCGCTTTAATTTTTTCTGCTTTATGAACCTGTTCGATCACTCCATCCAGCTCCTGCATGACTGCCGATGATAAAGCATTCACCGGCGGATTGTTAATCACCACAATCGCCATCGTTTCGCCAATGGTTAGATCAATGAAGGACATTGGGTTACTCTCCTTTTCACCATTCATTTTATCACATAATAGAAATTTACTAAAAACAAAAAGGAGATAGGATCTCTCTCATATCTCTTAGAAAAATCCCAGTCTCCTTTTTATTATTCCCAAATAGTTCTTTTCTCTTTTATTTTTGTTATTTCGTACTATCCTCTACTTGTTCTTCTTGGCGGCATCCTGTTCCAGCTTATTCTGCTTCTCATCCACCATCCGAAGATTTTCAATAACCAACTTGCTTCCCTGTGGATTCCCTGCTGGACGATAACCGGTGGCAACTACCTCAAAAGAAATATGGAACAATTTTTCAGGGTCAAAGAATCCTGTCAGGGGTTTAGCTTTAGCTCTCTCACCATCAATGGTGCTTTCCAATTCCTTCAGATCAATGGTAATAGTCAGGGGGATTGGATTACCTTGATCATCGTATTTTAATTCAAAAATTTGATACGCCTGAACCCGTTCCAACGACTCCCACTCTGTGTCACGGAAATTCAGTTGAAACTTCTGCATGGATTTCCCTTTTTCCCCATGCACCTCAAATTTGAGGTATCTGTCCCCCTCTTGGTAGCGGGTATTATAAACTCCATCTCTTTCTAAAGCCACACTTCCCCATGTTCCGCTGTTCGGTTGTGCTACTACCGTCAGGGACATTCCACCCTCCGGGGTCTCTTTTCTCCCACCAATAAAAGCCGCTCCATAATTTGCTGTAGTGACATCATCACTAGTGATTAAATCTTCTTTTTGTAGCGGCAACTTACTCTTCTCTGCCTTTGGTTTTTCGCCCGGTTTCGCCTGAACCACTACCGGAGCTTGTGGAGCTGCAAGGACGACAGCTTGATTGTTTTTTTGTACAGCGCTGACAAGATCAAATACATTGACTGTTCCATCAGTATTGATGTCACTGGTCGGGTCTCCTACCTTCCCAAAATCATTGGCGATTTGGTTTAGGTTTGCTACTAGTTGAGTTTTATTTTCTTGTGCCTGCGAAGAATGAACTGGCAGGGTTAAATTCTCTACGGAAGGAATTTTATCTACCCCCCCCTGCTCTGCGAAACCAATACCAGGGAGGAACCTTACTACTGACACCATCAAACATAAAACTAGCCATTGTTTTCTCTTCATGACACTACCCTTTCTCTATTTCTCTCCCCCTTTGTTGAACTGCCTTTATTTTCTACAACTACACCACCACCTTATTTCACTTTCACCAGCCGAGGACTAGCATATCATCCCTCTAGTATTTCAGTCAATCTGTCTTTCAATGTGCCAGATTTTGTTGAAGTCTGGCTAACTTGTCATAGACAGAATCTAGGTTGTAAGGGTTAAAGTAGTCTTTCCCTTTAGGTCCGCCAATGGCAAAATGAAACCATGCGGATCCATTAATCGCTGGCTCGTATTTGGTACGCTTCAGCCATCCAAACCCACTTGCCATCGGTTCATCTTCACCTGTATTGGGTAATGCCACCACACCATGAGTCGCCCCCACGATGTTACTTTTATCCACATTGATTACATAGAACTCCATTCCTGTAATAGAGGCATTGGCTTGGTTGTTATACCTTTGAGCAATACTGCTACCTGTTTGGTTGGTCCCCTCTATTGTTTTATTTCCTTTCACTGAGAAATGGTCCCGCCATGTCTTGTATGCCACAGCCATTTGCCCTGCTCCCTCGATATCTTTCAATCGGGGAACACCCCCTTCTCCATCTTGCCCTCGTGAGGCGGCCGCATTCGATTCATCCGTCCAGTCAAAAAGAATGGTTCCCGGTGTGGGACCTTCCACCATAAAAAGACGCTCAACCTCATTAAACATTTCTAGAACTTGCTTCTCTGTATAGCCAAATCCTCCCTCTTCAACCTTCCCTAACAATGTCTTCGGTCCCATCAGAAGCAACATCGTTCTGGTGTCGAGAGCATTGACAGAACTGTTCTTCCCCTGCCATTTTCCATCATGTCCTTCCGTCTTGATCCAATCCCGCAGTCCTGCCCGTTCTTTTAACGCAGCGTCCCTTAGACTCTCATACCGCACTTTATTTATCCCGGATCCTGGAGCTTCTTCTAATGCTTCAGCGGCCGCCAGAGTTTGTAAGATATAATCAACCTCGATATTTTCTGTCGACATTATTTGTGTCCACATGCCATAACTCCCCATATAAGCCCCACCCGCTTCATCATGTGGAAGGTTTCTTGCCCACTCGGCAGTATCCAGTAAATACTCATCAGATGCATCGCTGTTAAACATTTGTCCGTATAACCGTGCAGCGACCCCTTGAATTGCCTGAGGGCCCAAGTGATCCCTACGTTCTAGAGTCTCTCTCCCACTGCTAACACTATACGCGGTATTGAGCCCTGTTCCTTCTGTCGTCCGCCTTTCTGCAAAGAATGTTAGTGGTTTGCCTGCGTTTTTTTGATCCCCTTGACTGGTGTTGACCAATGAATCTAACGCCGCATCGTAGGTAAAGACTACATCACTTAACACATTCTCAAAAGGAAGATCTGAGTTGGCAGGATTCGGTTCAAAGCTCTGTCTTAATCCTGTCTTATTTTCTACACCCCTTCTATTGAACCTGCCTCCATTAAACCATGCTTGGATTCCCTGACGGAGTTCGACACTTTCTTTCTCCGACATCTTGGGGATCTCTTGTCGCACCGGCTGTTGCCCCTTTACACCTTGGGCAATCGGTTTATCTTGATTGATTTCAGCAACTAGATCAAAAATATCTCCTTTAACTCCATCTCTGTTAACGTCTACCTTATTCCAAATTCCATTCAGTCGGCCTACTAAAACTCGGAGTTGCTCCCCTTGATCAGCATTCCACTCTGGTAAGCGGTGAGTCTCAAGGTTTATCCCCTCTGGTTCTGCAAAGCAAGGATCTACTAATAAAAGGCAAACTCCTACCATCACTACCATATTCATCCATGTCCTTGATGGGTACTTCATTAATCCTCTTCTACTCATATGTTTAGTCCTCCTCATAAAAAAACCAGAGCCCCCCCCTTTAAGAGAAACCCTGTCGTTTTCACTTCATACGTCTTCCCGTAAATGCACTTTATTATACGAGGTGCAAAATAGTGATGTCAAGCTATTTTTTCAATCACTGACTGGGAATGGGAAGCACTTTTAGGTAATAAAGGCAAGAATGTATTTTGTGTATTCGTTAAACTCTTGGATGGCTGATTGAATACTTTTGTGCAACAATTCCTGGTCAATATTGTTGTAATCATGGACTAGTACATTCCTCAAGCCGGCACAGGGCGCTATTTTTTGAGCAAAGTCTTTTGAATAGATCTTGAAATCGCTCAACCGTAAAAATGTTTCACGGTAACTGCGAATTCCAGGAAATTGCCCTCCTAGATCAGCGATCATATGCTGATTGATGTCAATGGCGCGTGTGATGATCCGTTCCAACAAACGCTCTACGATTGCCTGTGATTTATAATCCTTCGCAACTTCCTCAAGCGTCATCTTCTCAAATTCAGTCAATCGCATCAAGTCATCTTGAATGAGTGAAATTTTCCTTTGGATCAATTCTTGATCAATCATCGCTAAGCCACGTTATACCGATGAAGAATATCTTTCATCCAGTATTTTTTGTTTTTTACGAATCAGGTGAAGGTCTAAACGGCGTAAGTCACTAGTATCGGTAAAGTCACGAAACGCATATACCTTCAGCTGTTGATATTCTGATAAATCCCCATAGAGAAGAACCCCATCCCTCAGCACTAGATAGCGAAAAAAAGGATCTACCTGATGAATCGTCTTGAGGTCTAATTCATGTTTCTGATACTGACACAGAAGATCTGCCAAATCATCTTGAATATTAAAAAATTCCTCAGGAGTAGGTTTTCGGTATCCTAGAATCGCAATATCAATATCGCTCCCCTCCTGTTCCTTGCCTAAGGCGAATGAACCATGAAGGATGACAAAACGAAGATGATATTTCGCTCCTATGATCGTGAGCTTCTCCCTTTGGGTCACTGTTAATGAGAACACAAAACAAGTATATCTCATCTAGTCGGGAGTGGACAATAGATAAATTCAGACTGATGCGGCACCATAGGAGAGGTGCGGCAAGCCATAAGCGACAAAGTCAGATATACTCAAAAAACCCGCGCTTTGCTTTCTTGCCAAGGGCACCCTCACTGACCATTTTCTCCAGTAATCCTGCAGGTTTAAAACGAATCCCATGCTCCTGCTGTAACTCTCTCAGTTTCCTAAGAACAGTATCTAGCCCCACTGAATCTGCATAATGAAGCAGCCCCTCTGTTGCCTGAGGGAAACCGACCCCCGCCATCATCGCCATGTCTATATCCCAGGCGTTGGCGATTCTTTCTTCGATACAGAGAATCGCCTCATTGACCATAGAAAATAGAAGACGTTCTGGAATAGATGTAGGGGCAGACCCCTGTGTCTGCCCCTCTGAATTTGGGCGGGCACGGGGGCCCGCCCCTACGTTCAATTTATCTTGTCTTTCACGAATCAATCGAGAAACCGTTTCGTCATTTGCATCCCCTGAATAATTATAGAACCCGGCACCGGTTTTTCTGCCCAGGCGCTTTAGGTCGTATAGTTCCTGCCAGATTTCAGCCGGCTTCATTCGTTCACCATAGGCCTTTAATAAGGTTTGAACAACATCATAGCAAACATCCAACCCAAGATTGTCGACCAGCGTGAAAGGCCCCATGGGCATTCCAAACCCGGCCATGACGTCGTCAATTTTTTGGATATCTGCCGCCCCTTCCTGCAGGCAAAAGGCGGCTTCGTTCAGATAGGGCATCAGCAGACGATTCACCAAAAAGCCGGCGCACTCCCCCACTTTTACGGGAATTTTTCTCAGCGATTCCGTGAAAGCGGTGACCGTCTGGGTGGTTTCTTCCGACGTCTGCGCGCCGGGGACGACCTCCACCAGTTTCATCACATGAGCCGGGTAAAAGAAATGCATCCCGATCACTTTTTCGGGACGAGCTGTCGCCCGGGCCATTTCCGAAATCGAAAGAGCCGACGTATTCGAAGCAAAGATAGTATAGGAAGGGCAGATTTTGTCCAGTTCTTGAAAAACATTCTTTTTAATTTCCATTTTTTCGGGGACCGCTTCGATCACAATATCCACTTCCTTGAACCCATCGTAGGTGGTTGTTCCCTGAATCAAGTTCATTTTGGCCTCAAGGTCCTGGGGGGACATTTTCCCCTTGTCCACCCGTCGCTGATAAATATGCCGCGCGGTTTTTATTCCTTTTTGCACCATTTCATCATTGATATCTTTAAGCAAAACCGGGAGCCCAGAGTAAGAAATTACCTGCGCGATTTCTCCTCCCATCGCTCCTGCTCCGACGACCGCAGCTTTGTAGATGTACATTAAGGTTTCCTCATCAATGCAATGTAGGGGCAAACCCCTTGTGGTTGCCCTTTATCAGGGCGGGCACAAGGCCCGCCCCTACATTTATCGTTCAACAATAATCGCAGCTCCCTTATCGTTCAATAATAATCGCCGCCCCCTGCCCTCCTCCAACGCAAAGAGTCGCCAGGCCGAGATGTAAGTTTCGTTTCTTCATTTCATGTAATAGTGTCACGACAATTCGAGCGCCGCTGGTTCCAACCGGATGCCCCAGCGCGATCGCCCCACCGTTGACATTGGTTTTTTCCCTGTTTAATCCAAGCGCTCTTTCACAGGCAAGGTATTGAGCCGCGAAAGCTTCGTTTAACTCCACCAACTCCATCTGTTCAAGGCGCAGTCCCGTTTTTTTCAGGACCGCCGGGACGGCGAACGTCGGCCCTAAACCCATTCGATGAGGTTCAAGGCCGGCAAAGGCGTAACCGCGAATGAATCCCATCGGAGTGTACCCTAACTCTTTGGCTTTTTTGGCTGTCATGAGAAGAATGGCGGAAGCGCCGTCGCTGATGGGACAGGAATTTCCCGGAGTCACCGATCCATTTTCTTTAAAAATCGCCGGGTATTGCGAGAGAATTTGTTCGGTCAGCCCGACGTTGATCCCTTCATCCTGCGTGATCATCTCAGGAGGAAGTTCTTTGCCGAAGGCTTTTTTAGAAACGGGGACAGGGACGGTTTCATCCTTGAAACGCTGTTCGCGGGTGGCGCGAAAGGCCCGTTGGTGACTCAACACCGCGAATTGATCCTGTTCCTGTCTTGTGAGTTTAAATTCTTCAACGAGGTTTTCCGCGGTCCGTCCCATCAATTGTCCGCAGATGGGATCGGTCAATCCTTCCCAGAGTGAATCAATCAACTCGGAGTTTTTGAGATGTTTCCCAAAACGAAGGTCCCTGTTCACATACGGCTGTGAACTCATGCTTTCGGCGCCGCCGGCAATTAAAACCTCAGCGTCGCCACAGATCAAACTCTGGACCCCGTTGACGATCGCCTGGGTGCCGGAAGCGCAGTTTCGGGCAACAGTATAGCCGGGAATTTTGTTCGGAAGGCCCGCCATCAGGGCGATCACGCGGGCGATATTGGGGGCGTCGCTCGTCTGACCGACACAGCCAAAAATAACTTCGTCAATCAGTTTCGTTTCTAATCGAGTCCGCGTGGTCAACGCCCGGACGACAACTTCCCCCAGCTTCTGAGCGGTTAGTGCCCGGAAAACGCCTCCTAGCATTCCCTGGGGAGTCCGAACGCCGTCAACGATTGCAATTTCTGTCACCCCACCACCTCTTTTATCCCATCACCTGCCTTTGTCCCAAAATACTCCTCTATCAACATACTATTAAGGCAGGTGATGGGAATGATTTGCCTTTGGCAAATCATTCGATCCGAAGGATCGAAAAGAGGTGGTGGGATCATCGCTTCTCTACTGCAGCCTTTTTATAAACACCCTTCAAAATATTTTCAACAATTCGTTCGATTCGTTTTTGCTGTTCTTCGGGGAGATCAATGAACTCAATGCCGGTGTCAAACCGTTTATTGCTCCCAGCCTCTTTAACGACCCACACCACTTTTCCGTCATTGATGAGAGGACTTTGGTTGTCTGGAAAATCTACTTCCACAATAACTTCCGTAAAAAGCTCCAGCCCTTTATCCAGGATAACGCAAATGCCACCGGCGCCGATATTTTCCGTCTGAGTTGAAAAACTTTCAGGATGGTTTTTTCTTCTGACAACGACGTGGCATTCAAAATTCGCCCGAGGGAAACACCGTTTATCGATGCCGCTCCACATGGAACCCCCCTTTCAATGAGCACGAAAGTTATGGAGTGCGAAGCATGACATAACTTTCTGTGCGAATTCCCACCGTAGGCGGGTCAGCCTCCGGCTGAGAACCCTTGACATTGCCTTGAGTGAGTCCACTAGCAGCAATGTCAAGGGTAAATTCAGTCTCAGACTTACCTCGCTAGCGCTCCGTAAGTCTGGACTTCATTTAGAATAGCAAGTAAGTTGCATGATTTCAAGAGAAAATGTATAATAACGCCAGGATGTACCACGATTTCTATCACTTCACCCAGGACCCTTTTAACCTCACCGCGGATCCTGATTTTCTTTACCTCAGCCGCAAACACCGCGAAGTCCTCGACCACTTGACCTATGGCGTTCAACACAGAAAGGGTTTTCTATTAGTGACAGGCGAAGTTGGCACCGGTAAAACGACTCTCTGCAAAGAACTCCTGAACAGGCTTGGAGCGGGAGTGAAGACAGCTTTTATTTTCAACGCGAACCTTCCTGAGATCCAATTACTGCAAGCGATTGTTGAAGATTTTGGCATTGAGGTCAAGAATCGCTCAAAACTGGCTCTCTTAGACGGGATTTATCAGTTTCTGCTGGAACAATCTGCCGGTCAAGGGAACGCGGTCCTTCTCCTGGATGAAGCGCAAGATCTTCCGGATTCGACTCTGGAGCAGATTCGTCTCCTTTCAAACTTGGAAACCCAGAAAATGAAGCTTCTGCAAATCATCCTTGTCGGACAGCCGGAACTCGAGCGAAAACTGGCGAAACCGGAACTGCGGCAGCTGAGGCAGAGAATCGCCATCCGGAGTCTCCTCCTGCCGTTGAATCAAGAAGAGTTGACTGCCTATATTCAGCATCGGATCCGCATCGCCGGCGGAGAACAACGCGTTCATTTCAGTGACGAAGCGGCTGTCAGGATTTACCACCATTCTAGGGGAATCCCAAGGATCACAAACCTTGTTTGCGACCGCGCGTTACTTGCCGGTTTTGTTCAGCGCCAAAATGAAATCACATCGGAAATCGTCAACCGAGCTATTGAAGAAGTGGAAGGGGTGACCGTATGAGCATTATCAGCGAAGCATTAAAAAAAGTGGAAAATTCTTCGGAAAACCGCCCGCAACTTTTGGGATCGCCGGAACCGGGTAAAAAAGGGGTTAACCGGCTGGTTGTATTTCTCCTGGCGGCGCTCGCTATCGGAATTGGATTGAAGACACTCACAACGCGTCACACGCCGAGACAACAATCCTCCTCTAGCTCGACTTCGCTCACTACAAACGTTATCCCAGAAATGAAACAAGCGGCGCTTATCCCCGCTCCGTTAGAAGACGAAAAGTTGATTCAATTAACCGGCATTGCCCTCATGGAAGGAAAAAATTTTGCGATTATCAACGGCGACGTTTTTCAAGAGGGTGATAAAGTGGCAGGGGCTAAATTAATAAAGATCACCAAGGATGAAGTCACACTCGACCGGGAAGGGCGCCAGATTCAGCTCTCGTTAAAGTGAGGGTTACTTCTTTCGGATAAAACTCTCTTGGCAGGAGGGTTGTGTTTTGAGTGTCGCCAAGGTCGCTTTTGCTTCCTCCTGCGTCGTAAACTCCCCAACATAAATGCGGAATTGTGATTTACCGGAGACCATCGTGCTTTGTTTAATGTAAGCCGGAAACCCCCGCTTTTTCAAATCACCCACTGATATTTTCGCTCCTTCTTGACTCTCGTAGACCATCACTTGAATCGTATAGGGACGGACGATCGGCGCCGAAACGGTTTTAGGGTTTGAAACCGAAGGTTTCCGGAGCGCCGTTTTTTGGGACGCTTGAGAATTCTGCGGCGTATTTTTAGAGCGCATGATAAAAAGTCCGGTGAAGAGAATGATGACAATTCCAAGAGCGAAGCTCCATACGATTTTCACTCCTGAACCGTTCTCAATATTATTTTTTTCTTTGGATTCCGCGATCGGCGGTTTTTTGACGGCGTTGGGGGCCGGTTTTTGTTCCTGCTTCGTTTCCCCTTTGGCGTGCGAGTACTTACCGTAAAGACGCTGCTGAATATCTTTCTCTGTAAGTTTTTCCAGTTCTTTAGGCATGTTTATAACACCATGAATTTCATGAGCGCCTCTTTGGCCGCCTGCTGTTCGGCGCTCTTTTTATTCCGCCCTGACCCACAGCCATATAATTTTCCTTCGATAGTCACCTGAATGTCAAATTGTTTTTGATGCTGGGATCCTGTCTCAGAGATGACCGCGTAATGAGGAGTGGACTTAAATCTTTTCAGGGTCAATTCTTGGAGCATTGATTTGTAATCCCTTTTTCCTTTTCCTTCTTCAATCCGCTGAATCTCCGGTTTAAAATGCGAAAGGATCAAGCGGCCGGCGGGGCGCAATCCGCCGTCTAAATAGACAGCCGCCACAATGGCTTCGAGCGCCCCCGCTAAAAAGAGAGGATTGGAGGATCCTAAAGACTTCGCTTCACCCTTCCCCATTCTTAAAAAATCTTCAAGATGAAGGGTTTTGCCCAGAGTCGCGAGGGTTGAAGTGCTGACGATCTGGGATTTCAGTTTTGTCAGCTGTCCTTCGGTGAAGAAAGGAAACTGCCGGAAGAGATATTCGCTGATCACCATTCCCAGAATGGAATCCCCCAAAAACTCCATTCTTTCGTAGTCTTTTCCCTGAAGATTTTGTTCGTGGCTGAACGAGCTGTGAGTCAACGCTTGATCGAGCAAAGAGAGGTCCCGGAAACGGTACTTCAGTTCTGCTTGAAGCCGGCGGAGTCGTTCTAGCCGGGTTCTCTCTTCTTGAGATAACCTTTTTACAAACGGCATGCCTTTACCGCCTCCTCCACGACTTGTTCCGGGATTCTTTCCCGCAGAACGACACGGCCTATCTGCAAAGGGAGAACAAAACGGGCGCTGGAGTTAGAAAACTTCTTATCGAAGAGGTAATTTTTTAACACTCTCTTCACCGGAACCTTCGGATTCAACCAGACCGGCAGGCCCGTCTTTTCTAAAAGAGAGATCAGACGGGATAATAAGGTTTCCTGGGCCAGCCCCAGCGCGATGGAGATCCGGGCGGCGCAGACCATTCCGATTGAAATGGCCTCGCCATGTTTATAGAGCTTTGAGTACCCAATCGCCGATTCAATCGCGTGGCCGATCGTGTGCCCGAAATTGAGCAAAGCCCTCTTTCCGCTCTGGTCTCTTTCGTCCTCTTCGACGAATTTTGCCTTGCGCCGGCTGCATGCCGTTACCAGATAGACCAGGGCGTCGAGATCCGTTTGCAGTTCCCTGGGGGGGCATTGTTCCAGGAACCGGAATAGTTTTTCATCGGCAATGACCCCGTACTTGATCACTTCGCCCAACCCGGAAATAAATTCGCGTTCCGGCAGTGATTGCAGCGCGCTCACGTCGCTCAAGACCGCCGACGGCTGCCAGACAGCCCCCGCCATGTTTTTGGCGTTGGGGAGATTAATTCCGGTCTTGCCGCCGATCGCCGAATCCACCTGAGCCAGCAGTGTCGTCGGGATATGAACGCAGGGGATGCCCCGTTTGAAGGTGGCTGCGGCAAATCCCCCCAGATCTCCAACCACTCCTCCGCCGAGGGTCGCCAGGAAAAAAGAGTTCCCTCCTCTGGAGATTCTTGTCAGGCGATTGAGAATCTTTGAATACTGCTCTAGTGATTTGCTCTTTTCGGTATCCGGCACTTCGATGAAGAATGAACGGACGCCCGCTTTGTCGAAAGAGCTTTTGACCTTCCGCTCAAATAATTTTCGGACCGGCGGCACGGTCAAAATCACCGCTGATGAGTGCTTTAAACCCGCTCTCTTGCGGATCAGTTCCCCCGCTTTCGGGAGAAGATCATTCCCAATGACGATTTCGTAACTTCGCTTCTCTAGGTTTACTTTAACGGTTCCCATTTTATTTCACACCCATGAAGGCGGCCAGAAACTGCACCGTCGGCCAAAGGACTTTATCAACGATTCCAAGCCACAACAACGGCAGAAGGATCAGAAATCCGAACGGTTCGAGCCGTAATAAAAAAATCGCCTGCTTTGGCGGGAGTAATCCCGTGAGAACCCGGGAACCGTCCAACGGCGGTATCGGGATCAAATTAAAGACTGCCAAGACTAAATTAATCAAAATCCCCAGTGTCAACCAGGAAGCCAGCGCTTGGGGAAGCCCCAAACGAAGCAGGAGGGAAAGGACAAAAGCGATGGTGATGTTCGTCATCGGCCCGACCATTCCAACCCAGATCATATCTCGTTTGGGATGATGAAGATTTAAGAAATTCACCGGCACCGGCTTGGCCCACCCAAAAACGATCGGAGAATGCAGCGCCACCAAAAGAAAGGGGAGTAAAAGAGTCCCTAGATAATCAATATGCGCCAGCGGATTGAGCGTCAGCCGTCCCGCGTTCTTGGCGGTTGAGTCGCCCAAATGATAGGCGACCCATCCGTGGGAGACTTCGTGCAAGACGACTGATACGAGAAACAGAGGAAGGGTGATCCAAAAGGTCATCATCAGTCGTCAATAGTTTTATTTTGGTTTTGCCGCGGAAGGAGTTGCGGGCGCGGCCGCCCCTTTCTTGGCGGGCGGCGCGGCCGGAGTCCCTGCCGCGGGGGCCGCCGGCGCGCCGGCGGCAGTCCCTTCCTTGGGCGCCGCTTCAGCAATTTTCTTGATCTTCACCCGGACCGTCTTTACTTTGGGAAGATGAAAAATAGAAGTCCCTTCATTCCAAAATTTTTTCTCCTGCAGAATCTTCACTTTCTCAAAACGCTTCAGGACGCTCCGTTGTTCGGTTCCGGCACTGCTCACTTTCAAGCTTGGATGTTGTGACATGGTTCACCTCTATAATTTCCTGACAAAGCAGTCAGGAAATTGTTTCTTGAATATCTTGGCCGCTTTTGAAGCGTCCGTAGGATTCGGGTAATTCCCAACGCACACAATCATGAATTCACCCTTCGGCAGCGAAAACGATTTTTGTCCTTTTGAATGAAATTCACCGACCAATTTCTCAACGGACTTCTTATCCTTATACGAGGCAACCTGAATCGTATACCCCTTGAACTCGTCCTTTGGCGCCGACGCTTCTTTATTTTGTTTGGGAACTGCGACCACCGGCGGCAGTTCAATTTCCTTCGGCTGAGGCGCCGCCTCCAATACCGGAGCGGCAACGCGGGTCTCCACCGCCACAGGGCTCTGGTAGGATTGAGTGATACTCTTTCCTTTTTCCACGCCGAGTGAAAAAGTGATCACGATCGCGATCAACCCGCCGATAGCCGTGAAAAGGATTTGCTCAAAAGAAACCATCTTCGATGAGAAAAGGGCTTGTTTTGAAAAAGCGCTCTTCCTCTGGGCGGTCCCCTGGGAAAATTCCCTAAAAAGCTCTTCCTGATAACCTGCGTTTGGGTTTGGCATCGTTTTAAGCTTTCACCTCGAAGTCAAATGTAAAATCAAGCGATTTTTGCGGTTCATTGTTCGGATTAAAATCCAGTTTGATATTCGGTATTATCAGCGTAACCTGTTTTGCTTCATGACTCGGCTTTAAAAACGCCATGTAACCGTCATAGACAACACCCGGGTAGACTGCGCCGCTGGTCAGAGTTACGATGTTTAAAACAGAAAGCCGTCTTTCTTCCGGGTCTCTTGAAAAAGAGGTCGCGAAACCAAGGCCGGCGCCATAAAACCCGGGCGCCGCGCCGGCGATCGTTTTCACTGACCCCGCGGCGGATCCTTTCGCCAGAGACAACGCCACGGTATAATCCGGCGCCAGAAAACTGTATTGACTGCTCAGATCATCCAACAGAACCGAATCCCCAGGGCTCACCGTGATCTTCTTGTCGCTGTTGTTGCTGATCTTGACGTAGAAGACCACGTTTTGCGGCAGATAAGGGTTCAATCCCGCCAGCGATCCAAAGATCCGTTTGTCATTGAAGAGCCCGTTTAAGAACGTGTGCGACACCGGCTCCACTTCAATCTCGACCCCTTCCTGCTCTACTTTTTGTTTTGGAGGAGTGAATTGAAACTCGTACAGAAGCCCGTTCTGCTGCCGGGACATCTCCATGCGTTTCTTGTACCGCTGTTCGTGGACTAATTTCCCGCGCCCGGCGCACCCCGCCGCCAGGACCATCAAAAGTAAAAGAGCAATCCCCCGCTTCATGAGTTTAGTGCATTATACCATGAAACGAATCAAGTTCCAGCACTTTTTCTGGTTCCCAAATGAAGGAAGACACGAATAAGACGCTTAGGGGTAACCGAGGGAAGTCTCACCGCAAAGAAATAGTCATCGGAATACTCAAGGTGCTCATGATCTCAATGGGTCCTTCTTGGGGATCTGAGGCTTCTTCAAAAATCGCCGTGTATCTAAAAATTTCCCTTATCTTGTTTAGATGCTTCCCATTGCTATTTTTCATCCCACCACCTGCCTTATTCATATACTATAAATATACCATAGAATTAAGCACACTGTCAAAACAAACGAGGCGGCTTTTTGAAGGCCGCCTCGGATCAACGGTATCTCGCTACGCCTAATTCATCTCACGAAAAGCGACATATTCAGCAAACGCCTGAGATTCAGGAATAGGTAAATGATCTTCAATTAAGCCCCGTAGATGCATTTCAATAGCTTCATACATATTTTTTTCTACTTCTTCACGAGTAGTACCTGTTGCCACACAACCAGACAAGTCGGGTGAGTATGCTGAGTAATTATTTTCTGTTTTTTCAATAACAACGAGAAAACGATGCATATTAATTCATCTCCTTTTTCCTCAATCGCGCTTGCTTCAATATGCTATTAAGAGTCCCAGGAGCTAAGTCATGACTCGGATGACCAGCAATCGTGACTCTCCCCGGTTTAGCTGGATGTCTGTACTGTCGGTGGCTGCCTTTTGTCTCAACCAAATACCAACCGTCAGTCTCTATCATCCTTATGATATTTCGTACATTCACTAAAGTGAATCCCTGTTTCTTACTTACTTCCAGCGCACAAGCCAAGTATACCATTTCAGTAGGCAGGAGTCAAAGTAACGTTTCCAGAGAATTTATGACTCAAAAAACAGACGAGGCGGCTTTTTGAAGGCCGCCTCGTCACTTAAAACAGAAAACTACTCCTTTGTATCTGTTTAAGAGTGCAAGTGCCCTACTTTTGCTTCCAAAGACGCAATACGTTCATGGAGCGTAATTGTGATACGAAATTCATCTCGCAAGTTACGAATTTCTTCCTTAACATCTTCAACCTTTTCATTAATGCTATCCATTTTGGCATCTAAATCTTTGATTTCACTAACGAATTGCTGATGAAGATTGTCAATCTTCTCGTCCAATCGCTTAATCTCAATTGCGGTTGTTCTTTGCTGAGCTTTGATTTCCTGCAGTTCAGGAACGATTAATTCTTGGATAATTTTCTTGACTTCTAGCGACATGAAGATTCCTTCTTTCTTGACTTCTTCATTAAACCTCCAGAGGCGGCTTTTTGAGGGCCGCCTCTGGGAGAAAAATACAACATTCTATCTTTTAGCGATTAAACGTTATGACGAATGATCTCGAGTACTTGTTTGAAACTAATCATACCATTGTCACCAACGTTACCAATCGGCGCTACCGCAGTACTACCAGCTAACTGCTTAATTTTTTCTGCATTCTGTGCATCAACCATCGCTAACACTTCGCCGAATCTCTTATCGCCAACCCCATTAATGTAGATAGACCCTATTGGTTCGTTGTCAAGCTTAAGAAAACTCTGAATAGATGCAGGAGTAGTTCCTGCTTCTGCGTCAGTCACTAAAAGGGCCTTCTGCGCTATAAGTGCTCCATTGGCAAATATGGCTACTTGTGGTGATCTCATTAGGTCGGCATAAGACACCTGCACTAAATCAACCGTCAGATTGGAAGCGACCGTTTGGAGCAGAGCAGGAACTGTGTTATTGAGCACTTTAACCATCATTGGGTCATCTAGACTTTTCTCAGCATCAGATAGTACCGTTTCCACCTGATTCTTGCGTTGAGTCGGATCGGTGTTACGAAGAGCAGCCGTAAGTTTGGCTCCTAGTTCTGTTGCACGGGTAGCAGGAGTGTTCGTCGTACCATCTACTCCCTGTGCCATGACACCACCCACAAGCTTCTGAGCACCAGGTACATTTTCTGCTCCTCCTGCCGCTATTACCATTTGATTAAAATTCTTCCATGCATCATCTGTCAACTGGCCTAGTTCTTGCAACGCTAGAGCACCATTCATGGCTTCTTTAATAATTCCATCCCTAACATCGCTGGGAAGGGCCGACGCTATTGATGGATCTCCCAGCACTAAAACCGCTGCTCGTATCTTGTCTTTATGAACCATCTGTTGGAAGCCTAGTTTCACTTCATTCCATGTTTTTAGATTCTCATCTGCCGCTGCCTGTAACGCAAGTGCAGCAACATGATTGGGATGGATTAATTGAACCCCGCCTGCGCCTATTTGACCTATCCCTTCAACAGAAATCTCAAAATTTCCATCTGGTAACTTTTTTACTTTAAATGGAATGTTATTACTTTTTACCGTGGTTTCTGTTAAAGCAGAATTGCCCTCAAAAATTTTACCGGCTTCAGCGACTACTTTGTCCTCCTGCTCAGCTATGGAAATACCTCCAACGAGACCAGAGTGTTGCTCACGAGCTAATTTTTGTTCCATTTCGTCAAAAGCTCTTCGTTGTTGGTCAACCGAGAATTTGCTTCCTAAAGAAGCCCAACTCCCAGAAGCAAAAGGAAATATCATGCTTAAAAACGCTAAGATTGCTATTAGTGATTTTTTTCCTTGATTTTTCATTTGTGATTCCTCCTTTTTATTCATCTTTTGTTTTTTTACCCTAATATTCTAAGAAAACCATTTCTCTAACCTTTGCGTTCTTTGAAGTCACTAATCTATCGTCCTAATGCCGAAGGATTCGGAGTATCGCTAATCGTCTTGCTGACTTTTTCCATAGAACCCTTCAGAAGTTCTTGATAAGGAGTTGGCATATCCGGTTGTGTTACCCTTGGAGCTACAACAACATATGAAATTCTATTCGCCCTTAAAAATTGGACAATCCCACTTGTATGAAATCCTCCTGTTTTTAAAATTGCCTTAGTTACATTACGCTTTGAAAGAACAGCAAGACTATTCTCAACCATGGCCCTTTCGCGATCAATAGCTATTTGATAGAAGATCTCTCCCTCTTTTCGATACTGATCCAGAAAGACAATTTCTTCTGTTGTCGCTGAAATGCTAATTCCATTTTGGATCAAGAACGTCCTCAAATTCTGAACGTTAAAAGGAGATAATTCATAGATATATTCTTCCCATTCCAACGGAACCAGAGAAATCTTACCTAATTTCTCAAAGTAGTAGAGAGCTTTTGCTAACTTATCTAGCCTTGCCTCTTCAGCATTTTTGTACAATTTTGTTCGTATTTCTTTTTCTAAACCCTTGATCTCGGCGAAAAGTTTTGCATGATCTACCTTCTGTAAATATTCTTGTGATTCTTCATATTTATTCTCTTTTTCTAACTCAGATCCTTTCACAACTAAAGCAATATTAGGATAGTTCGTTTCGGAAAAAGACCACTGATAATCATGGATAGCTTGGTTTAAGATCGAGATATACTCCTCAGCACTGATTTTATCTTCTGTATATTCCTGAGCATTCACATCAAATGCCTTGAGAGCAGCATTATAGAGCTTCTCTTTGGCTATTTCAATAGATTGGTTTAATTGACTAAAAAGGACCTCTGTTCTCTTACGATTTTCGAGGAGAAATTTATAGTGAACTAGATCATATTGCTCTTTTACAACTTTTTCATCATCTACGCCAATAATGGTAGGAGGGACTTCACGAGTCAGGTAGAGGTATTCTTCTGAGTCAAAATATCCCTTTTCAATTCTTTCTTTAGCAATTGCTTCCCTCCATTTCTTCGGACGAGATAATAACAAAGAAGACTCTACTTGCCCACTATGTCCTTCTACCAAAATCAAAGGCATTTTGTATTGGTCCAAAAGAATCGCCATAATCTCCTTATTATTCTTCTGCACTTCCGGATGGTTATGAATCTCCTGCATCAACACAAACATCCGTGGATCACTTCCCACAAACTTCTCCTTGATTCTCCCATACTGGCTTGGGATCTGGATGGAGTCAATAAAAGCGGCGATTTCAGGGTTGATGGTTTTTGCTTCTTCCGCGGTTTGAGGGGCCTGAGGTTCAGTTTTTACGGCGGATACGACTGCTGTGGAAGGGGTTGGCGAGGATTCTTCTGTTTGCTCGGTCGTCTGCCCGCGGAGTTCCCAAAGACTTTTTCCCGCCCAGCTAGGCGGAGTTAAGATGAGGAAAGCAAAAAACCCAAGACTCAGAAACAAAAATCTCATTCCCACTTTTCTGATTTCTAATTTCTGATTTCTGATTTCTCTTCGATACTCTCTCATAACAGCCCTACGCTCTTCCCCTCTCTAAAAAAGAGACCGGCTCCCCTTTAAAACCCTATTTTCTTGAGTTGCCGGACATGATCCCTCTTAGCTTAAACTTCTTCAAACTCAAAATAAGTATACCATGCGGCTATTGGGTTGTCAATGGGTTTTTAAAATTTATAACTTATTGAAACAAAATAAGTTACGTTAATTACGTTAATCATACCCCGTAATCCGCCAAATAACGTTCCGCTTCCTTCAAGAATTCTCTTGCTTCCTGTACCGATTGCTCTGCAGATTCCTTATCAATGGCAGAGTAGATTTCATAATCCCCATTTTCTCGATCGTCTTTTAAGTTTGCTAACATCTTGCCAAATCGTCTCTCAAATTTTCCTGTTTTCACAAAGTGCAACCCAAAGAGATTGACGACTCCTTGATGAGTCTCTGTGGAAAGTCCCTCTGTGAGAAGAATCGCTTGGGCGGCGTGAAAAGCACAATAATAGGCCCGCGAAACAGCATCGTCGTATCCGTCATTTTTTAACAACGTTTCTGCTGATCGTAGTTTCTCTTTTGCTTTTTCTGTATATCCTTTTAATAGGCTGATCGTCTTTTTATCCAATTTTAATTCCCTCTTCTAAGACGTGCGTCATAAAAGGAGTCTGCATTGCACACAATCTCTCAAATTCTCCCTGATGAAAGACTTTCAAGGAAATCAGTCTCCCACTTCCTAAAAGGATATCCATCACTTTATCATAGAGGAAGTCTTTATCAAGACGCGAGAAGTTTTCTTTGACAATAAAAAGCAGGTCATAGTCAGAATCAGGCCTTTCATCGCCTCTCGCCCGTGATCCAAAGAGATAGCACTGTTCTATCTTATCCTTCAGGGGGATCATTTTATCGATGAACTCGGCTAGGATAG
>CAYJQR010000008.1:0-6461 GCA_964372345.1 uncultured Planctomycetia bacterium | reverse complement strand
CATAGAACCTCTTACTTTTCCTTACACACGCTCATAGGGTTCAAAGAGTTTCTTGTATTCATCCAAGGCATAGCGGTCAGTCATGCCGGCGATGTAATCGCAAACCACTCGATAGGGATCCTCCTCTTTCAGGCGGTTCCGGCTGGTGTTGGGAAGCTGATTGGGCTTGTGGATATAAACCTCAAAGATATCCTTGATAAAGCGGGCCGCTTTATCAGCCATCCGAACGACCCGATAATGGTGATAAAGATTTTCGGATAAGAAACGGCGCAGGGGAATTCTTAAACGACTCATCGGGTCGCTGAAACCGATTAGTTTTCCTTTAAAACTTCGTACTTTTTCAACGGAGTCAATTGTGTATTCTTTGAGCCGCGCGCTTGTGGAAGAAATGACATCGCTGACTTGCCTGTCAATCAATGTTTTGATGATTTGGTATTTCCGGATTTCATCGCTTGTCACGGGATAACGCCCTGTGATTTCCTGTGACACCTGCCGCCAGAGAGAAACTTTTTGAAGTTCCTGCTCGCTGATAAGACCAGAAGTGATTCCATCATCGAGGTCGTGATTATCATAAGCAATCTCGTCAGCGGTATCCGCAATCTGCGCTTCCAGCAGAGGAGATTCGCTCCGCTTGGCGTGTTTGTTCATTCCTTCCAGCGCTTCAAAGGTGAGATTTAACCCCTTAAAGTGAGGATACCGTTCCTCTAAATATTCCACGATCCGTATTCCCTGCTGGTTATGATCAAAACCACCGTGGTTTTTCATCAATTCTTTGAGTGCGTCTTGTCCGCTATGACCAAAAGGCCCATGCCCCAGGTCGTGGGCTAAAGTGATGGCTTCTGTCAGGTTCTCATTCAGGCGGAGCGCTCTGGCAATGGTCCGGGCGATTTGAGCCGCTTCCAGACTATGGGTCAGACGAGTTCGGTAGTAATCCCCTTCATGATTGACAAAAACCTGAGTTTTGTATTCCAAGCGGCGGAAGGCGGTTGAATGGATAATCCGATCGCGATCACGATGGTAACAGGTTCGGTAAGGATGTTCCGGCTCCGGGTGCGCCCGCCCCTTGCTGAAACGGCTCTTCATCGCGTAGGGAGCTAAAAAAGCTAATTCATGCTCCTCCGCTTCTTCTCTGGTAAGAATGGCAGCCGGTATTTTAGACTTTATCTGGTGCGCTCTCATTGTTTTAACAATTGGTAAACCTCGTCTAAGGATTCAGAGATGATTTTGGTATTCGCCAAGATCGGCATGAAATTAGTATCTCCTCTCCATCGGGGAACAATGTGCATGTGCAGGTGCTCAAAACCAGCGCCGCCGTCCCTGCCGATGTTAAGTCCGATGTTAAAACCGGCCGGTTTCATTCTCTTTATCAGCTTTTCCTGCATCTCGCAGACTAACTGCATCATCTCCAGAATTTCCTCCGGCCGTAAACTTGACAAGTCCGCGCCATGCCGATAAGGGTTGACCATGACATGCCCGTTATTATAAGGGTAGATATTGAGAACAACATAGCAGTATTGTCCGCGCTTGATAATATAATTTTCACGGTCCTTCCTTTGCTTGGGTTTGACGCAAAAAACGCAAACCTTTGTTTTTTTATCCAGGTTTCTGATATAGTGGCTTCTCCACGGCGCCCAAAGTTTTTTCACAAGATCACCTTTTGTTGTCCATAGGTCTCCAGAAGCTGATTGAGATCGTCCAGATCCAAAGCCCATAGCTTCAGTTCCTTGGCCAAGAGAGTGGCGTTGGAATCAATTCCACGCAGCGCCACTATGATTTTTCGCTGGTCCTCTTCCTTTCCCCCGCCGGCGAGCCCTCGGTTTCCCCCGCCTTGCCGCGAGGCAGGCCGAAAGGCGAGCCCTCGGCTTCGCCGAGAGGCGAGCGCGGAAACGTCTTCTTCTCCAACGGGGTCAGAATAAATGATCCACTTCCATTTCTGCGAATTCGGGAGGTAGCCGATGACATGAGGAATCGCGCCGTTCAGTTCAACGTCCGTTTTTTGAAAACGAGGAAGCCGTACCCATTTATTCTTGAACTCAATCAAGTGGTTGTCAAAAGAAGTAAGCAAAGAAGAAATCCTTAGATGGATTTTTTGATTGTTTTCGTTGATGAAATCACTGATCCAGTTGAGAACGTTTTTTTCGAAGACCTTTTCCCTGTGTTCAAAATCGGCCCCGGATGAAAAGGTCCGGACGCCGTAAACTGATTTCAGCCAAAAGCAAAAAAGCAGGTCGGGCAACCAATAAAATCCCCCCATTTTTTTAACGGAATTCTTTTCGATAAAACGTTTTAGATTCTTCTGGACAACGGCTTTAGAAAGAGACGAATGCGAGGCGATTTCACCGACGCGGCGCTTTTTATCGGCGACCGCGAGAAGTATTTTCAATCCCTTCGAATCCAGCGTTTCCGGCTTTCCTGTCTGCGTGCCACCTGTCTGCGTGCGGGCACGCACAGGCAGATGGGAATCGCGCAATTGAGATAAAAGCGAATGAAAGTATTGCGATAAAATTCCGGGAGAGACCATTAATGTTGTTTTAAAAGATTCGACCACCGCTTTCCCAGGATCGGGAAAAGATGTTTTCGCCAGAGGGCGCATTAGAACATCCAGGTAAAAAGGGCTGCCGTTAGTGACCACGGTTAAAAAGGCGCGGTATTCTTTCGGCAGCAGGTCTCCCGTTCGTTTCTTTAAAAAATCATCGGCGGTAGCCATGGAAAATGGTTCCACGGGGACTATTTCGAATTGTCCGAACAGCAGATTGAGCTTGGTCTGCAGGATGTCCCGCGATTGCGCGACCGCCGAACTTGCTAGAAGATACATGACCTGTTTTTGAATCAGGATCTTCTTTCCGAACACGGAAAAAGTTTCAGGCCCCAGGATATTCTCCAAGAGATGAAATTCATCCAGGATCATCAGACAGGGACGGCCTGTTTCCTGAACATGCAGGTCAATCAAATCCAAAAGCCGCGTGAACCCTTTTTGAACATGCCCTTGATCCATGAGGGTTTTTGCTTCCTGGTAGATATGGACTTGTTTTGGGGACTCCTTGTTTTTCTGTTGCGGGGTTCTGCAAAGGAAAGAGGTCATAAAGCGTTCCGCGAAAGAGGCGAGAGATTCATCCCGGATTTCAAAATAGAACGGATTAATCCGAGTGGATTCCCATCGGTGTAAAAGCTCATAGAGAATCGAGGTTTTGCCGACCATGGGACCACCCAAAAGAGCGACGTTTTGGCGGTACCCCTTTTCAAAAGAACACAGCCGCTTTTGAAGGAGTTGGATGATCTCCTGGCGGTCAAAAAAATCTTTTCCGAATACAGGATCACTGAACATAAGGTATTAGATCCGTTCACACAACAACTTAATGTCGCTTCGCTCCATAAGTTATGTGTTCACGGAAGGTAATGAAGCGGGTTTTTGGGTTGATGATCTTCCCTGACTTCAAAATGCAGGGACGCTCCCAGATTTCTCCCCGTGCTGCCGGATTTGGCGATGACCATTCCCTGGTCCACTTTGTCTCCCGGCTTTACCCATATCTCCGAAAGATGGCCGTAAACGGTCTGGTATCCATCGCCGTGGTCAACGATGATGATTTTGCCGAGACCTTTGAGCCGTTCATGGGCGAAACTTACTTTCCCGCTCCGGGCGGCCGTCACAGCGGTTCCGGGCTGTAAAGCGATGTCTATCCCCTTGTTGAACGATTTTTCTTTCAGATTGCTGAAATAGGAAAGGATTCTTCCTTTCGCCGGCCAGATAAAGCTTTCATTGGCGGGAACATTTGAAGCGGTCGTTTCCTCCGGGTTTTCCAATACTTTTACCGCTCCTGGAATAAAAATCCGCTGACCTGTTTTTAATTTTGTCGCGTCTGGGAGACGGTTCACTTTGACGATTTCTTGCGTGGGAATCTGATAAGCGCGGGCAATCCTCCAGAGCGTTTCTCCTTTTTTTAGAGTATGGTAAACACCTCTCGGAATTACAGGAGTTATGGGGGGAAGAGAAAATGAAGGTTGTGAAGAATTAGATAAAGGCGAAGTTGGAAGAGGTTGCGTTGTTGCACAACCTGCCGTGATCCCAAGCAACAGTATACAGAAAGGTATATACTGCTGAATGATTGCATAGTTTCGATATGGATTTCCTGTTTTAATTTCCATTACCACGCTCGATTGAAATCTAAGATGGCGAAACCACCAAGCATCATTATAATCACGAATTTATATGACGTCTACTAATTAGTTGTAAAATTTTATTTTCTCTTGACTTTCAGCAAAAAGGTCTTATACAATAACGCGAGGAAGAACACCTTTCCCAACGTCCCACTCTTACTCTCTTGATAAAACACCTTAAAATTGCAGAAGACAAAGCAGAACTAGAGGAAAAGGCGGTTCAGGCGATTGTTAGGGATATGATCGAGGCTTTCGAGAATGCCAAGATCGAAAATAGAAAGGTTGTTCTTTTTTTTACCGAATCCTTATCCTTCTGGATTTTTTGGCCCAAATTGTCCAAATCCATTCGATCGGCAGTTCAAAAGAAACAAATTGATTTAAGCAAGATTGAGATTCTTTATAATAACTATACAGGGGTATAATTATTTTCAACCTGTTTCTCAGGCTCAGTTTCAAACCATTCTAGACTCCTTTGGCCAGCATAAATCGCAAAAACAACGAATGCCTTTCGATGAAGCTAAGAGAAATGTGGATGATTCCAATGCCGTTAAGTTTAGATTGACCCACCCTCAATTTCGAGAGAACCCAGCCCCCTATTTGGAAACCTTTGTTGTGCGATCGGTAGAAAATGGACAAATTCGTCTTCCGGTTCCTCAGTTTTTGGAATTTCAAGAAAAAGGAACTCTCTTTGCGGCATCGCCCCATTACGATGATATTGTTTTAACTGGAGGAATTATCTTACATCTGAAGGAACGTGGGTATCATTTTGAACTCGTTTATATGGTGGCTGGCTCCTCAGCGGTCATCTACGATGAAAATGGAAAGGAAGTAACCGATCCCAGTGAGAAATTAAGAATCAGAGAACACGAGGAGCTTATATCCGCCCAGACCCTTGGGGTAGTAGACCCTCACGTCACGAAAGTAGAAGAAGTAAAAAATATGCACTTGTTGCATCTGAAATTCGATAACAAAGATAGACGGAGAAAAGATGGCAAGCGCATTGTCCATAGAGATGACAAAGAAAAATTTTATGGAGTCCTCCAAACAGCATTTCTAAAACACAAAGAGGAAAATAGAGAAGGACCGTTTGTGATTCTTGTCCCGGATCAGCGAGATCTCCATCCTGCCCACGAAGCGACAGAACGAATCGTTCGATGGGCGATAAAGAAGCTTTCCAAGGAGAAAAACCCTAACAATGAAGTAGAACTTTTAACAGTCTCTTTTAAAAGCCCGTGGGCAGGGCGGTTTAATACCTATATTCATTTCACAGAAGAAGAGATAGATGAGAAGGCAACCTACATTTCTGATTCAGAGAGGATCCATGCTACCCTAGAAGGAGGTATTTCGAATGCGATTGTCGCTCGAGAAACCACGCTCAAAGGTGGGTTTGGCAGTCATTCAATAACCTGGGGAGTATTCGGAGGTCACGTGGCAGAACGGTTAGAGCTTTACACCGCTTCTTCAGATGGAAAACTGACCCGGGGAAAAGTGAGCGCCGTCCTGGCGGACACTGAAATCAGTCCCCATCTGGATTGGAATCGTTCGATCCAGCTGAAACCGATGGATACATATGATATGATTTAGACATATTTGTTCATCTATGAGTACAGCTCATTTATTCATTTGACAACTACATGAAAATAGGGTAAGCTTGGGTAGAGTGAGAAAGGGAGACTCTTCAATGCCTGTCACATTAAGAGTGAATGCGCGAAATGATCTTCATCTGCCGACTGAGGTGCTTCGGTGTCTTAATCTATCGCAAGAACGCCTCTTCAAAGCGGAAGTCAAAGGGAATGCTTTAATCCTCATTCCTGTAGATTTAGAACCTCGTTACTCAACCGAGGAGTTGGAGGGTCTGGATCGAATCCACGAAGAAGAAAAGAAAAAGGGGTGGATTAATCTAGACAAGACCACTGATATTGACCAACTGCTGTAAACCCTAACGGATGCCTTGTGAAACGGCTCGCGGTTTCCAAACATTTCCAGAAACAACTCAAAAAACTCTCCCATCAAGATCAACAAAAAGTCCTACTTGTCTTGAAGGAATTTCTTTCAGCGATTAGAACTGGTGAAATACCAGTAGGTTTTGGATTCAAAAAGATCAATTGCGATAAGTAGTTTCTGCACGGAAACGATTTTTTGGCATCAAGAGGGGGATAGGGTGGGACCTGAGCCATCCGAATTTCTTCTAAATTTCTGTTGACGGCTCTAAAAATCTTATTTGCGGAGCTTTTTTCCGTTTTCAGGTACTCTTTGACTGATCTTCTACAGTACCATTTTACAACTTATTGAATAGGAATGGGTTA
>CAYJQR010000007.1:0-35409 GCA_964372345.1 uncultured Planctomycetia bacterium | reverse complement strand
ATTATGTCTCTCTCTCTTGAACAGCTTCTCCATTCCAAAGCCGCCGAACTTGGCTTTGAACGCTTGGGAATTACCTCTGCTGAACCAATTCTTGAAAACGAAGAGCGCTTCCAGAAATGGCTCGCTGGCGGATATCAAGGCCAGATGGATTACATGGCTAAAGAACCGAGCCGTCGGCAGGATCCTAGAGAAGTGTTGCCCGGAGCCAAGAGCATTATTGTGGTTGCGATGAATTATAATCCTGTATCTTCCTCTTCTCCTGTCTCGAGTCCCGAGTTTCGAGTCTCGGGTTCCAATGATCAAAATCCAAAGCCCATAATCCAAGACTCGAGACCCGAGATCCGAAACTTCGTATTAACAGGGCGAATTGCCCGCTACGCATGGGGGCGGGATTACCACAAAGTCCTCGATAAAAAATTGAAACAACTGGAAAACGATCTCCATGAAATTGCCTCCGAACCCATTCAGACTCGGCGTTACGTGGACACCGGCCCTGTCTTAGAGAAGGCCTACGCCGAACGGGCTGGGATTGGATTTATTGGAAAGAATACTCTTCTAATTTCCCGCGGCCTCGGTTCGTGGTTATTTCTAGGCGAGATTTTGACAACGCTGGAATTGAAACCATCTCATGAACTCGCAAACCCGCAAACCCGCAAACAATCCCTGCGGCTCCTGTACCCGATGCCTCGACGCCTGCCCAACCGACGCCTTTGTCGGTCCCTACCAACTCGACGCACGCAAATGTATCGCCTACCTCACCATTGAACACAAGGGATCGATTCCTGAAGAACTCCATGAGCCAATGGACGATTGGATTTTCGGTTGCGACATCTGTCAGGAAGTCTGTCCATACAACCGCAAAGCTCCGATCACGAAAGAACTTTCATTCCTCCCAGAAGCCGGCGTGGGCCCCGCTCTACCACTCGATGAAGTCCTCTCTATCCAATCGGATGAGGAATACTTCAAACGTTTTCAAGGAACCCCTCTGATGAGGGCTAAAC
The DNA here is from genome assembly GCA_964372345.1 of uncultured Planctomycetia bacterium. Taxonomy (GTDB): domain Bacteria; phylum Omnitrophota; class Gorgyraeia; order JACOVV01; family JACOVV01; genus JACOVV01. The sequence goes on along the minus strand of CAYJQR010000007.1, from coordinate 34,408 downwards.
GGGCGGGACTCCAGCGCAACGCCGCCATTGCGGCGGGGAATCAAAAATTGATACAATAAGTTTTAGCGTAGAGCGTTTAGCGTTTAGAAAAACAACCCTAAACGCTATGCGCTAAACGCTGGTAAAAATGGACAAAAAACAGGTCGCCCAAGTCCTCGAAGAAATCGGCACTCTTTTGGAACTGAAAGGGGAAATTTCTTTTAAGTTTCAAGCCTACTTTCGCGCAGCACGCTCGATTGATGCTCTGACCGATGAAATTGATCTCTATGTTCAGCAAGACCGCCTTCGCGAAATCCCGGGGGTTGGTGAGGGCCTTGCCGAAAAAATTACAGAATTAGTCACAACCGGCAAGCTGAAGTATCTTGAAGAGCTCAAGAAGTCATTTCCCGAATCACTTCTCCAGCTCCTTCAGATTCAGGGGCTCGGCCCCAAAAAAGTCAAAATCCTCTATGAAAAATTAAAGATCAAATCGGTCGCCGATCTGGAAAAAGCCTGCCGGGAAGGGAAATTGCTCAAACTGGAAGGATTCGCCGAAAAGACGATCGAAAATATTCTCAAAGGGATTGAGCATCTCAAAAAACACAGCGGTTATTCTCTTTATTCGAACGCTCTGGCCGAAGCGGAAAAAATCTACGACAAGCTTTCTAAACATCCCAAAACGATCCGCGTCAGTCTCGCCGGCAGTCTGCGGCGCCACAAGGAAATCATCCGCGATCTGGATATTCTTGTCAGCTCGAAAAACCCGGAAGCCATCATGGAAACTTTCACAAAACTGGATTCTGTCGAAACCGTGACCGCCAAAGGAGAGACCCAATCGAGCGTTTTATTAAAATCAGGGATTCAAGCCGACCTTCGCGTCGTCACAGATACCGAATTCCCCTACGCCCTCCACCACTTCACCGGCAGTAAAGAACACAACACCGCCATGCGCGCCCGCGCCAAGCGGATGGAAATGAAGATGAACGAGTACGGCCTTTTCAAAGAACCGTCCGACAAACTCATCCCCTGCAAAAATGAAGAGGAGATTTTCAAAAAACTCGGCCTTTCCTATATCCCTCCGGAACTCCGCGAAAACATGGGAGAGATCGAAGCGGCTGAAAAAGGAGAAATTCCTGACTTAATCGAAGAAAAAGATATCCGGGGCGTCTTCCACACTCACTCCCTCTACAGCGATGGAGCCGCGACGATCGAAGAGATGGCCAAAGAAGCCAAGCGTCTTGGTTTGGAATACATCGGCCTCTCTGACCACAGCCGATCGGCCGCTTACGCCCACGGAATGGAACCGGAACGGATCAAAAAACAATGGAAAGAGATTGACGAGCTTAACAAATGGCTCAAAGGAATCCGTATCCTAAAAGGGTCAGAAGTAGACATTCTCGGAGACGGTTCTCTGGATTACGATGATGATATTTTAGCGGAACTTGATTTCGTTATTGTCTCTGTCCACAGCCGATTCACAATGAGCGAATCAGAGATGACCCAGCGAATTATTAAAGCAATCAAAAATAAACACACAACGATGCTTGGCCATATGACCGGCCGGCTTCTCTTGGGTCGCGAAGGATATCATGTCAACCACAGGGAAGTCTTCCATGCGGCCAAAGACTACGGAGTCGTGATTGAGTTGAATGCTAACCCGCATCGCTTTGACGTAGACTGGCGCTACGGCCGAGATTTAAAGGAACTCGGCATCAAAGCCAGCATCAATCCGGACGCTCACAAGGTCGAGGGAATCGCCGATTACCGTTTCGGCGTCGGCATCGCCCGCAAGGGGTGGCTAGAAAAGAAGGATGTGTTGAATACACTGGGCTTGGATCAAGTTTTGCGAGTTTTATCCTCTCCCTAGTTTTCTGACTTCCTGCTCAAAAAATTCTTTTATCTCTCTCCAATGACATTTTTTTAACATCTTTGGCATTGCATCAGACTCCGCCTCATTAAAATAAACCAAACTCTTTTGAATGTGAACTCGATTGGAGGATAACTTTCCATATTTCTTATCATAGAAATCTAAGAGTTTCCGTAGTGAATATCCAGACTGACAGAGGTAATACAAATCAATAAAATCCCTCTTAGCTCCTCGACTCGATATCGCTTCTATCTTCATTGCCGCAATGTCTCGAATATCCGCTATATCTAACGACAAATACTTAAAAGCAGGATAAATTAATGGATATGGATAAATAAAAAGACTGAATTTCACCCCTTTAAATATTCCCAATACGGTTCCTTTATCTGCTTGATCTTCTTCAAACAAACCCAATTGCGACAATTCACTAGAAAAGATGCTTGGGATAAACTCTTTGTAGGTAAAAAAGTCAAAATCTACAGAAATGCGATGCCCTAAAAAAAGAGCGGCGGCTGTTCCTCCTGCCAAATAGGCATCTTTCAAAATGCCCGATTTACCTAATAAGGCCAAATTTTCTTTGGCTCCCTTGACGAGCGTTTCTTCAAACATAATACCTCTGTTCTTGGAATCTCTAAAATAAGAGACCAAAAATTAGCACTTTTCCGAGAAAATCCACGAAATTTGGATAAGACTGTTCTTATTTCTGATTTCTTAAAATTGTCCCACATCCACTTGACTGCAGTTTCGTTTCCATATTCTAGGATTCGTCTAAGGACATATATCCTGCATTTCTTAAAATCCATTTCCTCAAATTCCACATCCCAAAAATATTGCTTTAAGAAACTAGGTAATTTCCCCATTCTTCCCTCACTATTTCTGTTATTATTATACCATCCTTGGAACGCTACATGAAGATTTTAATGTTATCATAAAAGCATCGAGGCGCCCTTAGATGAAAACATCTCACGAGACACTTCAGCAAAAGAAAACACGTGCCCACAAAATTCTAGCTTCACTCAAGAAATCATACCCCGATGCTAAGTGTGCCCTCAATTTCACAAATCCCTTGGAACTGTTAGTCGCAACCATCCTCTCCGCCCAATGCACCGACAAACGAGTCAACATTGTGACCCAGAATCTCTTCAAAAAATACCGTACCACCAAAGATTATGCTTCTGCTGATGTCAAAATCTTTGAACAGGAAATCCTCTCCACCGGTTTCTACAAGAATAAGACCAAAAGTATCATTAATTGTTGTAAGAAACTGGTGGAAAAACATGGCGGCAAAGTCCCCAACCGCATGGAAGATTTAGTGGAATTGGACGGCGTCGGTCGAAAAACAGCCAACGTGATTCTGGGGAACGTTTACGACACTCCCGGAGTTGTCGTGGATACCCATGTCCGTCGGCTCTCAAACCGGATGGGGCTCACCACTAACGACGATCCGGAAAAAATCGAGCAAGATATGATGAAACTCTTTCCAGAAAAAGAGTGGACCTGGCTCTCCCACGCCCTCATCCACCACGGCCGCGCTTGCTGTACTGCCAGAAAACCGGACTGTCCCAAGTGCCCCATCGAACCCCTTTGTCCTCGAATCGGCGTGTGATATACTCTATTTAGGGGTGGAACATTAATGAAAATACCAGCCGATCCAAGACTATTCTGGTTTCTAAAGGAGGGTTCTTCACTCGACCTGACAAACCCATCTACTTTGGAGATGTACGTTCAACAGGTGATCACCCGCGGCGGCGAAAAAGACGTTCGAACCCTTCTCAAAATCGTTGAGCGAAAAAATTTCCAGCAGATATTTCAAAAGTTAAAATCCTTTGTACCCCTGGAAGTCAGAAAATTCTGGGAGGACTTCTTTGGAAGTCATTAGTCCTATCCAGAAAACCATCCTTGGTTACTTCGGCAACACCCCAGATAGTGAACAATTCTATCTGACCGGCGGCACGGCTCTGGCCTATTTCTATCTCAAGCACCGCAAAAGTAATGACCTCGATTTCTTTACTTCGATTCCGGAAATCATCACCCCCTTCAGCCATCAATTGGAAGCAACGTTCAAGGCTCAGGGGATGTCCGTTGAAAGACGCAGAGGATTCCATTCGTTCGTAGAGTTTTTCATCCGAAAGGATAGCGAATCCACCATCGTCCAGCTAGCTCTGGATTCCGCGTTCCGGTTTGAGCCAACCTTGCAATTCCCGGAATATCCCCGATTAAAAGTAGATAGTTTAGTGGATATCGCTTCGAATAAACTTCTGGCGCTCTTTGGAAGGGCCGCGCCGAGAGACTTTATTGATGTTTATTTTCTCGTCAAAAAAAACCGCTTTAGCCCCGATGAACTCATGGACAAAGCCCGGAAGAAAGATCCCGGTTTCGACTTGTATTGGCTGGGAGTCGCCTTTGAGAGAATCAAGACCTTCGATCAGAATTCAACCGAAATGCTACTGTTGATGGAGCCTCTGGATTTCCGGGATTTAGTCGCCTTCTTCGACCACTGGCGGGAAAGAATCATCAACGAGATAAAAGGTTTCTAATTTAGCCCAACGCCTTTTCAATCAGCGCGCGGACTTCGCCCGACATCGGCAGGGTCAACGCCGCTTGATGGCCGGCGGGAGACATCTTCTTCCATGTTTTCTGAACGATGGAGATGATTTTTTCTTCGGGATGCTTCTGGGCAAACTCGGCAAAATAGTTTTCTAAGAATACGAGACAAATGACATCTTCCAGAACCTGCATCTGCAGATTGGTTTTGATATCCTTTTTGCGTAGAAGCTCTTGAACCTGGGCAATTGCCTCACGCTCGTAGCCGGCCTTTTCTAAGATCTCCCCCGCCTTTTGGGCGTGAAATTCATAGAGAGTCGTCCGCCACTTGAGATAGCCGACCCTGCCGACTGGGTATTGGCTTCGCGGGATCATCCAGCGGCAAAGATGTTGAGATCGTGCCGCCAACCGGAGTACTTCGGACGCCTCCGGCGCCAGCCGCTCCAGCCAATGGGTCATCCGTTGGGCGTATAAAACTTCTTGCCCCTTGGGGTCATGGCTATTGGCCTGGTCAAACGCCTCGATCGCTTTCTGGAAACGCTCTGGGTTGGGAATCATCGGTTCTGCAGATATTATCTCTCATAATCTACAGAAAAAGCAACAATACCATTTTGCCCCACTCTTTAAGCTATGCTATAATCTTCTCCTATGCCGGCCGCGCAATTCTACGATGCTGTGGTTGAAAATATTCTAGTCCAGACGTCCACCGTCAAAACCTTTACCTTCGACATTGGAAAACCGATTGAGTTTACGGCAGGGCAGTTTGTAATGGCCCATACTACTAGAGACGGCCAGCCGGTGAAAAAACCGTACTCGATCGCCTCCCCCCCCTACATCAAAGACAAAATTCAACTCTGCATCAAACAGGTAGAGGGGGGCTTTATGTCAAACCATTTCCACAACCTGAAAATCGGCGATCACCTCAAACTGCAGGGGCCCATGGGAGTCTTTAAAATCAAAGAACCGATCCAACGCGATCTGGCTTTTGTGGCGACTGGCACTGGCATTGCGCCGTTGAGAGGAATGATCTTAGACCTTTATCATCGAAAGAAGGTAGATTACGTCAAAGTCTGGTGCTTCTTGGGAGTTCGTTATGACAATGAAGTTTTATTCTGGGACGAATTTCAAAAACTAGAAAAAGAGCATTCCAATTTTAAGTTTGTCCCCACCATCAGCCGTCCAAAAAATTGGTCAGGCGAAGTCGGCTACGTTCAGGAGAAGGTCAAGAAATATCTCGCCTCGCCTAAAGACGTGGATATTTACGCCTGCGGTTTAGTGGATATGATTGAACAGACGATCAAAGTGTTCGGAGAAGCAGGATTCCCGCCGGAGCAGATGCATTACGAGAAGTGGACTTAGGCGCCGTCTTCCCCAATGGCTTCCACCGGACATTCCTCTTTTGCCTGCTTGCACTTGGCTTCTTCTTCAGGAGTGGTCGGCTGTTTATAGACGTATGAAAACCCGCCCGCTTCGTTTCGGGTGAAGTTTGCCGGCGCGGTCTGGCGGCAAAGATCGCAGTCAATACACTGAGTATCCACATAAAAGGGGCCAGCGACTTGACCTGGATGTTTGCTATTCTTATCTGCCATTTCTATCTCCTTTCGCAATCACTGATGATTCATTAACCAAAACGTTTATGGCTTTAGTATATCCAATACCTGACTTTACTGTCAACAATAAAACTACACGGTCACTGCCAAAGAAGCATGCCGCTCTTCCCAACGATTAATCTCGGGAGTGAAATACTTTAAGCGTATCTTTTTATATTCCTTGGTGCTGAAGAGCGCCTCATAGCGAGTGACACCGGTTGCCCCGGAGAGAGATTCTAGGATTGTGTCGCACGCCTGCTTATCTCTTCCATGCACCATGGTGAAAATCGAATAGGGCCAGTCGGGATAAACGGGGCGCTGATAGCAATGACTGACCGCGCTGAAACTCCCCATCTGAGCGCCGACTTCGGCGATTCTTTCCGGGGGGACGTCCCACACCCCCATCGCGTTGGCGACAAAACCGGCTTTGCGATGATTCAGGACCGCGGCCATCCGCCGCAGTTTTCCTTCTTCCACGAAACGAGCGGCCATTTCAAAAAGCTCATCCTGCCCCATACCCAATTGCTCTGCCATAGCATGATACGGCGTTGATACCACCGGCATATCTTCCTGCATGACGCGGATAAAATGAATTTCTCTCTCCGTTATCTCACTTTTCGGCCGGTGGCGCGTCTCTTCTGAATAACGGGGCGTTTCTTTCTTATCCGGCGAATTCTCCCCCGTGATATCCAAATTGACGCCGATTTTAAAGAGCTTGAGCGTCGGCATCAGGCGGGTTGATTCCGCTTTCGCCAGCGAGTGAAAAAGGTCCACTGTTTTTTCCAAGCCGATCCGGCTGTTTGGGGGGACAGCGATGGTGAACCAGAGGTTAAACGCGTGATTCCTGCGGTAATTGTGCGTCACTCCGGGATGGCTGTTGACGGCCTCCGCGGCAGAATCTTCTCTTTGAGGGTCCACGCGCATGGCGACTAAGCTCGAACGGTATCCAAGGCACCGGGTATCGAAAATGGCGCTGATCTGGCGAATGACCCCGTCTTCTTTGAAGATTTGAAGATTCTCCATGACCTCCGATTCACTCAGGCTGCATTTCTCCCCCAGCTTGACAAAAGGATTCCTCACCAGGGGAAGTTCTTCCTGAATCAAAGCCAGTAACTTTTTTTGTTGATTCGTTAAAGAGAGCATGGCGCCGTTTCCAACAGCAAAATTTCTATAACCTGATCACGATATTCAAAAATGACTTTGTCGACAGGCCGCCTGTCCTGTCTGGTATATTGAACAGCCAGTTCGGACGCCTTCCGCTTCGACTCTTCGGTCAGCGGGCCGTCAATGAGCACAAACGGTCCTACAAAGTTTTTTGGGATCAGCAAATGCCGGTTTTCTTTCTGGGCGTACCACTGAAGCGTCAAATTTTCCCGTTCGTTCCTGCCAACGATCATTTTTGTCTGGTGATCCATCCGGAAATGCCGCCCTAACGTCAACAATTCAAACTCCTCCGTTGAATTCACATCGCTATGGGCAAAGTAATCTTTCACCTTCACGGCAAAATTTTCGTCGGTGAGACGGCATCCTCCCGCGGGGGTCGGATAATCCTTGAGCCCGAACTGTTCCGCTAACCGAATCTGGTCTTTCCGCGACCGTCCCTGAAAATTCAACAGTTTCTCACGGTCAACGACTCCCTCGATTTCCGGCTGGGTCGGCTCCAACAGTTTCGCCGAAAGGGGGCGCAGAATTTTTCCAATCAAGTCGCTCTCTTTTTCAATGAGATTCATGCTCCGCCGCATCTGAGACATCGGCCGCTGTCCCAACACTTCTCCTGTGATCAGAAAAGTTGCCCCGATTTTTTCCATATATCTCTTTGCCAACCGCCAGATGTGGATGCGGCAATCCACGCATGGATTCATCGCCGTCCCATAACCAAAGCGGGGATTGCGGACAATCTCCAGATAATCATCCCCCAGTTTGTGGGTCATCAGGGGGATATTAAGAAACGCCGCGGAACTAACCGCGTATCGCTTATCACAGCATCCCCACGGCATCACCAGGTGGAAACCGAAAACCTCTACCCCCTGGTCAATAATCAACCTTGATGCCAAGGTGCTATCAAGACCACCCGACAGCAACGCAACGCCTTTTTTAACCATTTTTTAGAAATGACTTCCTTTGAATTCTTGGCGGACTTCTTGAACAGCCTGCACCATGATCCGAAGCTTAGCGATGACCTCTTCTCTAGTCCGGGTTTTTAGTCCGCAATCAGGATCCACGTAAATCTTCTTTACTGGGATCACGTCCATTGCCGCTTTGATCCGGTTTTTCACGGTTTCCTTCGTCTCCACCCTATGGCTGTGAACATCCAGAACTCCGAGTCCGATCTCTTTGGTGAACGGCTGTTTCTGAAAGAGGGCCAGCATGTCGTAACCGCTGTTGGACATCTCAAGGTCAATCTGGTCCACGGGAAGCTTGAGCATTCTGGGATAGATCAGATCAAACCGCCCATAGCAGATATGCGTGAGGGTTTTCGCTTTCAATCCGGCCGTCGCTACTCCCAGCGCTTCAATGGCTAGGCCGATCTCTTCAGGACGAACCGAAACCGCCGGTTCATCAATCTGGATATACTGAGCGCCGGCTTTTTCCAAATCTTTCGCTTCTTTATTAATGACTTCCGCCAGCGCCAGCGCGCTCTCCCGACGGGAACCGTAATACTCGTCGAAAGACCAGTCCATCATCGTGTACGGCCCGGTGAGCATTCCCTTGACCGGCTTTTTCGTCAATGACTGCGCGAAACGGTACCACTTTAGCGTGACCGGCTTTGTCCGGCGGATCTTCCCGACGATGATCGGCTTGCGATAATAGCGGTTGCCGTAGGAACGGACCAGGCCGCTGATTTTGAACCCGCTGAATTCTTCGGCAAAATAAGTCGCCATGTCGCCGCGGTACATTTCCCCGTCCACCAAAATGTCCAACCCCAGTTCTTCCTGAATCGCGATCCACTCACGAGTCGCTTTCTGTTCCAGTGTTTCCAACCGCATGGCGCTGATCTGTTTGGCTCGAAAATCGGCGCGTGCTTTCTTTAAATAATCCGGCTTCGGGAAACTGCCGACGCTGGTCGTAGGAAGAAGTCGCGACACGGATTTAGTTTTTTCCTGCTTCAACTGTTCCATGAGTTCTGTCGTCATGATAGGTTCCCTTTCGATCCTTGTTGATTTTTCCCGCGGCCGCCGCCAACAGTTTTAATTTTTTCCGGGCCGCGTCCCTGGGAAGAAATTCGAGGCCATCATTAGGACTGAGAGCGGTGAGATCCTCACCCATCGTCTCTTGAATGTTTTTAATATGTTTTGCCAAGACCGTTTCTTTCTCCATCAATGTGTTGCGAGCGTCCACGACGCCGGCGCAGATCTTTTTCGTCACTTTCTTACGGCGCAGGAGAAAAACGTTGGAGTGCCCCGCTGTCAGATCTATCGCCAACTCATCCACCGGCAACTGCAGCAGTTCATTCCAAGAACCGGAAGCGTTTCCATAACTGAGATGCAGCGATACCGTGACGCCGCTTAAACCGCAAGTGACCATCTCTATCGCTTTGGTCCAGAGCGAAAGATCCTCCGGATTTGACAGAATCGCCGGCTCGTCAATCTCAATAAATTTCACCCCTGCCTGCGCCAGCGCGAGGATTTCCTGATTCAGATACCCCGCCAGTTCCCAAACCAGTTTTCGCTCATCCTGATACCATTCATCTTTCGACAAATGCGCCAGAGTGTACGGCCCGGTCAGAATCACTTTAACCGGGGTCTTTCCCGCCGCATTTTGCGCGAATTCGAAATCACGAACAAGAATTGGATTTTCATAGCTGAGTTTTTCATGGATGATCGGCTGGCGGTAATACGTATTGGTATCAAAGTAGCGAACCAGTCCGTTGATCGTGCACCCTTTCAATCCCCGCATGATATAGGAAATACCGTCTCCCCACCGGATTTGTCCATCCGAGGGGAGATTCACCCCTAGCTTGATTTGCTCAAGGATAACTTCTTTAGTCACCTCATCTTGGATCTTCTCAAACTGGTTCCAGCTGATTTTCTCTTTATCCAACTGGTCAATGGCCTTGCGGTGTTTCTGTTCCGCCGGCTGATCGCCGATCCTTGGATAACTGCCCACTACGGTCACTTGAACCATGATCATCTCCTCTTTAGCGTACAGCGTTCAGCGGAGCTGACCGCTGTTTTTTATGGAAGTGCTATTATAGGGTGGCAATGGAAACCTGTCAAACGTTTTGAGAAGCCGGCTGCAAGTTGAAATCGCGGCTATAAAGATCTTCAATTTTTGCCAATTCCTGGTCAGCTAACACCGGAGCATCTACCGACGACACAAATTCTTCCAATTGTTTCTCTTCGTAAATATTCGGAAAGACAGACGAAATGCTGGGTTCGGTGAGAATAAATTGCAGGGCCGCTCCTCCCAGCGTTCTTCCTTTGACTTCGGTCAGGAATTTCAATTTGTCAATTTTCCGCAAACCCTTTTCCTGCCATTCCCTCTTTTTTTCGTCGGTGGAAACTCGATGATAACGGTGATCGTTTTTCTCGTAAGTTGTTTGAAGGGTCACCCGCCCTTCCAGAAGCCCCGAGGCGTGAGGAACCCTCACTAAGAACGTCGTCCCATATTGAGCGGCCAATGAAAACACAGGCCGGCCGATCATTTGTTCGAGCATATTATAAATGATCTGCACCGCGTTTACCCGGCGATACTCCACCAGAAATTTTCCTTCTTCAATCTGCCGTTCGTTAATCGCCGGGCCCAGTGTAGCTCCATAGGCGCGGATTTTGCCGGCTTTCTTCAATTGCTCCAGCGTTGAAAAGATATCATCCTTGCGAAGAGTATCTATGCGCGGATTATGGAGTTGGTAAAAATCAACGTAATCGGTTTTGAGCCGCTTTAAACTCTGTTCCAGGGCAAACTCAATATAGGAAGGTTCCCAATTCTGCGGTAGTTCCTGCTGGCCGGCCCGGTCCCCAGGATCGTTATGATAAAAATCGTAGCCGAATTTGGTAGAGATCACCCGTTTTGAGCGGGGAATTCCTTCAAACGCCTGCGCTAAGATCGTCTCCCCCTTGCCTTTCCCATATGTGTCGGCGGTATCAAAGAAATTGATCCCAGAATCATATGCCTGTCGGAGAAGTTTGATGCCGAATTCGTCGTCTTTGATCCCCCACCACGTCGTCGAGACGGTCCAGACTCCAAAGCCGATCTCTGAAACTTGAATATCACTCTTGCCAAGAGAACGATATTTCATGGACGAAAGACCCCAAAAGGATTCCTCTTTGCGCTCTTAATGCCCTGTGAACCCATTCCAAGCAACTGAAAGGTAATACGATCCTCCCTTTTGCCTCAAGCATGGCAACTTCCCAGACAGAAATAATAGAAACAAATACCCGCGAAGCATCAGCCATTTTATTAATGAGATGGAGGAATCTAGGAGATTTCAATCTCTGATCACCATTGATTAACCAAATCCAAACATGAGTATCCAAAAGAATTCCATTCTCCGCTTCTTTATTCATTGGCATTCCACTGGACACCTATAGGTCCCACGATATCGCCCTTAATAACAATGGAATCCTTTAGGAATCCAAAGAGAGGCTTTGCCTCTTTTCCAACAGGGATTAATTTGGCAACCGGTTTGCCATGTTTGGTAATCACAACTTCCTCATGAAACTCATTGACCTCATCCATCAACTTCAAACAAATTGCTTTAAATTTTCCGGCTGAAATAGTCACTTGAATCCTCCTCTGCTACATGCCTATAGTGATATTATTATAGTTATATTACTCTGTCAAGACTCCAAAGCCGATTTCTGAGACACTGATATCACTTTTGCCTAGGTTACGGTATTGTAATGCCCCGAGTAAGTGTCTTGTTGTCAACTATAGAGATATTTCAAGTTCGTGTCTTCTATTTTGGTACTTTGTACGAATAGGAATAGGGAGTGAAGATAGTGCTATTTCTCGAACAGAGGAAAATTTGGATCCCACGAATGTTTCTCGGATAGCCACCCATCTTAGTCCACGGTATTCAAGTAGATGTACAATTCCTAATTGGAGTTGTTCATCGGGATCATGGACATAATGTTTAAATATTTCTGCAAGTCTTTCGTCTATTTGAACGAGCGAGTTATCAATGAGCTTCAACACATTCAATCGTACGTTAACATATGGTGATTCGATTTCTTTTGATAACTGTAATACAGATGGACTGGGATTAACGTTATTATCTAGTTGATCCCACGCTATAAATTGGAACTGAATGCCTCTAAAACTATAATAATCTTTCCAGATTTTTAAAACTTTTGGCTCATGTAGGCTATAGCTTGGTTCTATTCCATTATTTCTGATTTCTCTTAGCATGCCCTCGTGAAGGAAAATGACTGTGTTTGGATGAATGTAATAGGGTGCTTGTCCAAAATTTTTAAGGTTCAAAGTATTAAAAAACGTGATACCATTTTTCTCGATAATGATTTTTTGAGTTGCACCACCTATATTATCTTCAAAGTCTGTCCTAATATCAAAAGCAGATGGGGCACCTGAACTATGTGGATGGTTGTGAATAGATAAATCAAATAAATATAACGGGCCGACTTCTCGTGATTGAACTCCATTTGCATCCCCTTTTATGGCGATCCAGTTTTGTGTGTTTCTGATACGAAACAATTCTATCTCAAAATCCATTTTCCCCATTTCTTGGAGTTGGTATTTCGTAACAACACCTGAGAACTGTAACTTGGTTCCTTTTGGAACATAGTCATGTTCGAACATAGTAAGCATTTCCTCAAAGGAAGAAACTCTAGTTATTTTTTCGAGTTTTTCCAATTCCATATGAAGATGTTTGTCAAAGGCCAATTCCACTCTCTCTTTCATTTTACCAGTGATTAACAGATAGACTGTTTTATCTTGTTTTTCAGTGAGACTGGGTGGGGAAAGGATACCGTCTAATTGCCACCTATGGACAGCATACGATAACATAATACTACCGAAAAGTAAGATTTTCGAAGCAAAAGAAAGATTCATCAGTTCTCCTGATTTGAACAAGTATACCATATCTGTGGTACCAGCCAGAGAGATTGACAAGGTTGGTTTCTGAGGATACACGGGAATGTCCCTAAAAATCCTTGACTTCTCAATAGAAATATTGTACAATTGTACTAGAGAGTAAGGAGGAGGCTAACGATGCAGAATATCGTCATAGATACTTCATCGGTTATTGCGGTCATTCTGGATGAACCCGAAAAGCCAAGGCTTATAAAATTAACAGAGGGTGTTAATTTACTAGCGCCGTCCTCACTGCATTGGGAAATAGGGAATGCGTTTTCAGCTATGTTCAAAAGAGAACGCCTATCACTTAAGGATGCTATGTCAGCCATTAATATCTACAAGAAAATCCCAATTCACTTCATTGACATAGAATTATCAAAGGCATTGGAATTGGCTCATACAAACAATATATACGCCTACGATGCTTACGTAATCACCTGCGCCAGTCTTTACAGAGCCACTTTACTCACACTAGATGAGACGCTAAAAAAGATCGCTTTGGATCAAAACATTAAGGTATTGGAGGTGTCATAATGACAGTTTTTACTTATTCCCAAGCAAGACAAAATTTGTCAAAGCTGTTGAACTTGGCCAATAAAGAAGGAGAAGTGCTTATTAAAAGAAGAGATGGCCGCATTTTTAGAGTAAAATCTGAATGGACTAGCAAGTCACCTCTTGATGTTAAAGGGATAAAGAGTAATATCTCTACTTCTGAGATCATACACTTTATAAGAGAATCGCGAGAGAGACAGCGAATAAACTAAGTGGTATTTTATAATTTTGCCACTTCTTTCTCGTTAATCTCTTCATACACATTCCACTCCTGAATATTCTTGGAGATCCGCATCGAGCAGAACTTCGGCCCGCACATTGAGCAGAATTCGGCGTTGACGGCCAGGTCTTCGTTGCGGTATTTGCGCGCGGTCTCTTCATCCATCGCCAGATGGAAATGCTTCTCCCAATCCAAATCAGCTCTCGCCCTAGAGAGTTCGTCATCCCACTTGCGGGCGTTCTTGTAACCTCTGGCTACGTCCCCAGCGTGGGCCGCGATCTTATAGGCGATGACCCCCTGTTTCACATCCTCGGCATTCGGCAATCCCAAATGTTCCTTGGGAGTCACGTAACAGAGGAAACTCGCGCCATAGTAAGCGGCCGCTGTCGCGCCAATCGCTGAAGTAATGTGATCGTAGCCCGGAGCCACGTCAGTGACCAGCGGTCCCAGGACATAGAACGGGGCTCCCTGGCAATATTCAGCTTGCAGTTCCATATTCATTTGGATCTGGTTAAATGGAATGTGCCCAGGTCCCTCGACCATCACTTGGACTCCGGCCGCGCGGGCTCGAGTTGTTAATTCTCCCAATACCTTTAGCTCGGCAAACTGCGCTTCATCCGACGCGTCGGCTAAACAGCCAGGACGAAGACTGTCCCCTAAACTGATCGTGACGTCGCGTTCGCGCAAGATCGCCAAGACGTCATCATAGTATTCGTAGAGCGGATTCTGTTTTCTATTTTTGATCATCCAATGGGCGATAAGAGACCCTCCACGACTCACAATCCCCGCCAAGCGTTTTGAAATAAACGGCAAGTGCTTTAATAGCACCCCCGCGTGGATCGTCATATAATCGACCCCTTGCATGGCTTGATTCTCGATATTACGGAGAAGATCGTCAATCGTCATCTTATCGGGATCAATGTTCTTGACGGTCTGGTAAATAGGAACTGTGCCAATGGGAATCGGGCTTTCCTTAATAATCGCCATTCGGATTTCATCTAAGTTACCGCCGGTGGAGAGATCCATCGCTGTGTCGGCGCCGTATTTGACCGCGGTCTCCAGTTTTTGTACTTCTTCTTTAATGCCTGAAGCCAAAACCGAGTTACCGATATTAGCATTGACCTTGGTCGAGATCGGACGTCCAATCCCCATTGGAACGAGTGAACCGATTTTAATATGGTTGATGTTTGCAGGGATGACAATCCGCCCCGCCGCCACTTCCTGACGGATAAACTCCGGTTCCATTTCTTCCCGCTGGGCGACCACGATCATCTCGCGCGTCATGATTCCTTTTCTGGCTGCTTCGATTTGAGTCATACTTTGTTCACCTCTTTCTCTATCTTATTTCCGTTGTCATTCTGAACGAACCCGCCAACGGCGGGTGAAGTGAAGAATCTCGTTTTTTATCTAGCGTTACTTGTTAAAAGCGAGATTCTTCGGGCTTCGCCCTCATTCTGTGACCTTTATGCCCAGAATGACAACACAACAGGGTTATTTGCTAACGTAAAGATCATCCCCATCGACCTTAACCTGGAACTTTGGGACGCGCGCCGATGGATTGACCGGTGAACTGCCGGTGGTAACGTCAAATTGCCATCCATGCCAGGGGCAAGTGACAATAGTCCCATCGAGTGTTCCTTCAGCCAAAGGGCCTCCCCGATGAGGGCAAGTATTGGTGATGGCGTGAAATTGACCGGTTACTTTAAAGACAGCGACGGATTCATCCCCACACTCTAAAGCACGCCCTTCTCCTTCCGAGATATCGCCCGTCTTACAGACTTTCACAAAATCTGCCATGATTTCTCCTTTTCAGCGTACAGCGCACGGTTTTTGTTTTTCTGAACGCTGTACCCTGCACGCTGACCGCTATCTTTTTTATACTGAAAACGAACTCCCGCAGCCGCAGCTTCCTTTGGCGTTGGGATTAATGAACCGAAACCCGCCATCGGTTAGATCATTCTTAAAATCAACCGTTATACCATCCAAGTAAAGATGGCTTTTGGCGTCGCAGTAAATCTTAACTCCGTCTTGTTCAAAAACTTCATCCATCGGGCGCTTTTCGGCGTCAAACCCCATCGCGTAACTGAAACCAGAACAACCACCCCCTTTGACTCCGACCCGAAGGGCTAGGTTGGGATTGTTCTGCTCGGCGATGAGCCGTTTCGTTTCTTTGACTGCTTGTGGTGTCAATGTAACCATTTTTAATCACCTCTTTAACCCATTATTATTATACCACGATTCTCATTCAATAGCGTCAACGAGGTTTGTTGTATCGTCCGCGGGTTAAATTCCACCAGATGCGCGCCAGGCCCGCCAGGCAAACCCATGTATCCCGGAATATCTTGAGGCTGGCTTTACGAGAATCAGTCTCTATCACTGGAAACTGCTCCAGCCGGCACCCCATTTTCTTCGCCATGACAACGATTTCGACGTCAAAGGCACGGTCTTCCACCGTTTGTTTCTTGAAAAGCTCCAGCGCCGCCGTTCGCTGAAAACATTTAAACCCGCAGGTAAAATCATGAATGCCTGAGCAGACCAGAATATTCGCCAATCGGGTGAAAATGGTTCGACTAGCCCCAAGGGCTCGTCGAGAACCGATCAAAACATCCCATTGCCCATTCATCAGGGGCCAGCACTTCTCCATTTCTTGGATGGGAATGGAGCCGTCCGCGTCCATGAATAAAATCCAGTCGCCGCGGCTGGAGAGAACTCCCTGTCGGACCGCGTACCCTCTGCCGCGATTTTGAACATTTTCCAACATTTTGACCGAGCGGCTTAACTTACTCCAGTCAATGACCACTTGCCTTGTCCGGTCAACACTCCCATTATTAACAACGACGATCTCATGTGATAGGTTCCGGGAATTCAGGTAGTCCTCCACCTGGCTCAGAGTAGTCCCAATCACCTGTTCCTCATTGAAAGCTGGAATCACAACCGACAAGAATATTTTTTTCTGCTGCATTTTAAGTCAAACCTCCTTGTGGTCCTTTCTGCGAAACAGTAGAACCTTCGGCGCGTCTTGAACAGTCCTAAAATGGTGTTCCCCTAGATCTTCACGGTTTTCCCATTGGATATCCGGGTAGGGGATTTCAATTCGTTCATATCGTTTCTGAATCTTCGCGTAATACTCGCTCGTCCAAAATCCTTCTTCCGCCCATGGCCGCCGCGGAATGATCCATTCAGGATAAGTCTCTTCTTCGGTATACCAACGATTATCTACTTTGAGCCCCGTGTAAAACATGACGGGCGCGTCTTCATACCTGAGCTTAACGACATCGGTTTTTTTAGCGTGCTTTTTTAAATAACGGACGATCCCCTCATTAGGGCCATCATAGTCATGAGTGATTTCATAAAGGTAGCTCGCGATAGGAGAATAAACCCGCTGAGGACTATTCAGTAAATTGGTCAACAGGAGAAGAGGCAGTATCACCCATCCTAGTGGCCTTAATTTCGACTGAATTAAATACCAAATTAGAACAGCGTGCAAAATGAAAAAACCGGAAAAAACAGAACTAAGATAACGGAAATACCTTTGATTGACAAAAACGAGAAAACATAAGGTTACAAAAACCCACAGCAGCAGAAGAATTGAAGAGTGATGATTGATCCCTTTCTTTTTAAATCGGCCATCAACAGCGCGGATGGCCCCAAAGAGTATCCAGAATCCAAGTGGAAGGATGTACTTATTAATGCCGCGGATATAAAATTCCAAGTTTCTCCGGCAATTTTGAAAGGTAGGCCCCGCGCCAAAATTAAATGTATGAGCCGCCCAATACCATGGAATCGCCAGCATTAAGTTGACGATAAGGATTCCCATATACCGCCAAAGCATTTTCCGAGGCGAGCGGAAAATCAATAGATAAACTATCTGGGTCATCACAAGAGGTATCCACAATCCATTATTCGTGAAAAACAATAGGACCATCGAAAGGCCCAGCAAGAAAGAAGAAAACCGTTCGTTGTTGATAAATTTCGTAAATGCGATCATCGAAGCCAGAGAAAAAAACAACGTGGGGGAGTAATAACGACAGGTCCTCATCAGAACCAAGAACGGAACAGAGAATACGAGAAGAAGGACGGCAATCCGCGCGATCCATTTCTCGGGATAAAGCCGGCGGGCAAGAACGTAAGTAAGCCAGATTGACCCTAATCCAAATAGAACAAAAGGAAGACGGGCCGTAAAGGTACTCTCTCCAAAGAACCGGAAAAAACCCGCGATGATATAAAAAGGGAGCCAGGGTTCGTTAATCCAATAGGGGGAGTCGGCCCCTACCACGGGTAGGATGCGATTAACTCCGTCAAAACCGGCAGGGTATCCGAAATGAAGGACCGAACGCGCTAAAAGCGCCGTGATCGCTTCATCTTCCCACAAATAGACATTGCCGAGGTTCTTGAATAAAAGAATCCCGGCTAGAATCAGCAGAGACAAAAACCATGGATCAAGACGATCCTTTGTGTTCTTTGACACTAACAGTTTTCCTCTTTAGCACCTCTTGCGCGGCTTTTACAATGCGAGAAGCGGTTAATCCGTATCGTTCCAGAAGCTCATCAGGTTTGCCGGATTCAGCATAAGTATCTTCAATCGCGACGCAGGCGACCGGCACCGGTTCATGAGCCGCGAGAAAGCGCGAGACCGCGCTTCCGAGTCCGCCCCATATCTGGTGTTCCTCGGCCGTGACAATGGCTCCTGTTTTTCTGGCCAGAGAAAGAAGAAGGGGCTCGTCTAACGGTTTAATCGTGTGCAAATCAACGACGCCTGCTTGAATTCCTTGAGAGGCCAGCAGTTCTGCCGCCGCCATCGCCTCCCACACCAAAAGACCATTCGCAAAAATGGCGGCATCTCCCCCTTCCCGCAATTGCACTCCCTTACCGATTTTAAAAACAGTCTCCGGGCGGTGAACGATTGGCGCTTTAGGCCGTCCCGTCCGGATATACACGGGTTCTTTAATCTTCACCGATTCCATGACAAGCGCGCGGGCGCAATATTCATCACTGGGAACCATCACTTTAAAGAAAGGAAGCGAACACATCAACGCGATATCCTCGATACTCTGCTGAGAAGCGCCATCCTCTCCAACGCTAATTCCTCCGTGGGAAGTGACTACCTTCACGTTCAACTCAGGAAAAGCCACGCCCATGCGGAGCTGTTCAAACCCTTTATTCACCAAAAAACAGGCGAAGCTCGAGAGAAACGGGATTTTTCCCTGACTCGCTAAGCCCGCGGCGATTCCCACCATGTTCGCTTCACTGATGCCGCAATTGAAGAAGCGGGAAGGAAATTCTTTGCCGAAGGCTTCCGTCTTGGTTGATTTTGACAGATCAGCGTCGAGAACAACAACGTCTGGGTTACCCTTGCCAATTTCAAGCAACGCTTTGCCGTAGGCGTCCCGCGTCGCTTGGCCTAATTTTTTGTCCATATTAATCACGCCAATTCCTTCAGTGCCCGTTCGGTCTCTTCGGGAGTCGGCGCAACGCCATGGTAATGATTATTATTCTCCATAAAAGAAACCCCTTTTCCTTTAATCGTATCGGCGACAATCGCGGTCGGTTTTCCGGCGACGGTCTTTGCTTTCTGCAAGGCCGTCTGGATTTCTTTAATGTCGTGTCCGTCAATTTCCTGAACATCCCAACCGAACACGCGCCACTTTTCAGCCAACGGTTCCATCCAAAGGATATCTTTGACCGCTCCATCCAATTGGAACTTGTTATAATCAAGAATCATGGTCAGGTTATCCACCTTATTGTGGGAGGCAAACGCCGCCGCTTCCCAGATTTGCCCTTCGTTCATCTCCCCATCGCTCATCACCACATAAGTCCGGAAGTTTTTTTTGTCGATTCGTCCGCTTAATGCTATTCCGATCCCGATGGAAAGCCCCTGGCCCAGGGAACCGGTTGATGCTTCGACTCCCGACAACTTTCGCATGTCCGGATGCCCCTGCAAAGGACTTCCCAACTGACGTAAAGTCCATAAGAGTTCTCTTTCGAAATAACCCGCGTGAGCAAGGGCGGCGTAGAGCGCTGGCGCGGCATGCCCCTTACTCAAGATCAAGCGATCGCGGTCAGCCCATTGCGGATTTTTGGGGTCGTGTTTTAAGACATGAAAATAAAGGGCAGTTAAGATATCCGTCACTGACAAAGATCCCCCCGGATGCCCCGAACCGGCAAGGCCGAGCATCTTAATGATATCGCGGCGGATCTCTTTGGCTTTGGTTTGAAGCTGATCTATGGAATAAGCGAATTGGTTCATTAAAACTCAATCCCCCGCTGCGCCACGATTCCAGAGTCAAACGGATGCTTGATCTTTTTCATCTCCGTCACCAAATCGGCGATCTCGACAATCTCCGGCTTGGCGTTCCGGCCGGTTAATACCAGGTGTAAATCTTCCGGTTTATTTTTTAAAACCCCAACCACTTCATCCAGCGGCAAAAACCCGTAATCCAAAACGTAATTAATTTCGTCAAAAATAATCAACTGATACTGACCGCCGGCGATCGCCTTTTTGCCGAATTCCCAGGCGTTGCGCGCTAACTCTTTCTGGCGTTCGTCACTCTTCACCACCCAAGTGAACCCTTCTCCCATCTGGTGGATTTCCAACTGCCCTTCAAATTTCTTGGCGGCGTCCAACTCGCCATATTTCCAGTCTCCCTTAATAAACTGGATGATTAAAACTTTCCAACCACAGCCCACCGCCCGGAAAGCCAACCCTAACGCCGCGGTGGTCTTTCCCTTTCCCTCGCCGGTATGAACCAGAATCAATCCTTTTTTCTTCCGCAGTGTCTGGGGCACTAAACAAATTTCTCTTTGAGTTTCTCAAGCGCGTTCACCAGTTCCGGACTGGTCAACGGCTGTTTGGCGAGAGGACCTTTTTTCAGAACAGTCACTTGGTCCTCATAGGTAGGACGTCCCTTTTCCTGATAAATGACTCCGATCGGAATCTTTTCTCCCCACTCTTTGGCCTTCTGCCATACCTGATCGCGGTTGGAAGGATCATAGGACGGATCGTCATTCACTTTGTAGATTCTCGCCTTGTACCACTCGTAGGTATTGACTTTGTTAAAAGTGACGCACGGCTGCAGAACATCCACAATCGAGTACCCGCGGTGTTTAATCGCCTCCGCCAAAGTCCAGGTCATATGTTTGACGTCGCCGGCGCTGGTCCGGGCGACAAAACTCGCCCCCATCGCCAGCCCCACTGCTACCGTGTTGACCGCTAATTCAATACACCCTTCAGGAGAAGTCGTCGTGACATATCCCCAATCGCTCGTCGGAGAATACTGCCCCTTGGTTAATCCATAGGTCTGGTTATTTTCAATCACATGGGTGATGTCGGAATTACGGCGCATCGAATGAATGAGATGATTACCGCCGATTCCCAAACCGTCTCCGTCACCGCTGACCGCGATCACTTTGAGCGCGTGATTTGCCAGTTTGGCTCCGGTCGCGACCGGCAGAGCTCGGCCGTGAAGACTGTTGTACTCGTTGACCCGCAGATAATGAGGAAGTTTGCTCCCACAGCCGATTCCGGAAACCATCAGCACTTCGTGCGGGGCCAGTTTTAACTGCACCAAAGCCATCTTGAGCGCTCCTAAAATCGAGAAATCACCGCATCCGGGGCACCAGGTCGGCCGCTCCGCTCCCTTCGCGTAATCCTGCATCGTCACCGGCATTACCGCTGTTTCAGACATGGGTCAGAACCTCCGCGTTCGCGTCACACGCAACAGTTTCCACTGAAAGAGGGAAACCGGGAATCAGTTTTTTTGTCTTCGCCAGAATATATTCCGGAGAGAATGGACGCCCGTCGTACCTGCGAATCGAATGTTTGGGTGTCCTTCCGGCATACCCCCGTATCAGTTGGTAGAGGTTGCCCGTATAGTTCCCATCCAGGGCAATTGTCGTCTTAGCGCCATCCATCATTTGCGCCACTTTTTCCGACGGAAACGGCCATATATCCACGAGATGATAAAGGTTCGCCGTCATTTTCTTGCTTTCGTTAATCCGCTCAACCGCTTCCCTCAAGGGGCCATAAGTAGAGCCCCAGCAGAAGTAAGTAATATCGGCCTTTGCCGGACCGAAAAGTTTCGGCGGCTGAAGGTCTTTCTTGGCCGCTTCCAATTTTCTCATCCTCTTCTCCATCTGTTGGATTCGGATATTGGCGTCTTCGGTAATATGCCCATTTTCATAATGCTCATCGCTGGTCGTCATGAAAACCGCTTTAGGATGTCCCGGAACCGCCCTGGGAGAAATTCCATCGGCGGTCAACGCGTGGCGTTTGTATTCATCCCCGTTGAGCTTGTCCAAGTCCGCGTCGGTTAGGAACTTACCCCGGTCAATTTTGAATCCCTTCACATCAAAAGCGTTTAAATCAATCGTCCGGATGTTGCTCGATTGATAGAGATCAGTAAAGATAATGACTGGCAGTTGATATTTTTCCGCCAGGTTAAACGCCCTGGCGCCGCAGTCAAAACATTCCTCCAGCGTTCCGGGGGTTAAAATGATTCGAGGGAAATCTCCCTGGGAAGCATAGAGACCGAAAAGAAGATCCCCTTGCTCGGTCCGCGTGGGAAGCCCGGTCGAAGGCCCTGCCCGCTGGGCTTCGACGACGACGAGCGGCGTTTCAGTAATCCCCGCCATACCGAGCGCCTCGACCATCAGCGAGAACCCGCCGCCGGAGGTCGCGGTCATTGCCCGCACTCCGGTGTGGGCCGCCCCCAGCGCCATCAAAATGGCGGCCAGTTCATCTTCAGTCTGCTTCGTCAAAACGCCGAATTGATCCCCCACCGCGTTTAGAAACTCAAAAACACTCGTCGCCGGCGTCATGGGATACGCCGAGATAAATTTACACCCTGCCGCGATCGCGCCAAAAACAATCGCCTGGTTGCCGTGCGGCATCATTCGTTTCGGAGCCCCCGCAATCGGTTCCAGACGATAGTTGCAATCCTTGGCATACTTTTCTTTTGCCAGATCGTAGGCCTCCTTGGCGATACTGATGTTGGACTGAACAACCCTATCCCCTTTGCGTTTAAAATTCTGGGTAATAATATCAGAAATATATTGGAAAGGATACCCCACCATCCCGCAGACGGCGCCGATGGAAGCGGTGTTCGCCATGATCTCATCGCCGCTATGCCTCTTGGCAATTTCAACTAACGGCAACGGAAGAAGTTTTATCTGTTTGGCTTGAAAAGGAGCCGGGTCTACCTGAATGGCTTCGTCATAAATCACACCGCCGCCGGGGACAATTTCATTTAAGTGTTCGGTCACCGACTGCGCGTTAAACGCCATCACGAAATCAATCGGGTCTGTTTGGGTATAAATCGCTTTTGGGTTGACCCGTATCTGAAAATAGTTGTACCCGCCGCGGATTCGGGACATGTAGTCCGACATTCCAAAAACATACAGCCCCCCTCTGGCCAGCGCCCGGCTGAATCCAGCGCCGCTGGATTCTACTCCCTGTCCCGCTTCTCCGCCGATCTTCATGCTCAATTCGTTGATTTTAGCCACAACTCGATCTCCTTACTTTAACTGATGTGATAGATAACATTATAGAACTGCTTATGTTAACTCTGACGATGGTCCTCGGTTAAATTAGAGAAGTATTATATCCATACTTCCCCAGGGAAGGCAAGAGAATTTTGCGGCGTATAACGCTTTCACTTGAAAACCTAGGCGGCCTTTTTCATTTCCAGCCCCTCGTATTCCGGAAACATGATGATGGCGGGATGCACCTTGAACGCTCTCGCCAATTGCTCCGAGCGTCTTTTACCGATTTCAACCTTGTCGTTTTCCAATAGACTGATATTGGTAGAGTTAATCCCCGATTTTTCAGCCAGTTCTTCTTGAGTCCATTCTTTTAACTCACGAAGCATCCGAATGACCTCTCCCGTGGTGAGAGTTGTATAAGGTTTGGCTTGAACAAAATCAGACTCTCTTTTGTGTCTCATCGTATTCCTCCTAATAGTCGTGAGGTGTGATTTCTAACACCAAAACTGTTACGGTATCCCGCTCCACCCGATAGATAATCCGGTATTGCTCGTTTAAGCGTGAGGAACGTTGTCCCTTTCTTTGGCCCTTTAATTTTTCATCGCGGAATCCTGGGAATTCTTTCAATTTCTCGGGACCATGGCGAAAGACGATATCCTTCCAAAGCTCATACTTCTTAACAACCCATTTAGGCAGTTTATAGATAGTTTTTTCGACATCGCGTTGCTCCAAAACCCGCCACATTATTATAAATAATAACTTATCAAATATAATATGTCAAGTGCGTTTAACAGGATTAAGACGACAAGGGATTTAGATGGGGTATCCCCGTTTTTTCAACGCCGCGGCTAGAGCTTCAACTCCCTGAAATACTTCCGCTTGGATACCGAGCAAGCGGGCGGCCTTGATGTGGATTTCCATATCGTCCACGAAGAAAGCCTGCTGGGACAGGGAGCCGGATTTTTCCAAAGCCACACGGAAAAACTGGGGATCGGGTTTGCGGAAACCGATCTGGTGTGAAAGAATCCATCCGTCCAGTTTCTGGACGATAGGATATCGCTCCCAGATAAACTTCCAGTGAAGCTCGTTGGTGTTGGACAAAAGCCAGGTCGGGAATTTCCCGACAACCGACTCCAGCCATTTGATCATCGGACGGTTTTCGGTGAAGACATCGTTCCAGATCAACGCCAATTCAGCGTCCGGAAATGGGGGCTGCCCCCATTGGTCAAGTCCAAGTGACCTGCGAACCGATTCTAAGAATTCACGGGAACTGATCTTTCCTGTTTCATACTGTTCTTGAAACCCCGGCTGAAAGAAAATGTTACGCACATGGTCAACGTTCTTGCCAGACAGCGCTGCCAACTTTTTCATCGCCGGTTCAAAGTCAAACGGCAGGATCACGTTGCCGAGGTCGCAGAAGAGGACGTGAAGACTCATATGCTAAGGATGACCAATGATATTTTTCATCCCACCCGTGACTTCGTTGAATGGCACGACTTCAACCTGTTTGTGGAGAGAGTAGCGTTTTTCTCCCGGATAAATCACGGCAATACGCTCCAATTTCAAGTCTTCCAGCGCAATTCGCATTGAAGGGGTCATGACCGGCGCATCGGCGCGTTTACATTCGACACCGTACATCCGCCCCCCTTTTGAGAATACCAGATCAATCTCGGCGCCGTTATGCGTAGCCCAGAAATAGACGTCATCCGGTTCAACGGAACGAATCACTTCATCTATTACATAACCTTCCCAAGACGCGCCGCAGCGAGGATGCCTTAAAATCTCCGCTTCGCTCTTCAATCCCAACAACGAATGAAGTATCCCAGTGTCCCGAATATAAACTTTCGGCGCTTTCACTTGACGTTTCTTAATGGGGGAAGCATTCCATATCTGCCCATGGCTGTGGGCAAGCATGATCCAAAAACGATGCAACGCCACGGCAGGAACATGAAAATATAAAATGTCAATTCCTAATTTCATGGTATTTAGTTGCCCGGCTTCTACTCCGCCGCCAAGCCCCAAATCCGGCGGGATTCTTTACCGAAACAACCGAATATTAGGAATTCGCGAGAAATGGGCGTCTGTGGTGTAAATAGCGCAGTCATTGGCTTGCGCCACCGCGGCAATAATCACATCCGATAATGGAAGGTTCACTCCGCGTTGACCCAGTCCCGCGGCAATGGATCCGGCAGTAATCCAATCCTCCCGAGTGACGTCCAAATAAGTCAGGGACTGAAATTTGGCAAGGAGCAATTCCCGTTCGTGGGGGGTGCGCGTTCCCCGCAAAAGCTCGGCAATGACAACTCCGGTGACGGCAACTGTCTCTTCTTTCAGCAAGCGATCCACGACTTCAGCCGCCTTTGAATCAGAGCGGGTGAAAAAGTCAATCCAGGCGCTTGTGTCAATCAAAACTTCATCCATGGCCGAGGTGAGACCTTTTCACTTCAATCTGCTCCATCTTGCGCCAATTTCTGCGCAAAGGAAGCTTGCCCCTGAGGTTGCGCAACCCTTCAATCTGTCTTCGCCGCAGAAAATCTTCAAGCGCCGTCTCCACTGCTTTTGTCTTAGTGTGGGCATGGGTGACACGAAGAAGCGTCCGCATGATCTGGTCATCAATATTAAGAGTTGTCCGCATATCATTCCTCCATATCTTCTACCATAAAGTATATGCTAAATTTTTCTCTACGTCAAGCGTACTCTCATTCCGCCGCCAGGCCCCAAATCCGGCGAATTTTCTTCTGAATTTTGTCCAAGATCAGACGGTCCACCAAAACGCTGATGAATACCAAAATGACCATCACCGCGACCACCTGCTCCATATTGTTGCTTTTGCGGCCGGTTTCAAGGAGCCGTCCAAGACCAACGGTGACAAAGAGAAGTTCTCCGGTCACCAGCGCCCGCCAGGCAAACGCCCATCCCAACTTCATGCCGCTTAAGATCATCGGCAGAGAAGCCGGCAGAATCACTTCAATGGCCAACTGTTTTCGTGTCGCCCCCATCGTCTTCGCCGCGTTGATCAACAAAGGAGAAACATGGCGGATTCCATCGTTGGTAGCCACTGCAATTGGAATCGAGCCCCCTATCACGATCACAAAAAGAATCGCCGTTTCACTGATTCCAAACCATAAAATCGCCACCGGCAGCCAGCAGGCGGCAGGCAAAGATTGAAGCGCAAGCGTTACCGATCCAATGGACTCGCCAATCCAGCGGACTTCCCCCATCAGAAACCCCAGTGAGATTCCTAGTAACAGAGAAATGCCATAGCCAATGAACGCCCTCTGCATACTGATGGCCAATGCTGAAAAGAGCGTTCCGTCCCCTATCCCACCCATCAGATAGTTCCAGACGCCGCTTGGGGCAGGAAATAAACGCGGCTGCCAGAGTCCCGCTCTAAATCCCAGCTCCCATGCCGAAACGATCACTAGCCAGAACGCGGCCTTTCGTAATTTTGTACTCACGATCCATCTCTTCTTGAACATATTTTTCAACCTCGATTTTGAGTTCCTCTAAAATCGGACGAACCAAGTCAATCAGCGCCGGATCCTCTATTTGCCGGGGACGAGGCAGTTCCACTTGGAATTCCTTTTTGATCGTCCCGGGATGAGCCGTAAATACCATCACACGATTCCCAAGGCAAACCGCTTCTCGGACATTATGAGTCACAAAAAGGATTGTTTTACGCGTTTCTTTCCAGATTTCCTGTAATTCCCCATGCAAAAGATCCCGTGTCTGCGCGTCGAGCGCGGCAAACGGCTCATCCATTAAGAGAATATCCGGGCCCATCACTAGACTCCGCGCCAGAGCCACCCTCTGCTTCATCCCTCCTGAGAGTTGCGAGACATACGCCTCTCTGAATCTTAGAAGATGGACTTTCTTGAGCTGATCAATCACTTTTTCTTCCCGATCTGGTTTTGACATTCCTTTTAGTTTCAATCCAAACTCGACATTCTGCTGAACGGTCAGCCACGGAAAGAGCGCCGGTTCTTGGAAAATCACACTCCGGTCGCGGCCCGGCCCTTGAACAGAAACTCCATCCAGCAGAATTTCTCCCCGGTCAGGTTTTTGAAGACCCGCTATCAACATCAAGAGAGTTGATTTCCCGCATCCCGATGGGCCAACTAAGCAGACAAATTCCCCCTGCCGAATCTCCATTGAGATATTTTGTACCCCCGGCACCAGTTCTCCTGTCGGCGCCTGAAAGATCCGCGAGACATTTTTAAGTTGGAGTTTGGGTTGGTTCATATATGATACATCCCTGCTGTCTGCTTCTGCCGGCACTCCTGCGTTTTGCGCGTGACATCCGTCAAGGTTGTCTTATCCAAGATTCCAGCGATCGCGTCGCGAACTTCCAATAAAAAATTGTACAGCCCGCAGTGCTGGTCTCCTTTTTCGATCAGTTGTTTTAACCGCGCCGCGTCCAACATCGGCGACAGCGGCCCGTCAATCGCCCGAATCACCTCCGCCAGAGCAATTTGATCGGCCGGTTTGGCGAGCCGGTACCCCCCCGCCGCCCCTTTCTGGCTGATCAAAAGCCCCGCTTTCCGGAGCCGCCCCAATACCTGCTCCAGGAACTTGACCGGGATCTTCTCCTGCTGGGCGATATGACGGCTCTGTAGTAGTGGCAAGACGCGCCTATCCCCTACTCCTTCTTGAACAGCAAGATACAACATCGCTCGCAACCCGTATTCTCCTTGTTTTGATATTTTCATATAATTCCTATGTGATTACTATGAATTTACCATAAGAATTCACTTTGTCAAGTAAAATTTCATGTGAAGTGAACGGTAAAATCCCGCCGTGGCGATGGTGGATCACTTCTTGCGAGAACTGGCTAGTCTGCCATCCCCACTCGGATGACTTGGATCAGGTTGGCCGCCCCCAGAACACCGCCGGTAGTTCCTGCAGTGACCACGCAAAGATCACCCTTCTTTAAAAGCTTATTGCGAAGGATTTGCCGCTGGGCTTGACGGAGGCGCTGGTGGTATTCAAAGACCGGTTCGCTTAAAGACGGGGACACTCCCCAGTAGAGAGCCAGGGTCCGGCAGGCCCGCTGACTGGGAGTCAACGCGATCACCGGAATATTCGGACGAAGAGCGCTGATCAACTCGGCGGTTTTGCCGGAGCGGGTCAATACCAGAATCGCTTTGGCACAAAGAGTCGAGGCTAATTGGCAGGCGGCTTCTCCGACGGAGTTTCTCATCTGGGCGCCGGCAAAATCGTGCTCGGGGTGATAGTATTGCATCTTCTTCTCCGCTTCGAAAGCAACGGAGTTCATTGTTTTCACGCATTCGACCGGATACTTGCCGATGCTGGTCTCTTCCGATAACATCACCGCGTCGGCTCCGTCGAAAATAGCGGTCGCCACATCAGTCACCTCCGCGCGGGTCGGGAAAGGATTCTCTACCATAGACTCCAACATTTGGGTCGCGACAATCACCGGTTTTCTCGCCTGGTGGCAACGGGAGACGATCTCTTTTTGCAGAACCGGAAGTTTTTCCAATGGCATTTCGACCCCCAAATCTCCCCTGGCTACCATTACCCCGTCCGCGGCTTCAATAATTTCATCCAGATGAGCGACCGCTTCTTCCTTTTCGATCTTGGCAATGACTCTGGGGCGGTTATCCGATTTAGGAAGCATTTTCAATAAGCGCTCGATATCCCCTTTGCTCCGGACAAAAGAGACCGCCACGAAATCCACTCCTTGCTTGAGGCCGAAGCGCAAATGCTCCATATCTTTTCGGGTCGGCGACATCACCGGCAGATGAAGTCCGGGGATATTCATTCCTTTGCCGGAACTGACATAGCCGCCGATCATCACCTGACAGAGGGTTGAATGTCTTTTCTTCTTTCTCACGATGAGCTTAATCGTCCCGTCACTGAGATAGATCACCCCTCCGTGCGGAACATTTTTAACAACCCACCGGTAGGCGATCGGGATTTTCTTTTCATCTCCGGAAATACGCTCCAGCGTTAATTCGAGATGCGTCCCTTTTTTGAGAAAAACCCGCTCGGCTGCCAGCCGTCCGATCCGCATCTTGGGACCGGGAAGATCCTGCAGAATGGCGATGGATTTCTTTTTCATTGCTTGAATTCGATGAATTTCGTGGATGAGCCTCCCATGAAAAGCGTGGTCCCCGTGGGAGAAATTGAGGCGAAAAACATCCACGCCGGCGTCGGCCAGCGCTTTGATCATCCGTGGATCTGCCGTAGCCGGTCCCAGTGTCGCAACGATTTTGGTTTTGGAGTTAAGGTGTGGCATGGTTAAAAGCACTCTACCTTAATAGTTCCCTCAGCACGTACTGCAGTATTCCGCCATGGCGGTAATACTCCAGTTCCCGCGGGGTATCAATTCGGCAGAGAGCATGGAAAGATTTCTCTCCATCTTTGGATTGAACTTTTACCGTCAATTTTTTAGCGGGAGTCAATCCATTGGCGATGCCGCTGATCGCGTAAATTTCTTCACCCGTGAGTTTGAGCGTTTTACTGTTCTCGTTTGGCAGGAATTGAAGCGGCAATACTCCCATTCCGATGAGATTGCTCCGGTGGATCCGCTCAAAACTTTCGGCGATGACTGCTTTGACTCCAAGGAGCGCCGGCCCTTTGGCAGCCCAGTCGCGGGAGGAACCAGAGCCGTATTCTTTCCCGGCAATAATGATCAACAGAGTTTTTTCTTTTTGATATCTCACCGAGGTATCGTAAATCGTCATCTTCTCGCCATCGGGTAAATGCCGAGTCCATCCTCCTTCGGTGTTGGGGGCCAACAAATTTTTCAAGCGGATATTGGCGAACGTGCCGCGGATCATCACCTCATGGTTTCCCCGGCGGGCGCCGTAGGAGTTAAAATCTTTTGGCTCGATCCCATGCTCGATGAGATATTTCCCGGCCGGACCCTCTTTAGCGATCGAACCGGCCGGAGAAATGTGATCGGTCGTGATCGAATCCCCTAATACGGCTAACACCCGCGCGTTGGAGATATCTTTAAGCGGCGCCGGCTGTTGAGCCATTCCGTCAAAATACGGGGGTCGGCGGATATAAGTTGATTTTTCTTCCCATCGGTAGCAACTTTCGGCCGAAATTTTCAGAGAATTCCATTGATCGTCTCCTTTGAAGACATTGGCATATTGCTTTTGAAACATCTCGGCGTCAATGCTCCCCATGACTTCAGCTACTTCCTTATTACCAGGCCAGATGTCTCGCAAATAGACTGGCTTGCCGGAGGAACCGCTCCCCATCGGATCCTTGGTTAAATCAATCTCCATCGTTCCAGCCAACGCGTAAGCGACGACCAGCGGCGGGGACGCTAAATAATTAGCCCGTACCTGGGGATGCACACGCCCTTCAAAATTCCGGTTGCCGGAGAGAACCGCGGCGACATAAAGATCTTTTTCTTTAATCGCTTGAGCGACTGGCTCTGGCAAAGGGCCGGAGTTCCCGATGCAGGTCGCGCATCCATAACCGACCAGATGAAATTTCTGCGCTTCCAACGCTTGCAGAAGACCGCTGGCTTTCAGATATTCTATGACGACTTTCGATCCGGGAGCAAGACTGGTCTTGACCCACGGTTTGACTTTGAGTCCTTTCTCCAATGCCTTTTTGGCGAGAAGTCCCGCGGCCAGCATCACGGCCGGATTAGAGGTATTAGTACAACTGGTAATCGCCGCAATGACCACGGAGCCGTCATGAACATCTTTTTTCCCTGCGGCAGTAGCCGATGAATCTACAGATATCTTCGTTTTCCTAACCTCCGCGTATTCGCTCAACCCTTTTTCAAAACTTTCTTTCGCTCTGCCTAGCGCCACCCGATCCTGCGGCCGCTTGGGTCCTGCCAAACTCGGTTCTACCGCTGAAAGATCCAATGTGATGACATCGCTGTAACCCGGATCGGGTGTTTGATCGGTACGGAATAATCCTTGGGTTTTATAGTAGGATTCAACTAAGGCGGCCAATTCTTTGGGGCGTCCGGTAAGCTTCAAATATTCCAGCGTCTCCTGGTCCACAGGAAAGAATCCGATCGTCGCGCCATATTCCGGAGCCATATTGGCGATGGTCGCCCGGTCCGCCAACGACAGATGAGAAAGACCCGCGCCGAAAAACTCGACAAATTTTCCAACAACACCCTTTCCCCGGAGTATTTGCGTGACGGTCAAAACAACATCGGTCGCCGTCACCCCCTCTCGAAGCCCGCCAGTTAATTTAAATCCGACAACTTCTGGAATCAGCATCGAAATCGGCTGGCCGAGCATCACCGCTTCGGCTTCAATTCCGCCAACGCCCCAGCCGACGACACCGAGGCCATTGATCATCGTGGTATGCGAATCAGTCCCAACAACAGTATCCGGATACGCTTGGATAACACCCTTATTTTTTTGACTAAAGACTACCTTGGCGAGATATTCGAGGTTGACCTGATGTACAATCCCGGTTTCCGGCGGCACGACGCTGAAATTCTGAAACGACTTCTGCCCCCATTTCAGGAACAGGTACCGCTCGCGGTTTCTCTCAAACTCGATCCCGGCATTCTTGGCGAAGGCATCGGGAGTGCCGAAGTAATCCACCTGCACGGAGTGGTCAATCACCAGGTCGGCTGATTGAAGCGGATTGATTTTTTTAACGTCGCCGCCGAGCTTCTGGATCGCTTCCCGCATCGCGGCGAGATCCACCACCAACGGAACACCGGTGAAATCCTGCAACAGCACCCGCGCCGGCATGAAGGCGATTTCTTGATCGGAGCGGATCTTAGGATTCCAACGAGCAACTGCTTCAATATCCGCTTTCTTGACGATCAGATCATCTTCGTTACGGAGGAGATTCTCCAGCAGAATTCGGATGGAAACTGGCAAGCGGGAAAGTTCAATACCAAGTGCTTTCACTACTTTATCCAATCGAAAAATTTCGTAACTATGCTTGCCAACTTTCAGAATATCTTTCGCGCCGAAACTATCATTCATAACTCGCTTTCTCTCCTCTGTCATTCTGAGCGAGGGACTGCGCCAAAAGGCGCAGTCCCGAGTCGAAGAATCTCGTTTTTATAACTTATTCTCCCGTCAATTTATCAAATTTCTCAACGGGAATCGCTTCCGACGTCGTAAACCCAATCCCCGTCAGCCGGGTCAATTCAATAGACGCCTTAACGACCTTCTCAGTGCTGGGAAGTGTCACGATCAAAACCAAATCATATCGCCCCAGCAGAACGTGCATCGAGTTCACCTTCCCACCGAGTTTCTTGATCACGCTCACCGCTTCTTTGGTCCGATCAGAGCTGATCCCTTGAACCGCGTCCTGCGAATACCTGCCAAACATGTAGTACGTTGCCATAATGTGTCCTCCCTTTTAGAGTTGTTTCCTTAATGAAGTCTCCCCGCAGCATCATGCCAGAGGCAGATCAGCCTTCGGCTGAAGCTGCGGTGTATCTCCATTGGTCATTCTGAGCACATTCGCTACGCTCAGTGTAAACTCCGCGAAGAATCTCGTCTTTCCATGCCACCTTTAAAAACGAGATTCTTCGTCGTTCATCCTTCGACAAACTCAGGATGAACTCCTCAGAATGACAAAGTGGTGCTCCGTGGCAAGTCCACGGGGAAATCTTCTTCATTATATCTCATCCGCCTTTTTTTTGAATTT
Organism: uncultured Planctomycetia bacterium; assembly: GCA_964372345.1. Taxonomy (GTDB): domain Bacteria; phylum Omnitrophota; class Gorgyraeia; order JACOVV01; family JACOVV01; genus JACOVV01. The sequence continues at coordinate 1,521 of CAYJQR010000007.1, read as the reverse complement.
CTATCACAATCGAGCCGCCTGAACCCGTGACAATCTCTTTTAATGTCAAAAGAGAGGGATTTTCCTGACCGGACTCAACGCGTGAGATCACTTGTTGTGAAATACCCAGCCGCTTTGCCAGTTTTTGCTGGGTCAAGCCCCGTTCTTTCCGAAGAGCTTTGACTTTCTCACCCACAACTTTGCAAAGTTCATCCCTCATTTTTTTCCCTGTTCCACGGCTAGAGAGATGAATTCCTTTCTGCAGGTAACTTTCCCTCACTCTCTCATACACCGCCTGCCAGAAAACGATCCGCGGGTTGTTCCATTGGTCGGTCCGCATTTGCCGCTTGATCCTGGGCCAGTGACGGCAAAAATCCAATGGAGAAAGCCATTCTTTGAAAACTTCTTTAGGGACGTTCTTCCGTGCCAAAAGAAGGGCCGCCAGATCAGTAAACCGCTCATGGTTTGGATCCTTTAAAATTCTCGCCGCGTCCTGGGTTCGGATCCGCCGATCCCACAACCAGTCTCTCCGTCTCATAGTCCTATTCCCTTCTCAACCAGCCGGTCTATCTCACTCTTAAAATGCCGTTCGATTTCCCGATAATCTGTTTTTTCATTGGTTTTTAAATCCAGCAACCCTGTTTTCATTTTGAACCGGTCATAGGTATGGAACCAATGAATAATCCCCTCTTGCCGGGCAGCGTCACAATACTCGATCGCGAACTTGGAAAGAGGCATAAAGGTGTGAGAGAGGCAATACAAATCGTAAAGATCTTTGGCTTCCTGACGTCCGCCTAACAATTGCTTGCGTCCAACCTGATCCGTTCCCTGAATAGCTCCCGTGATCGCGAAGATTTTTCTTAAGAAAATATCCTCCAGAGACAAAACCGAAACACGATCAACCACTTTTAGGGGCTTTGCCAGTTTTAAAAAATCTTCCACAAAATCAATCTTAATAAATTCCTTCTTAGTCCAATGAACATAATAGATCATCATTCGCGCTCTCTCCGGCCGCGATTGTTCGGCTTCCAGCGTGATTGTTTTTTTGGGAAACTGTCCCGCGAGTTTTTCGATTATCCGGATGACTCTTGTCCTTTCAAATTGCTGTGTGAAGAAATCCAAATCCTCCGAAAGCCGGTGCTGGAAATAAAACAAGGCCAAAGCCGTCCCCCCGGCCAGATAAAACCCTTCGAGCTTCTCTCCTAACGCGGCTAATAAGTCCTTCTGGGTTTTAAGAACTGCTTTACTCATATAAAGAGAGTATACAATATAAAAGTTGTTATTTCAAGTATTTTACAATTTATATGTTGTATTTATAAGCGGAAAAACATGCCGTTCTCTGGGTGAAGTCTCGTCCCACTGTTTACAGCGCCATTTCAAGCTGAAGTAAACTGACCTGGGTTGCCACGGGAGTTGACGGACTTGGCGACGGATTCACAGGAGATTGATCCTGAGAAGCAACGGCCGGTTTTGGAGTGATTGAAAACAATAACACGCCAAAGATAATCAATGGGAGCGTTACGATCAAAACCGGGAGTCCTA
>CAYJQR010000006.1:0-38365 GCA_964372345.1 uncultured Planctomycetia bacterium | reverse complement strand
GCGTTGAGCGGCCTTTTCGCTTTCTGTCCGAGTTGGGCGGTAAGAACAGGTTGGATCCATTTTGGATCCCAGCCGAAGCGATGGGCGATTGCAAGAGCAAAATCTGCTCGACTGATTCGGGTGCTTGCCGCCACATGAAACGTCCCCCTCTTCCCCGACTCTACCAGACTGTGGACGGCCCTGGCAATGAACCCGGCGTAAGTAGGCGTTGACATTTGATCGCTGGGAACCTTTACGGTTTTCTTCTGGGCGATGTGCCGTCCCAGCGTGTAAAAGAAATTCTTTCCGCTCTCTTCTAACCCGAACACGCCGGTGACGCGGACGATCAGATAATCTTCGACCTCACCGCGGATCAATTCTTCCGCCCTCCACTTGGACATTCCATAAACACTCAATGGATTTGCCGGGTCATTTTCCCGATAAGGTCCTTTTTCCCCGTCAAAAATGTACTCCGTTGAGAAAAAAACTAATTGAAAAGGTTTTCCTAGTGTCTTTAAAAAACGAACGGTATCTTTCACCGCCTCGACGTTGCTCCTCAAACAGAGTTCTCTTTCTTCCTCGCACCGATCCACATGGGTCATGGCCGCCGCGAAAATGACGACGTCAGGGCGATGATTTAAGAAGAACTCTTCCATCCGCGCCGACTGAGTCATGTCGAGGGGATAGAATCCCTTTTTTTGAATCGAGTGGGTGGTCGGCACAACTTTTTTGTATGTTTGGGCTCCCTTGAAAATCCGCGTGAGATAGCCCCCCACCAGGCCGCTTCCGCCGATGATCGCGACTGTTTTTTTCATTAGCGGCGCTTCACACCCCAATCATACGGGATATTGTTATTGATCGGATCAAGTCTCTCGATCTCGGCGGGATCATGCGGGTGCGTGGAACAGTTCGCCACCATGGCAAGGCGTGTGCCTAGTCCTTGAAAACCGTTCCACACCAGCGGTGGAATTTTAACAAGAGAGTAGTTTCTTTCACCGAGACAAATCTCCTGAATCCTGCCGTTCGTCGGAGATTCCTTTCGGCCGTCGTATAAAACCAACTTGATCATGCCGCAGACGACAGCGTAGTTCAACGTCATCCACCGGTGAAGATGCCATCCTTTCACGACGCCGGGATAGACGGCGGAGAAATAAATTTCCCCGAATTGTTCAAAGAGCGGATCATCTTTGCGGAGCATCTGGAGGATAAAACCGCGGTCGTCGGGGATGATCTTCAGCGGCTGGACGACAACCCCGTCAATAAGCGAGGGGTTTTTCCCCCTGCTGGACACTGTTTTTTCTGAAGAATTCTTCATACCAGAGAATCGTCTCCTTTAGAGCAGGTTCCATTTCCCATCGGGGCCGCCATCCGAGTAACTTTCCGGCCTTGGCCGCGTCCAGATACTGGTCCCGGATTTCCGTCTGGGCTTGATTTAAAATCCGCTTTTTTAGGCCGGGGGCCCGCATCAACCGGGAGATTACGTCAACGATCTCGTTGACCTCGCAGCGGTGTCCCGCGCCGAAGTTGAAAACCTCTCCTTTGATATTGTTCTCGACCATTTTTTCGGCCAGCAAAAGATACGCCGCCACGACGTCTTTAACGTAAAAATATTCCCTCAGGAATTTCCCGTCGCTCCGGATTTGAAGTTCCTCATCGAAGAAAACCGCTTTAATCGTCCCCGGGATAATGCGGTTGAAGTTTAGGTCCCCCGGGCCGAAAAGGTTAGCGCAACGAGTCACGCAGACAGGGAGTCCATAGGATTGGGCGTACGCCCGCGCGATGAGATCGGCGCAGCTTTTGGAAACATCGTAGATGCCATTGGCCAAAAGGGGGAAACTTTCCTGATAAGGGAGCTGTTCACTGGGGCCGTACGCCTTGTCGGTGGACGCGACCACGACCGCTTTTATTTTCTGAAAACGCCTGCAGGCCTCCAGCAGATTCCATGTCCCTTCGATGTTGCTTTTGAATGTCCCGACAGGCCCCGCGAGGGCGGTCGTCACGATGGTCTGCGCCCCCAGGTGCAGGACCATATCAATCTCATACTCGCACAGAATCCTTTCCAAAAGAAAATAATCCCCAAGATCGCCGCGGACAGAGACCACCTTTTGATTCAGCCCTTCAAGGGAAAAAAGCGAATGGGGGACATCGTCCCGGATCAGGCAAATGACGTTGGGGCAGATTTTTACTAACTCGGCGGCCAGATGAGCGCCGACAAAACCAGTTCCTCCCGTGATAAAAACTTTCTTATCTTGCCAGAATTCCTTCCGCATACCTTTTCTTTCTGTCTTCTTCCGCCGAAGGCGGATCCGCCTCTGGCGGAGTTTTTACTTCCCAAACCGCCCAGGGCCGATTCCCCTGTTCCCACATTTTATTTAAATGCTCCGCCTGTTTAAACGTATCCATGCATTCCCAAAATCCTTCCCCAACAAAGACAGCCAGTTCTTTCCGACGGGCCAATTCCTTCAACGGTTCCTCCTCAAGGATGGAATCCTCATTCAGGAATTGAAAAAACCGGCGATCGAAAACGAAAAAACCGCCGTTAATCAACCCTTCCACCATGGGTTTCTCTTTGAAGCTCTTCGCGATCCCATTTCCGTCCACCTCCACGGTGCCAAAAGAGGTCGTCGGGTGAACCGCCGTCAGTGTTCCGATCTTTCCTTTCTCTCTGTGAAACTCCAGCAGTTTGAGAATATTGACATCGCTCAGGCCATCCCCGTAGGTCAGCATGAAAATATCCCCGACGATGAGTGATTCGATTTTCTTGACGCGCCCGCCGGTCGGAGTCTCAAGGCCGGTGTTGATAAAACTGATCCTCCAGTCCTCTAAGGCGGCATTTTCGTGATGGATGACTTTCTGCTGTTTTGAACGGAGGTCCAGGGTAAAATCGTTGGAAAGTTCTTCAAAGGTGAGAAAATACTGCTTAATCATCTCTCCCTTATATCCTAGGCAAAGGATAAAATCCTTAAACCCGTAATAGTCGTAGCTCTTCATAATATGCCGGAGAATTGGCATATCTCCAATTTTAACAAGGGGTTTCGGCACTGTGTCCGCTTCGTTCCTGAGGCGGGTTCCCTTACCCCCGCAAAGAATCACAACCTTGGGTGTCATCCCACCAGTTGATTTATCCATCGAAGGTGGATACAGCTTTGCTGTCGGCCCTTTGGGCCGTAAATCAGGTGGTGGAATCATAGAGGAGTAAGTATAATATAGGAAGGCAGGTTACGTCAACTGGAGATAGTCGTTAAAAGGGGTCTTTTTCCCACGGCAGTCTTGCAGTAGTGAATTGCTTCCCGATTCCAGAAAGTGATAGAGAGAAAATCTGAAGATCCGCTGTAAAACCTTTAATTCCTTGTATGTTCTCTCTTTAGTAATACAACAGACATCCCATCGGCGCCGTAGATACAACCATCCCAGAAGAGGGTAAAGAAACACGCGATATGAATTCCGTTCGAAAAAATAATTTTGGACGCCCGGTTTTGAAGAAATCATTTCTTTAACTTCGTTCCCCGGGTCTCCTTTAATGATCACCGAAACCGGAATTTTATTCTCGGAAAGAAACAGGACGAATTTTCGGATTCCTTCCCACCCGTCCTCGCAGATTAGAACAACGTGCCGTGGTGGGATCATCCCAAATAACGGAACCAATCACGGGTCGCTGTCGCGATGGTTTCGGGAGTCCAGACGGGCGCCTCCTTCCAATCGTTCATAGATTGGAGCAGCCGGCTGACCCCCTCTTCAATGGAGACTTTGGGCCGCCAGCCGAGCAGTTTTTGGATTTTTGAGATGTCAGCGAAAGTGCAGTCCGGTTCTCCGGGGCGTTTTGGCACAAAGATTTTCTCTCCTCCTAAAAGTTCCGCGATTTGGTTCACACTCACTGCCCGGCCGGAACCGATGTTGAAAATCTCATCTTTTAACTGGCTTCTGGCCGCGGTAATCACCGCGTCGGCCACGTCGGTGACATAGGTGAAGTCTCTGGTCTGCGTGCCGTCGCCCACGACGGTAAAGGGTTTGCCATGGATTTTCTGCGCCAGGAAAACGCCGAAAACAGCGCCGTAGGTCCCGCTGGTTCTGGCTCTGGGCCCATAGACATTAAAGAACCGGAGAGAGTTTACCCCCACTTTGTAAACCTGCCCCCAGTGCAGGACCACCTGCTCCCCGATGAATTTAGTCAAGGCATACGGATATTGGGGACGGACAGAAGCTGTTTCGGGAGTAGGAAAAACATCCGGAATACCATAACAGGAAGAGGAAGCGGCGTACACCACTCGTTTCACTTTCGACAACCGCGCCGCCTCCATCACGTTCACGGTCCCATCCACATTCGACCGGAAATAATCGAGCGGGCGCTGGATGGAAGGGACAATATCGGCAAGTCCGGCAATATGATAAACTATTTCAACCCTTAGAAATAACTCCTTAATCGAATCGAAATCGCCGATATCTTTTTTGTAGAACCTGAAATTTTTTCTCGACTGAAATGGCGCCACATTGGACAACCGGCCGGTTGAACAATTGTCAATCACTACCACTTCGTCTTCTTCCTGGACTAAGCGTTCCACCAAATGACTCCCAATAAAACCGGCCCCCCCTGTGACAAGCACTTTAGACATTTTCTCTCCTCCGTTGTTTAAACCCTAATAAAGAACGCCATGCCGCGATGAAAAGAGCGACCCTTAGGAGAAAAAAGTTGGCAATATAATATTGATCATCCGATCTCTTAATAATTTGCCCTGTTTCAACGAGGCGATTTAACCGGACCTTCACCATACTAACGGGGGAGTAATCTTCCCTCATTTCTTCTGGCTGAAGCACTCCTTTAAGACGGAGCTGCAAGAGTATTCGAATCCGGCGCGCGGTTTCGCTCATGTTAAAAAAATGAAAGTACGCGTAGAGAAAACTATTCACCACCAGGAAAACAAAAACCAGCATCAGAATCGTTTCCCACGCCGTTCTTGCTTGATCGCGGGCAACCGTCAGAACACCCGGCAACAGAAATAAATTCATTCCTAAAATCAATTTAACAAGAAATCCCTGAGGTGAACGAGGACCGCGCTCTCCCCATATCAAACGGTAAGAAAGGACATGAAGAACCACCGCCAGCGCTATCCAGGAAAACGAAAATATTAAAAGAGAAACCGAAGTGGTATTCATCCGGTCCGGCCACTCACACACGTTTGATTGAGATTTTTGTGCCGGCGGCGATAGGTCGCTGAAGCCCGATTAATCTCCAGGGTAGCGGCGCCAATTTTACGAAGAACGTGAACATCCCACATGAGCCGGAAATAACCCCTTGTGACGTTCCAGAAAGACCGCAGGGAAAGCGCCTTGGTCTGTCCAAAACTTCGGTATTGCAAGAAATGCGGGACTTCGGCATACAGATACCCCGCACGGATCAGCCGAATGAGCGTTTCCGTCTGGTAGAAAAAACCGGTTGAATAATGCTGTACCTCTTTCAGGACAGACGTATTATAGATGACGGTGCCGTTCATATAATTGAGACTTGTTCCAAAGGAGATGTTAATGATAAAACGGTAAAAAGAAGAGATAACACGGCGCCACCGCGATCGAATTTCGCTGTTATGAACGAAAGGAATAATGATATCGACATTTTCTGTTAATTCAAAGTACGCCAGGGTTTCCTCAGGGTTGTTTTCGTTGTCTCCGGGAAACATCGTCACGTATTCGTCTTTGGCTTGTTTTACCCCACCCCAAAAGGAAGCTCCTATCCCCCGCGGCTTGTCGTGCTCCAAGAGGAGAATGCGGCTGTCCATTGCCATCAATTGACAGACAATTTCACGGGTTTTATCAGTGCTGCCGTCGTTGACAATAATCAATTTCGCTTCGATACCATAGTGGTCGAAAGCGGCTAATGTGGATTTCACCGCCGCCTCGATATTCTCTTCCTCATTGAGGCACGGCATCACTACTGAAAGAGTCGGCAGTTTTTTCATCCCTTTCCCCATTTAGCTCCCAGCAAGGAACGGTACAAAATAAAAAGATCCGCTAATGCCTTGCCTGACCCACTGAGTTCATAACGGTTGTCTTTGCGTCGAACGACGAGAGAGTCCTTTTCCAATTCCTCGACCTTGGCGTCGAATAGCTCCTTGTCGTCCCTCAGAGAAGCGATGATCTCCGTCTCGGTAATCCCCTTTTGATCATGCACCAGCCTCAAGATTTTGAAGGATGGAATCTCGGTAGTAAGAACGGGATAAGTCTGCAGATAAACCAGCGCTAACGAAAAATAAACAGCCGCTGTCGCTATCAAATTTGCTGACGGGTCAGCGCTCTTGATGGTCAAGATGATGAAACACAACAGGGGAAACAACAGGAAAAGCACGAACAGGAGTAAGATCTCCCTTTGAACACGGATGAACCGGCGGATCAATAGATGAATCACCAGCAGGATGACAAACGACAGAAAACCATTGAGTAAAACGCCCGCGCTCATCAGACAAAATTAAGGTGCTCAGGAGGGGCGCCCTGCGGCGTTTCCAGCCGTATCCTTTCTTTCATGTGGTTGTCCAGTGTCTCATTGACGTTGTGCTGGAGACAGAGTGATTCGCACATCGTCTGCGCGTTAAATTCCGGCGACGCGAGATAATTCATAACCTCCCAATACTGATCTGAACTCCAAATATCCTTAAAACGTTTTTCCGTGATATTGCCGATGTGGAATTTCTTGTAACGCTCGTTAAAAAGGCCGCCGCAAGGAGCGACCAACCCGGTCCCGGACATCTGAAGAATGAAAGGAGCCCCGTAACACCTTTGATAACTGCGTGTGCCATCCTGCATGATCTTGGACCACTTTATCTTAACCACATACTCCTCATCGGAGTAATTCTCTGCAGATCTCAGCAGTCCGTACAAAGACTTATAACCGGAATAATCCACCCCTAAAGCGCCGTCTTCATTGTCACTGCAATGCTTGATAATCAAATAGTCCGGCCGCAGCTCCTTCCCCAGCTTGGCCAGCGGAATAATCTGGTCGTTGTACTGGGGCATTAAAACCATCTGCATCCCGATCGTGACCGGCAGACTATCCCGCTTCTTGATTTCCACCATGTCCCGGATATTCTGGCACACCTGGTAAAACCATTCTTCTTTAACCCCCATGATCTCGGCGTACCGCTTGGGTTCTCCCGCGGATATGTTGACCCGAAGGTAAGTCAGGTGGGGCAGGATCAACTCCAATTTGCGCCGATTGAGAACAAACCCGTTCGTCCCGACTGCCATGCACAATCCCAATTCTTTTCCGCGGATAATGGTATCAACAAAAATCGGCGAAATCGTGCTTTCACCGTCCGAAACCAAGCTGATTGCTTTGACTCCGATTTCAGCGCAATCTTCAAGGAAATGATCGATTACTTCTTTGGAGATGGTCTTGCGGTCGTTCTCCTGCAATTTCGCGTAGCAGTATTCACACCCGTAATTGCAGGCCCGTGTCAATGCCATGTCAATCGTAATCGGAGCCACTCTCTCCCCATGTTCCCAAGCCCTAACCCGCTCCATGTGCCACGCGATTTTGGTTCCGTCCAAAATCAGATCCTTCAAAGCAGGACTTCCAAAAGCGTAACGCGGATCCAGATTCATGCTTGTCCCCTTTCACCGACGGCGGTTTTCATAGCGTCATTCCAGCGAATTTTGTTTTTGTCGGATTCCTCCGGCGTCCATAGTGATAATTCCCGATCCACATTTCTTTTTAAATAATATTCCAACTCCAACAGGAAATGAGGACGCGTCTCATAAACCTCCCTGTCCGCGGAAATAATAAGACTCTCTCCGCGTAGAAGGTTTTCCAAACGAATTTTAGAAGAATCAATCTCCTTCTCACGGCAAAATTGTTCAATTATTTCAGCCAAGCGCTGTCTCTTTCCCTCTTCAGGCAGTGTCATCCATTGCTCCGACGGTTTTTGAACGAAGAAATTCTTTGTTTCATTGTAGCAGGCCTTTTGTCTATAGTCAGCACTAATCGAACGAACCAGTTGATTTAAATCCTTAAATACTCCCCACGCGTTGGATGGCAGCGTAATCCCGGGATTGGATCTTTTGAGCGTTTTATCCCGCAATTCATATTCTAATCGGATAACGGCATGGTCATGGCATTCATTGAGCGGCTTGCCAGCGAGAATCCGGCATAACTGGTCCAAGAGATACTTGGAAACAGGAGTCACGGCTCCGCTATAGGCGGCTTCCTCCACGATGTGAGTATGAGGATCGATATTCATCTGTAGAATCACTTTACTGACGACGCTTTCGCAGAAGACCCACGGGTTTTTTTTCTGCAGCGACCGCTGATAGCTTCTGCTAACGCCGCAGGCGCTGACGCTTCGATGGTAGGCAATGGGAACATCCGCAAATTCAAGCTGAGCTAATCCTCTTTTTGAAAGCGAAATCTCTAAAACAATCGATTTCCCCATCTTTCGAACCAGAGTGATACTGACCTGATTCAATGATTCCAAAAGTTTGACCAAATCAACGCGTTTTAAAGTCTCTTCTCCGATTTCCAAAGAAAGATTTTCAAGATGATGTGTGGCGGCTGACTCGATTAAGTTGAGGATGCTCACAGCATCATCCCCGTCAGGAACCCACATGTCCAAGAAGGGTTCGGGAGCGGAAAAATGACGCAACTCTGTCTTGAGTGTTGTTATATAATCCACCACCAGTTTTTCATAGTTTAACCGAGATATCATATTCTAACCTGTCGTTGGGCAAGAACTATTCATAGTATAACGCCCGCACGTTTCAAAGTCAATCTATCGAAAGAGCTGACGACCGAAAGGGACCACTTGAGAAAGTCGAGCTATTCCGACTATCCATTTTGGAAAATCAACAACAGTCTTCTTCTGTTCTATAGCTCTCATAATCTTCATGGCCGCTGTCCTGTCTGACACCAAAAATGGAAAATGAGAAGGTCCCATTGCTGTTCTCACCGGTCCTAAGTGAATTGTCTTAAAAAAGATGCCTTCGGAACAATAACGTTTCTGTAAACTTTCAAAAGTCATTGTCAGCGCCGCTTTTGAAGCTGAATAAGCCGCCCCTCTTGAATGAGTGAGAAAGGCCGACATGGAAGAAATCGCAATAAATTGCCCCTTTCTTTCTTCTTTGAAGAGGGGCAAAAAATATTCAACCCAAACCATTGCTCCGAAGAGGTTGGTTAAGAAAACTCTGTTATACGCTTGATGGTCATATTCTGGAATGAGATCGGAATGATTCGTACCCGCATTGAGAATGACTACCTCGGGGACAAACTGGTTTTCTCGCAAGAGTTGCTTTGTTTGATTAATTTGTTCCAGATTCGTAATGTCACACTCGTTATAAAAGAAGCGGCCTTGCGGTAATTCTCGTTGTAATGTCGCCAAATCGTTTCCCCGTCGGGCAATCCCCCAAACAGTATCCCCTTTTTCAACCAGTAATTTCGCCAAAGCATGACCAATACCCGCAGAAGCGCCTGTCACAAATACTCTTCGATTCATCTTAGCGGCTCCACGCATGGTCTGATCCTGGCTTCTGAGCGATCACCGCGAGATTCTTAGCCAGTTTTCGATACTCTCTTTCACCTGACAGCCACAAAATTCCTTCAAATACCTTCTGCACAAACCTTCCATGGCGTGGTTCTCTGAAAGATTTCCCATCAGAATGAATAATGACCTGGATACGATCAAAACCAGATCGTCTCAAGGCGGACTCGATATCTTCCTCTTTAAGTCCAGGAATTGTTTCGCTATAATAGTCCGCCAATCGCGCCGTTTCTAAATCAATTTCTGTCCCTACTTTCATCACTCGATACGAAATCATACGGCGCAGCCCCCATATCCTCCCTAATAACCAATGTTCCTTTGTGGAAGAAGAGGGATAAAAATTAGGGTCGTAATCCGAGAAGAAAAATCCCCCTGGTTTTAGGACACGGTGAATCTCTCGAAAAAATAGGTCATGATCATAGACGTGGTGCAGCAGTAAAAACCCGCTTGCGAGACTGATGCTTTCGTCTGGGAATGGCAATCGATAAAAATCTCCGCGAATTAAGCGGGGCGTAATCCGTTTGGCTTGTTCGAGTATTCTTGAAGAAATATCAATCCCCATAGAAGTGAGTCCAAACTCTGCTTCTACGTCTATCATGTTCCCAGTCCCGCATCCAAGATTAACCGTTTTGCCATGACGTATTAAGGAAATATTCTTACGAAGGAATTCGCGGTATCTCTCTTTACTATTATCATGAAAAGCGCCATATTTCTGCGCGGGATCCTGATCGTAGGTAGCCGCAATCGCGTCAAAGTATCGTTCATTAGCTTTGGAAACTCTCCACGTCATCTCCCAGCTTTTATCAACGACGTTCGCTGGCACGTTTGACATAGTCACTCGATCGCACAACGGTAGCAACAATATTTTCTGAACTGATGGAGTATCTCTCCATGAGTTCAGCTTGTGAGGTATATCCTTCTGGAAATACATCAGGGATTCCAATCCGCTTCAGATACTTTGGCGAACTAAAATTCGCTTCCGCCATCAATTCCGCGACAATACTTCCCAGCCCCCCATTCAGGGTATGTTCCTCTAAGGTTACAACCACGGGAACGACGGCGATCTGTTTAAGAAGCTCTTCTTGGTCTATGGGCTTGAGGGTATGCAAGTGTAACACCGTTACATTAATGCCCTTGATTTTTAGAATCTCAGCGGCATCCAGTCCAATGGCTAAAGTAATACCTGTAGTCACAATGAGGGCATCCGTTCCTTCCCGCGCCAAAACTGCTTTACCAATTTGAAGGGGTGTATGCTGATGGGTCACAATAGGATCTCCCCCTTTGCCCAAACGGATGTAAATAGGTCCTTTGTGATTGACTGTCAGGGGCATCAGACGCCGCATCTCATTAGCATCTGCAGGAGCTAGAATAGTCATGTTTGGTATGGCGCGCAAAATCGCAATATCTTCTATGGCTAAATGAGTAGGTCCTAAGGGACCGTATACCATGCCCCCCCCATTGCCAATCAACCGGACATTAGCCTGATGTAAACACAGATCAAGAACAATTTGCTCAAAACACCGGCGGGTTAAAAATGTCGCTATGGTATTCACATAAGGAATCATCCCTTCTAAAGCTAATCCTGCGGCGACCCCGATCAGATTAGATTCGTAGATCCCTTCCATAAAAAATCTTTCGGGCATTTCTCTCCGAAACTCTTTGAGTGTTTCAGCGGCCAAATCAGAGCCGATGAACATGATCCGCTCATCGGTCTTCGCTAATTCATAAACCATATCAAGACAGGCCTTACGCATTTTTCACCTCGACAGCAGCAAACAGAGCTCGAATTTCTTCATCGCTGATTTTGTTTTTGTAGTGCCACGCGGGATTGTTTTCTGCAAAGGGGACACCTTTTCCTTTAATCGTATGACAAATGATTGCATTCGGCTTATGACGTTCAAAAGGAAGCTTTGAGAAAACAGCCCGCAGTTCTTCCACATCATGTCCATTGACTTCTCTTGTGGAAAATCCGAATCCTTCCCATTTCTTGGCAAAAGGTTCTAAATCTTGAACTTCATAAGTGGTCCCGTAGGTCTGGAATTTGTTGTAGTCAATGATAACGGTAAGGTTTTCTAGTTTGTGTTTATGAGCAAACAGAGCCGCTTCCCAAACAGATCCTTCGTTACTCTCCCCATCACTCAACACAACAAACGTACGGTGATTCAATTTCTTATACTGAGCATAGAGAGCAAATCCTACGCCAATGGAAAGACCGTGTCCCAAGCTTCCGGTCGCGACCTCCACCCCTGGGATTTTAGATTCAGGATGCCCTCCCAGGATCCCGTCCTTTTTGCAAAATTTCCAAAGTTCTGCCTTTGGGAAAAAACCCTTATCAGCCAGCATTACATAGAGAGCAAGACAGGAATGTCCTTTACTGAGAATGAAGCGATCCCTGTTGGCCCACTTGGGATCGTTGGGGCGATAACAAAGGATATCATCGAAAAGAACCCGAACAATTTCCAAAACTGAAAAAGCCCCTCCCAAATGCCCTTTACGACTTATCTCCATGACTTGAAGAATAGTCTTGCGCAATTCGATAGATCGAGCATCCAGTACCGTAGAATCTGGCTTTATAGCTTCAGGTATCATAGGGAAAGCTTTGATATTCGGCGATAACCCTTGTTAGCATTTGTCTGGCTTTTTCTAACTGCTCTTTTTGAAGCGTGGCTGTATCTATCTTTTCATCGCCGGCAAAACGCCTTCTTTGCATCAATTCCGGGACAAATTCATTGAGTAAGATTAGACACCACTTCAGACCAAACAACGGATAAACCATTCTCACCCTTTCCATAAGTCGGCCGGACTTCACTGCGTATTTTACCGCCCCCATGACAAATTGTTGTTTTAATTTTTTACTAAGACTCATGGCCGGGTGCAGCAGAAAGTCGGAAATCATTTTCGCCGGATCATCCCATCCGAAGTATTCAAAATCCAGGAAAATAATTTTCCCCGTCTCTGACGATCGCAAAGCGTTATGAAAACCAAAATCTGAAGGGCTCAACATCCTTTCTTTTCGACTTAATTTTCGTGAGAAAGAAAAATCTACTTGCGCTATACGCCGCCGAACCCATTTTAAAATATCTTTTCGCGCCGGAAGGAAGTCTCTTTCGAGAAAATCCTGCATCGCTCGATAAGAATACCCTTCTTGGCGAATCGCTCGCAAACGTTTTACCCCTCTATCAATATTCCCTTCGATTTCTTCAATCGAAAAGCAGGAGTCGGACGCCGGTTGTATGGATAAAGCATCTTCTTTCTTTTTTAACGCTTCTAACTCTCCCAGGAATGTTATTGCCTGTTCAATTTCCGCTTCACTGATTTGATTTGGGGGAATTTTATTCCCTTCAATGTATCCATAAATAGCGCATCCCTGTTTTTCGGCCACTAAAATAGGCTTAGGAATACACCGCACACCATTCTCCCAAAGGAAGTGAAGACTAAAAAATTCATGCCGTAATCGTTTGTTTCTCTGTCTATCCCCCGGCAATGAGAGCTTGGCGACATACGGTTTTTTATTCCGCCGGACAAGTTTGTAAATACGGTTATTCCGTCCCCGACCAATTCTTTTGATCGTGGCAATTTTTTCCCTTACCAAGCATGAAAAAATAGATTGTAGTTCTTCCTGGCTCATTTCACGCATTCTTGAAAAATAAGTGGTTTATTTCATGCCAACTATTCACCACAGTAATATTAGGAAGGCGTACCTTGTGACTATTTGAACCGTAAAGAATCTTTCCAATATGCATCGGAAACGAGTCCTCTAGAAAAGTTTCTTCTAAATCATCGATGAAATGCGTGCATCCTAATTGAATAATCCTTTTAATTTTATCGTGTCGCGTTGGTTCGAAGAAAACGTTTTCCAAGAACTTCTGTTTTTCTAACCATGCCAGGGCGGCTTGCCGGAGATTGATTCTCACCGACGCGATAGTGGAATATTCTGTTTTATGACTGATAATATGAGCAGGGATCTGGTGTTTCTTACATGACCGAAAGAATTTTCTGACTCCGGGAAAGGGCATTGTATTCTTTATCCGTACTCCGTACACCTCGGCCTGTAATTTCTGCCATTCAATTTCTCCTTCGTGGGCGCGCCGGATTGCGTCCCGAATTTCAGTTCTATTTTTACGAACACCGGCATCAATGAGACCTCTTTCGCGAGCTAAATGATAAAGACTATCTTCATAGTTAATGATCGTATTGTCTAAGTCAATTCCTATAATATAATTCATTTTGATCAGGATTTTAGGATCTTCTCACATTTTTCCACAACTGTTTCTGCGGTCGGATAGTATTCCCTCTCCAAAGCAGCGGCTGTTGGCGCAGGCCACGGTGGAATTGTTATTCGTTGAACCGGAGTCTTCAGTTTTCCAAAAAGGCGCTCGTTTATTTCCGCGCTCAAATCTGATGCTAAACCACATTCCTTCCAAGAGATATCCAGAATAACGAGCCTTCCCGTTTTGGCAACCGAAGTTTCTATTGTTTCATAATCTATTGGATTTGAAGAAGTAATATCCACGACCTCTATTGAATACCCTGACTGAGACAATAGAGCAGCTATTTTCTTCGCTTCTATTGTCAAATACGAAGTAGCCGCGAGGGTCAAAGCTGTTCCTTCTTGTACCACGGTTGCTTTACCGAATGGCACAACGTAAGGTTCTGAAGGAATTTCCTCTTTTAAGTCAAAGAGAGAACGCGCCTCAAAAAGAATTGACGGGTCATTTGAAAAAATACTATTCAGTAATAATCCCTTTGCTTGATACGGCGTGGAAGGCAATGAAACCCTTAGGCCGGGAAAATGAGAGCAAATAGCGTGTAAGCTTTGGGAATGTTGAGGGCCTTGTCCCCATCCCTTACCGATGATGCAACGAATCGTCAGAGGGATACTTCTACTTCCTCCAAACATAAAGTACCATTTTGCGGCATGGTTGAGAAGTTGATCCATCGCCAGAAGCAGAAAATCAGCCCGCTGAAGGATGAAAACAGGGCGAAGCCCATTAAAAGCGGCGCCGATACAGAAACCAACCATCGCATTTTCGGATAAAGGCATTTCCATCACTCTATCAGGACCATACTTATCAAAGAGTCCCGTTATACTACCAAAGATGGCTTTTTGATCACGGGTCCCCTGCCCAATAACAATAACCGACGGGTCCAGCTGCATTGCTTGATCTGTCGCTTCGCAGATCGCCTGGGCATAACTAATCATATGGGTGCCTACTTGTTGTTCCATTTGAGTTTACTCGTTAAAAGGGATTCATCACTTTTGATGGTTCCTGATACTCATCGGAATTAGTCACAGTTCCCCACAATTTTTTTTGAGGTAAAAAAGACAAAAGAGGAGAAGAAAAAACAAGGTTTTCAGGATTAGGCAATGTTTCTCTCGCTGTATCCATAGTATCCATAGCTTCTTTAAACGTATTCTCGATTTCTCTCAAAGTATCATCGTGTAATTTGATTAACTCATCTAGGGTAATCATTTCCCTTGTGATCAAATCCATAGCCAGCACTGCGATAGGACACGAAGAAGCCTCTTGTTTCGCGGGATCCTGCCACCATAAATCCACCGGCCCTTTATAAGCAGGCCCCACGTGGGCTGCCCATCGTTCCACCTCGCACTCGATGAAAAAAGGGCCCCTCCCTGAATGAATGCATGAAAAAGCCGATTCTGCCGCCCGAATGACATCTTCAACACGGGTACCCGAAATTTTAGCAAATCGCAGTCCAATTGAAGAAAACCGTTTGTACAGTTCACCTATATAACTTCTGATTTCAATTCTTGTATTGATTGCTAACCGGTTGTTTTCACAGACGAAAATCAAGGGGAGTTGATGCAAAAGCGCAAGATTAATCGTTTCATAAATAGCTCCTTCTTCAACGGCGGCGTCTCCGAAGAAAACGACAACCCCATGGGGTTCCCCTCTTAATTTAAAAGAAAGAGCGGCGCCGGCCGCTTGAGGAATCGTCGCTGCTACGATGGCGGAAGAACCAGCAAATCCTTGCGAAAGATCCACTAAGTGCATGGATCCTCCCATTCCTCCTGAACATCCCTCAAAGGAACCGAGCACCTCTAGAAACATCTTGCGCAAGTCTCCTCCCTTTCCTAAATAGTGCCCATGAGAACGGTAGTTTCCCCAAAATAGATCTTCTTTCTCGGCCAACACGCCAAACACCGCGCCAGTCGCTTCTTGCCCCAGACAAAGATGAACCGGGCACCTCATTTTTTGTTCTGGGTAACGCTTGGCGATGGTCTGTTCTACTAAGCGTATTAGCACCAGTTTTCTCAAGATTTCTAACTTCACGCGATTTCTATCGCTGACACTATTCATGATTCCGCCTCATTTTTTATCGTTACTATCTATCACCAAAAGAGTCGCATTTGTATTGGCGGAGACTCCCAGAAGAAGGAGAGTTATTATATCACGTCTAAGCAATAAAGATAAATAAGCTTGCGACGTTTTCGGATAGGGCCCTTTACATCGTTCTCCGAAGTTCTATATTCACCATCAAACCGAGGCCGACCATAATGGTCAATAGATTAGACCCCCCATAACTGATGAGCGGAAGCGGCAGTCCCACCACCGGCATGACGCCGCTGGTCATGCCGATATTGACCAGGATATGCACCGCGATTAGCGTTGTGATTCCAGTCCCTAGAAGCCTGCCGTACGGATCGTGAGTCTGCCGGGTGATTTGAACCAGTTTGCGAATCAGCCATAAATAAAGCAGTAATAAAATCACCGCTCCCGCGAATCCCCACTCTTCCCCAATCACGCTGAAAATAAAATCAGTATGGCGCTCGGGGAGGAAATTGAGTTGATTCTGCGTCCCTGAAAGCCATCCCTTTCCCAGGAAACCACCGGAGCCAATGGCGATTTTGGATTGGATAATGGTGTAACCGGCGCCCAGGGGATCCACATTGGGATTGAGAAACACCATCAGGCGGTCTCGTTGATAATCTCGAAGTAGAAACCACAGCAACGGCGCCGCCAGGAAAGCCAGCAGCAGCCAGAATAAAATCCACCGGGAAGGGACTTCCGCGGCTAAAAACAAAGCAAAAACGATCGGAACAAGAACCAGAGCCGTTCCAAGGTCCGGCTGAACCGCGATCAAAACCAGCGGGATAGCGACGAGAACCATTGAAACGAGAGTTCCGCGGAAGGAGACGACTCCCTGACGGTTATGCCCCATATATTGGGCTAGGGTTAAAGTGACGACCAGTTTTGAAATCTCCGAGGGTTGAAAGATAAATCCCCCAAGCGCCAGCCATCGCTGGGCCCCAAAGCGGACTAACCCCAGCAATAATGTCAATAAAAGCAGAACGATATTGATGATATACAGCGGATAGGCGATGTGAATTAATTTGCGATAAGGATAATTGGCCGCTAAGACAAAAGCGATACAGCTGACGGCAAACCAGCCGATTTGCCGGAGGGGAAAGTGAATGCCGGTCTCCTGGACTTTTTGAAAAGAAGCGCTATAGAGAATCGTTAAGCCCAGCAAGAATAAGACCATCGCCAGCAGCGGGATTCCCCAATCAATCGAACTAAGCGTTCTAAAGTTTTTTCTCATCGGTCCTATTTTCCATTTTCCATTTTCCCGCAAACTGCTCGGCAAGTTGTTTCCCTATCGGCGCCGCGGCGTATCCTCCCCCTCCTCCATGTTCCAGAAAAACAGCGAAAGCGATCTTCGGATTTTCAACGGGCGCGAACCCGACAAACCAGGCGTGAGCAACTCCGTCGGGAGTCTCGGCGGTTCCTGTTTTACCGGCAATGCTCGCCTGGCTGGAGAGCGCCAGCTGCCCTGTCCCTGTTGGGTCGTCAATCACCCGGCGCAATCCCTCAAGAATGGCTTGGAGTGTTCTTTCACTGACTCCGATCGTTTGGCTTCTAGGATGAGCGACTTCAACAGAACCGACCTGTTTCACCAGATAAGGTTTGACTAACTTTCCCCCATTGGCCACTGCCGAGACCATCCGCGCCGCCTGCAGAGGCGTCATTAAAAGATATCCCTGCCCAATGGCAAAATTGAGCGTGTCTCCATCATACCAGGGTTGATGAAACACCTGCCATTTCCAATGACGATTGGGGACCAGCCCTGGAGCTTCTCCGGAAAGCTCAACCTCTGCCCCTTTTCCCAATCCCCATCGCCGACACTCTTCCGCAATCGCTTCCGGGCCCATGAGCAGTCCCAGGTGAAAGAAATAAACATTGCAGGAATGAGCAAGCCCTTCAAATAAATTCTGAGATCCATGCCCCTCTTCGTTCCAGCAGCCAAAAGAATGGTTTCCTAATCTAAGAAACCCATCGCATTCAAAAGAAGTCTGGGGATTTATTTTTCCTCTCTGAAGGGCCGCGCTGGCAGTCACTATTTTAAAAATCGAGCCTGGCGTGTAGGCCCCCAAAGCCCGGTTCAGAAACGGGCTGTCTTGCTGCTGGAGCCATTCTTTGATTTCTCCATTTCGCTTTGAATCCAGAAACGCGTTCGGATCGAACGCCGGGTAACTGGTCATCGCGAGAATTTCTCCGGTCCCCGGATCGATAGCTACCACCGCCCCCCGGCGCCCGGCAAGAAGAGAACTTGCCTTTTCCTGGAGATCTGCGTCCAATGTCAACCGCAGATCTTTTCCTCGTTTGGGAGAACGATGCCCCAGGACATGGACCATTCTTCCGCGGTGATCGACCTCAACCTGCGTCCCCCCATTTTCTCCCCGGAGTTCCAGATCAAAACCTTTTTCAAGTCCGGTCCGGCCCACTAAATCGCGCACTTTATAGCCGTAGGGCTTAAGCCTCAGCAGTTCTTCCGCGCCAATTTCACCCAAATAGCCGACGACATGAGCAATGGCCCGGCCGTTGTGATAGTAACGGGTAGGACGCGTTTCCACCAGCAAACCGGGCAGACGGAAAAGTTTTTCTTCGAAACCAAGCGCCTGCTCTTTTGAAATATTGGGGACCAGCGAAACCGGCGCGAATGGGGCTCGATAATTTTTGCGATAGTCCTGCCGCAGGGAACCAACGGGAATATTCAACTGCTGGGAAATTACTTTAAGAATTTCTTCTCTATCTTCGACTTCCTGCGGAACCAACGCCAGATCATATCGGACCCTGTCCTCCACCAATATCTCCCCGTTGCGATCATAAAGGGTCCCTCGGGGGGCTGGCAGTTCAATTAAGCGTATGCGGTTGCGGACGCTCTGATCTTTGTAGTACTCCGCCCGGATGACCTGCATCCAAAAGAGCCGAATCGCCAGAAGCAAAAAACCTAAGAGATAGATCTTGTAGAGGATTCCCAGCCGCATCGAATTAACAATCGCCTCACCCACCGCCAAATCCACGGAGCGACCGCGACGGTGTAGAGAGTCGTCAGCACAACATGAGAGAAGAAAAACCCGATTCCCGCCGCCGCGGAATCAAATGGATGAATCCAGATAAAAGTCGTTAGATAAACCGTAAAACAGAGAACGGCTAAAATCCCCAATTGCACCGAGAGGACTTCTTTAATGAATTGACCGGCCGCCCAATGGGAGAAGGCGGCCGAACCGGTTAAAGTGACCAAAACGAGAAGGGGGGGCTCGCCGCTGGCGGCGATTTTAATAAGGGCCGCCGCCATTCCCAATGCCAGCGCGGAGGAAAGCCGCAGATCCAAAGAGAACCAGGCCAGAACGATCAACAGCAAATCAGGCGCGCTTGGCCCAAAGCGGATCCATTGTCCAAAACTAGATCCAAACAAAACCGCCGCCGTCAAACACCCGACGCCGATCCACCAAAATCTTACCGTAGACATAGAACCTCTTCGAGAGTCTGAAAACGAACGGCGGCGCGGACCAACGCGTACTGATGCATTCCGTCAGGTTCCCTGCCGATAAACACGACGTGTCCCACTAGAATTCCTTTGGGAAAGATCCCCCCCACGCCCGACGTCAGGACCTCCTCATGGAGTTGAATGTTCGCTTCCAGAGAAAGATACTCGAGCCGGCAGAGTTCCTTTCCCTGTCCGACTAAGAGCCCTTGTTCTCTAGATTGGGTCAGTACGACGCCCACGCGCGAATTGGGATCCACTAATAAAAGAACCCGGCTGACCGACCCTCCCAAATCGATGATTTTTCCGACCAGCCCTTCATGAGAAACCACCGGCATACCGGCCCGCAGACCCTCTTTTTTTCCTTTGTCAAGAAGGATCGTCCGGGTCCAGACGGAAGCATCCCTCCCGATCACCTGGCAGGGAATTACCTGGTGGACTTGAGGCGATTTAAAATCGAGAAGTTTCCGGAGCCGTTCGTTTTCCAGCGCGGCCGCTTTCAATCCTTCCGATTGAGCAGTCAGTTTTCCGACGGTCTCGCGTAAAACCTGATTCTCGCGGACTAAGAAGCGGTAACCGACCAAATTCTTGACTTCGGTGGAAACGACGTGGACGACCCCCAGAGGTATTTTAAGAATCCAGAGAAAAGCTTCTCTTAGAAAGAGAGTCTGCCAGAAAACGGTCACTACCAGGAGGGTGGGAATCAGGAATGGAAGAACACGGAGACGCCGCAAGGAACTCAACTTATGTTATTGCTGTGGCTGTTCATGTCATTGCGGGTTTTGACGGAGATCCGTTTTAGATACTTGATTTCGCTCAGGATTTTCCCGGTCCCTTGAGCCACCGCGGTCAATGGATCATCAGCAACATGAACCGGAAGCCCCGTCTCCTGCGAAATGAGCTTGTCAATTCCACGGAGCAGTGCTCCCCCCCCCGCAAGGATAATCCCCCGTTCAATCAAATCGGCGGAGAGTTCCGGAGGTGTTCGTTCAAGCGTAATCCGGACTGCTTCCACGATGGCGGCGATCGGCTCGCTTAAGGCCTCTCGAACCTCCTGAGAAGTAATGGTAATGACTTTAGGCAATCCGGCGACAAGGTCACGCCCCTTGACTTGCATGGTTAATTCTTCTTCCAGCGGAAACGCGGATCCCACCTTGATTTTGATCTCCTCCGCCGTCCGTTCTCCAATCATCAGATTGTAGGTTTTCTTCAAATGCTGAATGATGGCGTTATCGAGTTCATCCCCGCCGATCCGGATACTCTTTGAAAAAACCATCCCCGACAAAGAAATAACCGCCATTTCCGTCGTGCCGCCGCCGATGTCAACGATCATATTTCCGGCCGGTTCTTCAATGGGAAGCCCCACGCCAATGGCGGAAGCGATCGGCTCTTCCACCAGGAAAACCTCTCTGGCCCCCGCCCGCTCCGCGGAATCTTTGACAGCCCGTTTCTCGACGGCCGTAATGCCCGACGGAATGGCAATCACCATCCGCGGACGAACCAAAACCCGGCGGGGATGCACCTTCTTAATAAAATAGCGGAGCATCGCTTCGGTGACTTCAAAATCGGCAATGACCCCGTCTTTCATAGGACGTATCGCTATAATATTCCCCGGAGTGCGTCCCAGCATTCTTTTGGCCTCTTCTCCCACAGCGAGGACTTCATTGGTGGAACGCTCAATGGCCACGACCGAAGGCTCGCACAAAACAATCCCCTCCCCTTTGACAAAGACAAGTGTGTTCGCGGTGCCAAGATCAATCCCCATATCGTTGGAGAACATTCCAAAAAAATAATTGATCGCTTTAGACGCGAGGCTTAACGGTTTCCAGAGTGTGTTGTTGGAGTGATTTGCCATCGATCCCTTCTTTAATAAGATGATAGGCAAAGCGATTATAACAAAGTTAAAATATCAATGTCAATTTCTTTTAACAGATTCCAAACACCGCGCGAAAGCGGGAAACGACTTGGCGATACAGTCCGCCTCCTCGATCGTTGTCTCCCCTTCCGTTGTCAGGCCGGCCACTGCCAACGACATGGCGGTCCGGTGATCGCCGTAGCTATGAACGCGGGCCGCGTGGAGCTTTCCAACTCCTTGAATCACCACGTCATTCCCCTTGGTAATCACCTGAGCCCCCATGGCGCGAAGACCGGTCGCCATTGAGACAATTCGATCCGTCTCTTTGACCCGCAGTTCACCAGCTCCAAGAATAGTCGTTGTCCCTTCGGCTAACGAGGCGGCCACCATCAGAATAGGAACTTCATCAATCAGCGTTGGAAGCAGTTCCGCCGGCACTGTTGTTCCTTTTAGACCTGACGAGACGATTTGAAGATCTCCGCGGGGCTCATCCGTTACCTCTTTATCAATGACCTGAACTCTCCCCCCCATTTGAGAAAGGACTGTCAGCAGGCCTGTCCGCGTCGGATTCAGATTGACGTCCTTGAGCAACAGTGAGGAATTCGGAATCAGAGAGGCGGCCGCGATAAAAAAAGCGGCGCTGGAAAAATCGCCCGGGATACGGATCTTTTGTCCCATCAAACGGGCCGGCCCCTTCACGGAAATATTTTTCCCCTGCCGGCGGACAGGAACGCCAAAACGAACCAGCAGATGTTCCGTGTGATCCCTTGAAAGGTGCGGTTCCGTGATCACTGTCTCTCCGGAAGCGTAGAGTCCCGCTAAAAGAACGGCTGATTTCACCTGGGCGCTGGCAATGGGGCTTTCATACCGAATCGGATGAAGGATCCCTCCCTGAATCGTGATCGGCGCGTACTCTCCGCCGTTCTTTCCCTCGATACGCGCCCCCATCTGCCGGAGAGGAGTCACGACTCTCAACATCGGACGGCGAGACAGACCTGCATCCGCGACTAGTGTCGCGCGGAATGACTGCCCGGCCAAAACCCCCAGGAGAAGCCGCATCGTCGTTCCCGATTCTCCCATTTGAAGCGGCTCCCGCGGAGCTGACAACCCGTGTAATCCAACCCCTTTGATCAGATATTGTTCCTCATTCAGCTTTTCAATAGAAACTCCCATTTCCCGGAACGCCTCTAACGTGCGAAAAGAGTCGTTGCTCTCCAGAAAATGTTCCACCGTCGTGGGGCCGTGAGACAGGGCCCCTAGAATGACCACGCGATGAGAGATTGATTTGTCACCGGGAACCGCTAAAACCCCGCTGACAGATGAGGCGGGACGAACCAGAATCGAAGCCATTGAACTAAAGTTTAACCGTGTCTCCCTCTTTGTAGACACCGGCTTTGCCGTCCAGGATGGTCGCCGCGGAAATCGCGTCGTAGAGTTTCTCAACCTGAACTTTACCGACCAACTTTCCTTCCCTAGAAATACTTAACACTTCCCCCCCCTTGAGTCCGTCATTTTTCCCAAAACTGACCACGACAAAATTAAATTCATCGTTGACCACCAAAATTCTCCCCATTTTTCCCGGCAACTCCGGAGAGGCCATCTGCGAAACAACCTTTCCAACGCTCACTTTCCCGAGATCAACCGCGGGCTGCGGCTGGGGCTGAGCTGCCGCCTCCTGCCCCTGGCTTTTGGCTTCTCTGATCTGCGCTTCTAACTGCGTTTTCTCATCCTGCAGACTCGCCAGTTTCTCTTGAGTTTCTTCATAGTCCGCTTTGACCGTCTCTAACTCCCGCGCCAGAGCGCTCTTTTCCGATTTCTCAGACTCGAGCAGTCCCAAAATTTCCGCGATCTTCGCTTTCTTCGTTTCCGCTTCCTTTACGACTTGCTCCTTCTCTTGAGTGACTTGAGCGATATTCTCTTGCAAGACAGCTACTTCATTTTCCAGATCCTGCACTTGGGCGGTCAATTTTCCGTTATTTTCGGTGGTTTCTTTTAAATTTTGTTCCACCACTCTCTTCGCTACTAAAGTCTGTTCTAACTTTTTCTCGGTCGTCACCCGCTTATCATGTTCTTCCTCTTTGGCGACATAGAACCAGACCGAAAGGACCAGAAACAGAACAGTTCCGATACTGGTCAGGATGACCGCCGGGTTCAACTTTTTCGGCGTTTTTATCTCTTTCGCTTCCACCTTACTTCCTGTAAACTGTTCCGCTCCTTCCATATTTTCCCCCCTTCCCTCCAATTCTGTCATTGCGAGGAAGCCCTTTAGGGCTGACGCGCTTCGCTCGCAATGACTATTGATGAGATAAGTTCTAGTTGTTATTTATTATAAAACAAGAATCAATCAAAAACAAGAAAAAAGAAGCGGGTGATGGTATACTTCATATAGTATGGAGCTACAAGTACATCTGCAACAGAAACCGACCTTGCAAGTCCGCGTCACTCCAAAGTTAAAGCTTTCCCTTACCGTCCTCCAAAAACCGATGCTTGAACTCAAAGCAACCGTCGAGCAGGCATTAGCTGAGAATCCCTTCCTTGAGGCCGAGAACCCCCAGGAGGGTGAACTCTCATTCGAACAATTAAATGAAAGCCATCTCGAAAGTAATGAGGAGGATCCCCAAGAGGAAAAGGACAAATCGGCGATCGAAACGTTAAAGAAGCAGTATGATTATATCTCGAGCCTCGTCACCTCTCCAGTGACCCTTTACGAGTACCTCCAAAGGCAACTCCGCGTGAACCTCACCTCTCCTGAGAATGTACGAATTGGCAGTGAGATCCTTGGCAATCTGAATCACGATGGCTATCTCACTACGCCTATCGAAGAAATCGCGCTGGGGCTTAGTGTTCCAGAGGAAGCGGCGTTACGCGTTCTAGGGATGATTCAGACCTTCGAACCCTGTGGGGTTGGGGCCAGGAATCTCAAAGAGTGTTTGCTGATCCAACTCAAGGCAAAGAGCCGTGAAAAGAGCCTCGCTTGGCGGATGGTCGAGACCTGCCTAGACCCATTAAGCCGACGACAATTGAAACAGATCGCCAAGCGAATGAAAGTCTCTCTCGAATTAGTTCGAGAAGCGGTAAAGGAAATCATGAAACTCGACCCTAAGCCAGGGAGTTCCTTCGCAAGAACCGCTCCACCCGTCATCCCGGATGTAACGATCGAAAAACAGGGCGATCATTTCAATGTGGAGTGTTGTGATGGTTATATCCCAAGGTTAACGATTCAGAATAAATACAACCAACTGTTGAAGGGAATCCAAAAGAGCGATCCAAGCGCCAAAGAACTGAAACAGCAATATCAAGAAGCCGTATGGCTTGTGGAGGCGCTCAAGGCTAGAGAAAAAACGCTCGCCAAGATCGCAAAAACCCTGGTGAAGGACCAGGATGATTTCTTTGAAAAAGGACCCGCGGCTTTGAAACCACTAACAGCCCATGAACTCGCGAGAAAAATAGGTCTGCACCCTTCTACTATCAGCCGCGCGATTAAAGATAAGTACATCGCCACCCCATTCGGAGTTTTTCCCCTATCAGATTTTTTTCCAAAAAAGGCCAAACTGGCTAGCGGTGAAGAGGAACTGAGCGGACAAATGAAGGGATACGTTAAACAGGCAGTTGCTAGAGAAAACCCTCAGCATCCGATGAGCGACCAAGCCATTGCGGATCAGTTCAAGGCTCAAGGAATTTCCATTGCTCGCCGGACCGTAGCCAAATATCGTCAGTCTCTAGGAATTCTCCCCTCACATTTACGAAGAGGATAAAAAATTCTGCCGCAGAAAGTTTATTTGATATTTATTACTTATTATGATATATTTAATATGTAGGTAGGAGGTTAACCCCTATGAAAACCAAACCCGTCACTTTTAATATGCCCGTGGATCTTCATTGGCAGCTGCGCGTGCTAGTAGGTCCTATGCACATGAGTCAATTTGTTTGTGGGGCAGTGAGAGAGAAAATCTCTGAAGAGAAAAAGAAGTTGAGGTATTCCTATATGAAGGCCGAGAAAGATAAGAAGCGAACGGTTGCCATTCATGAATGGAATATCACAGAAGGGGAAAACTGGCAATGACCGCTTTTCCCAAGAGAGGGGAAGTTTACTGGGTTAAGTTAGACCCAGTCATCGGCACCGAGACAAGAAAGACAAGACCTGCTCTGGTTGTATCCAATGATATCGGTAATGAGGTCTCCTCAAGAGTGATTGTCGCCCCCATTACGAGTAAAACGGATAAGGTTTATCCTTTCGAAACGGAATTAGAACTCCACAATACCAAGAATAAAGTCATGTTAGATCAAATGCGATCCATTGATAAGAGAAGACTTGGTGAGCGGATTGCAGCATTACCAGAATCTAAAATGAAAGAGGTTGACAGCGCCCTGAAGCTTGCTTTAGGATTGGATTAATGAATCAATCCCCTTTAGCCCAGGCTCTGTGCCTTCAGGATCAGCTCGGCGGTTTGCTTGCGCAGGGAAAGGAGGGTTCGACATAGGTCCTTGACTTATACGGGAGTTGACAATCCTGTAAGGAGGTGATTTATGAGGATAAATACCCTCAGGCAGACTTGCAAGCGGCCGAAGAGGTGTTATCCAGGGGGCTCCCTCAGGGGGCTCCCTAAAGAGGAAATTTTCTTCGACTCAGGCCAGGCAATGGTGGAGCATTTCCAGAAGAGAAAAAAGAAGTGACCTACATTACTCTTCGCTCGTTTGTCAAAAAATTTGATAGCTATAACCAAGACGACCAGGAACTGGTTACGGAGACGATCAAAAAGATCAAGGAAAAATTAACATTCATCTTCGCATTGTCTATTTTCGAGAAAAGGATATTGTAAAATTTTTCTGTCTGGGTAATCATGATGACATTCGGCACTGTCTGAAGAACCTAAGGCGACTTCTCTGATATAAAAACAAGCAAAAGCTGCTATCATCCACACCACTAACCTTACCCTCTGCACAATCCGACCCGGAGCATACATCGGTACCGATTGTATTAGAAAATGCTCATGATCCTTATCTGTACCGATCTCTATAAAACGTACCTCATACCGCTTCTCTATTTCTAAACACGTCTCCCGAATTACTTCATCTACTTTTTCATCAATAACCACTCGTCTGTATTTTGCAGGACATACTAAGTGATACATCCATACCGTTACATTATGACGCTTATGCTGGTACTCACTCACTCATTCTACCCCCCTATCGGGTGGTATTCCGAAGCAAGCTTCGAGGAATGTACCAGGAGAGATTCAAGGGGGTTGTCATGCCTATTTTGGACAAAAGATAAAAATCTTCAGAGGATGAGAAGTTGAATTCAGAGTAAGAATTTATGGAATGGCGAGATTAACTGCGGAAGATGGGCGAGGAGGCAGGAACTTTCTTCAGATGAGTTTCTGGCTGACAATCTGACTAAGAAGCTTCCCATCGGCTCGCCCTTTGAGGCGTTCCATGAGAAGCTTCATGACTTGTCCCATTTGGGCTTTGGAGGTGGCTTTTATCTCCTGAATCACTTTGGCTGTTTCCGTTTCTATTTCCTGTTGGGAGAGCTGCTTTGGCAGGTATGTTAAAAGGATTTCAAGTTCTTTTTTCTCTTTTGCCGCCAAATCCGGACGGTTTCCTTTTTCAAATCCTGAAATAGAATCGTGCCGCTGTTTCACCTGCTTGGCGATGACATCTAATATATCGCCTTCAGAAAGTTCTTTCTTGTCAATCAGAACATAACCGATTGCCGATTTAAGCATCCGCAGGGTCGAGACGCGGTTTTCATCCCGGGCCTTCATCGCTTCCTTCAGGTCGGCGTCAATTTTCTCTGTGAGGGCCATCTAGGCGATAATTCCCAAAAAAGCGCAGAGTAATGATGACAGCACGATGCCAATCGCGACGCCGATGAAGAAACGGTTGTTAAGCGGAAATCCGAAGGGGCTTTGATAGAAATTCATTGAAATTTTCTCCTTTTAATTAGGATCTCATTTTAGCAGTGGTCGTCGGTGTTTAGCAAGAGAAATCAGAAACAAGTTCTTTGCGGTCATAAACTGCTTCAGGCAATTCCTCTAAGAAGGTCGAGTTTTGCCGCATGAGCCCCCCCCATTGCCGGCTGTAATCGCTTTTCGGGTAGAGCAGATAGACCTGTTGCCGCGCCCGTGTCACCGCCACGTAAAAAAGCCGGCGCTCCTCCTCCATTTCTGTGGAGTCCTCCGCTACTTTTGAATGGGGGAATTGCCCATCACAGATAGATAGAATAAATATAAAATCCCATTCTAAGCCCTTTGCTTGGTGAATTGTGGAGAGAATTACTCTATTATGTCCATACTTCACCTCCCCTTTGAATCCCTCTTGCAGAGTCACATCAGCGACGAATTCTTCCAAAGATTCATAGCGGCTGGCCATCTCCAGCAATTGCTGAAGGTCTTCGACCCTGGCTTCGCTTTCTTCATATAAAGAAGGGAGCTGTGGCAGATACCACTCTTTAATGAGCGGTTCCAATAAAACGCTTGGTTTCTGCGGCAGTTTTCTCAATTGTTCCATGAGTGCCCGGCATTCCTTGAGGTTGGTTTGTGTTCGTTTGGATAAGGAAGGGCAGGCACGGGGGCCTGCCCCTACGGTTGCAAAGACCTGAATTGGATCTTTTTCTTCCGCCAATGTTTCCAAAACTTTCAAGGCGCTTTTGGGGCCGATTCCGGGGAAAAGACTTAAGACCCTTGTCCATGCGATCGAATCTTTCGGGTTTACGAAGATTTTCAGCCAAGCGACGACGTCCTTGATATGGGCTTGTTCAAAGAACCGAATTCCCCCTCTTACCACGTATGTAATTCCTCTTTGCGTCAGCTCAAGTTCCAACCGGGCCACCTGATAACGGGCGCGAAAAAGGACCGCTATCTCATTGAGCGGAATCCCGTCTTCACTGGAAAGAGCCTGAATTTGCCGGGCCACAAACGAGGCCTGCTGGCAGGTGTCCCCGATTTCAATGACAAAAGGGCGTTGTTCCGATTTTTTATCGGTGAAAAGTTTTTTGGGAAACTGTTCGAAGTTGCGGCCGATGATTTCATTGGCGAGCTCCAGAATCGGCTGTGTTGAACGGTAATTTTGTTCCAGATAGAAAGTTTTTGTTTCCGGATAGAGTTTCGGAAAATCCAGGATATTGCGGATTTCCGCTCCTCTGAAGCCGTAGATACTCTGAGCGTCGTCTCCGACGACCAAAATATTCTGATGTTTGGCGGCCAGCCATCGGATAATTTCCGCTTGCAGAATATTGGTGTCTTGGTATTCATCAACGAGAATATATTGGAATTGCTCCTGCAACTGGATTCGCGCCAGCTCGAAAGAAGACAAAAGGAGAAGCCATTTGGTCAAGAGATCATCAAAATCCATTACGTTAGATTGCTGTTTCTGTTTTTGGTATCGCTGGTGCGTTTTTTGGATATCCTCAAGATAAGGAAAAAGAGCGCCGTATTTTTCCTCGAGGACCTCCGCGATAGGACGCTTGGCGTTAGAGGCAAAGCTCAAGATAGCGTGCGCGACAGAAGGTTTTGGAACCGGGATCTTCCCCTTTTGTTCAATGTCCAGGGATTCCATGCAGGTCTGGAGGAGTTTTTTGGCGTCTTCCTCGTCGAGAATTCCAAAAGAGGGCGTAAACCCGATCGCCGAGGCATAGCGGCGCAGAATCCGGTTGCCGATGTGATGGAAGGTGCCGCACCATAAAGCTAGGAGCTGGGAGCTAGGAGCTAGGAGTTTATTATTTGGAGGTTTTGTTTTTGCTTCCAGCTTCCAGCTCCTAGCTCCTAGCAAGTCTCCTAATCGCTCTTGCATTTCCTTTGCGGCCTTATTGGTGAAAGTGACCAGTAGGATATTTCCAGGGTTAATTCCCTTTTCAAGAAGATAGGCAACCCTGTAAACAAGAGTGCGTGTCTTCCCGCTCCCGGCTCCCGCTAAAACAAGACAAGGGCCGTCGGCTTGGGTAACGACTTTTAGTTGCTGGGGGTTGAGATCGGTTTGGTAGTTGATCATTTTGCCATCGCGATCCTCTTCCCAATCGCCGGATGATCATAAAACAAAAATTCCACCAGCGGATGAGGATTTTTGTCGGATAGATTCTGTTCCGCTAATTTTTCCATGGAGCTGATAAAACTGGTTCTGTCTTGTGTCAGTTCAATCGCGTATCTGTCCGCTTGACGCTCTAAGCGCCGGGAATAACCATTCTGAGCCGGCAGCATCAAGAAACTCAAGATGGACATAAAAAAGGCCAAAAGCGGAAAACCGGATAAGTCATCGTAGGAAGAAAGAATTCCGTGGTGAACTGAAAAATGGATCAAGCGGTCCGCTAAAAAAAATCCGAAGAGACCGGTAACAGCGCTGATCATCACCAGTTTCCAGATATGTTGGTAGTGATGATGCCCTAATTCGTGCGCCAAGACCACCGTGGTTTCCTCCGGGCTGAAATAAGCGACTAAAGTGTCCCCCAAAAATACCCGTCGGCTTCTCCCCCACCCGACCAGCGCCGCGTTGGCTTTTTTAGTGTCGCGGCTTAATCCAAGCTCATAAATCGAGCGGACCGGCATTTTTGCCCGCTCGCAGAGCTGTTGGAGCCGCTGGTTTAATAATTCATTGGAAAGAGGTTTGACTTTGTAGAATAGCGGAATAATCCAGGTGGGTAAGATTCGTGCCAACAGCATCGTGACGAGTGTCCATCCCAAAGCCGCGAAGAACCACCAATAATCCCTGCCGTAGCGAAGCAGAAAATAGAAACCTCCCATGAGCGGAACCGCGAAGGCAAAACCGATGAGGGCCTGTTTTAAATCGCGCCACAGCCACGCGGCAAGGGTTTGATTGGAAAGCTGGAATTGGCGCTCTAGATGAAAACTCGAATAATAATGAAGAGGAAAATTAAACAGATATTCCGCCACGCCCAGGAAAATCAAGTAAGACGGTATCTGAATGAAGAGATTCGCAGAAATCAGCGAAGACCATTGGACAAAACGATACGATAACCCAATGGCAAAAACAAGCGCCAGGAATAACAACGTGACGCAAAATCCCACCAGTGAGAGGCGAAGTTTAATGCGGGAGTATTGTTTGGCGGTGTTGGGCATTTTTTGTGAGCGGGTTAATGGGTCTGCTCCGGCAGAATCCTCTTGACCTCATCCGGAATACCAACCGGTTTCCCCTCTTGAGTGATAAAGACATGCACCGTTTTTCCTTCCGCGTTTAATTTTCCGTTGCAGAATATTTTATATTCAAACGTCATCGAAGTTCTCGTGTGATGAGGAACCTCAGTCTGAATTTCCAGCAAGTCATCATATCTTGCCGGCGCTTTGTAACTGCATGACGCCTCCACGACCGGCAGATAAGTCCCCTTCTCCTCCACTTTTGTGTACGGATAACCTTTCACGCGGAAGTATTCCGTACGCGCTTCCTCAAACCAGACAAAGTAATTCGCGTAATAGGCGATTCCCATTTGGTCGGTATCGGCGTATCGGACGCGAAGGGTGGTGACGTGTGGTGTTGTCATTTACAGAAAATCCTCCGGCGGCACATAAGATAATTGATATTGTTCTGCGATCGGTTTCAACGCGCACTTTCCATTCATGAGATTCAGTCCCTTCCGGAGGGAAACATCCTGCCGCAGAGCTTCTTTGGGTCCTTTATTGGCGAGTTCATAGACATACGGAAGCGTGACGTTGGTCAAGGCGTACGTGGAGGTGCCGGCGACGGCTCCGGGCATGTTGGTGACACAATAATGCACGACGCCGTCAACGATGTAAGTCGGCTGACTGTGAGTCGTGGGGCGGCTGGTTTCGCAGCATCCTCCCTGATCAATCGCCACGTCCACGATCGCGCTTCCCGGTCTCATCTGTTTCAGGAGACTGGCAGGAATTAAACTCGGCGCCTTTTCTCCTCGATGCAGTGCCGCGGTAACGACTAAATCAGCTTCCCGCAACGCGTCACGGATGTTATGCCTGTGAGAAGCGAGTGTCATCACGTTTTTAGGCATCACATCTTCCAGGTAACGAAGCCGGGTATGATTGGTATCCATAATGGCGACATTCGCTCCTAACCCAGCCGCTACTTTTGCCGCGTTCGTTCCGACAATTCCTCCGCCCAAAATGACGACGTTTGCCGATTTAACCCCTGTAACACCCCCTAAAAGAATGCCTTGTCCCCCCGCCGGTTTTTCCAAACACTTGGCCCCTTCCTGAATGGACATTCTTCCCGCGACTTCGCTCATGGGTGTAAGCAAAGGGAGTGTCCCTTGGTCATCCTGGACTGTCTCGTAGCCAAGAGCGGTTACTTTTCGCCGCAGAAGCTCCCGGGTCAATCGTTCATTGGCCGCCAGGTGCAGGTAACAGAATAGAATTTGTCCTTCCCGCAACAGGTCATATTCGGAGGATTGGGGCTCTTTTACTTTCAGGATACAATCGGCCCGCCGGTAGGTTTCGCGAGCGTCCGGAACAATGACGGCGCCTACCTCCTGGTAAGCGGCGTCCGGGATTCCGGTATCCAACCCGGCCCCTTTTTCAATCAGGATCTGATGCCCGGAGCGGGTCAGTTCCTCCACTCCTACCGGCGCGATGGCGATCCGGTTTTCATCTTTCATCACTTCCTTGGGGATACCAATGATCATGGTGTCAAAACCTGGGTCACGTATTTCATGAGCGCTTTTTTATCTAAATCCTTCAACGCGGTAAAATAGACCGCGATATTATATCCTCCATGGGTCTCTTGACCGTGAAACGGCTCACAGCGGACGACGACTCCATTGCAAACGATTTTTCTCGTCGTTCTTTTCTTTCCATGGGAAGGGACCAGCAGGGTCATCGCCAACCGGCTCATGAGAAGGACCGCCTTTTCAAGACGGAAAAGAGCCCCGTTGACGCCGATATCCTGGGTCTGGGTAATGAAATCCATCTCATCAGCGGAGACCTTCAACGGCAATCCGTGTTTAACCCGGGGTGATTTTCTTCTTTCATCGTGAGTTGTCATGCGTGTCCCTTTTCGTTGGAGCCGATTTTCTCAAGCAGTTGATTGATTTTGCCCGACAAACTTTCCAAACTGTCCCCTTTTCTGACCCGGAGTCTTCCGCCGAAATCATTCTGATCGAGAATGCGTCCCAGGTCTTTTTCAAGGCGGTATAAGGGGCCGGCGATCTGATTGGAAATGATCAACGCCCAAATGAGCAGAGCGATCGTTATCGCGGGAAACGAAATCGCCACTTATCGCCTCACTTTCCCGAAAATTCCTGAGAGGATTTCTATTGCCGTGTCAACTTCACGATTCGTCACCATTAAAGGAGGACAGAATCGGATTCCGCTTTCTCCGCACCCGAGCAGTAAAAGCCCCCTCTGAAAACATTCCTGAAGGATATGGTTTCTCTCTTTGATCGCGGGTTCTTTAGTTTTGAGGTTTTTGACCAGCTCGATGCCGACCATCAACCCTTTCCCGCGGATATCACCGATTAAATCGTGTTCCTTCCGCAGATGTTCCAGCTTCTTGATCAAATAATGGCCTACTTTTTCGGCGTTTCGCATCAATTCTTTTTCGATCAGGCGAATCGTTTCCAGGGCGGCCGCGCAGGAGACCGGATTGCCTCCGAAAGTGCTCGCGTGGGCTCCCTCTTCCCATGTCATGACGTCCATATCAGCGACGAGGATTCCCAGGGGCATCCCTGAGGCGATTCCTTTAGCGATACAAATGATATCCGGGACAACTCCCCAATGTTCAATGGCGAACATCTTGCCGGTTCTCCCCATGCCGCTCTGAACCTCGTCGGCGATATAAAGAATGCCGTATTTTTCACAAATCTTTTTTAACATGGGGTGATACTCCGGCGGAGGGACGATATATCCCCCCTCCCCTTGGATCGGTTCAACGATAATCGCGGCAACTTCTTCTGGGGGGACGAATTTCTTGAACAAGGTCTGCTCGATATAACGGACGCACTCAATGTCACAGCTGGGATAAGTCAAATTATACGGACAGCGGTAACAATAGCCAAAGGGAACATGAGTGACTTCCGGCACCATCGGCGCGAAATGTTTGATTTGAATCGTCTTGCTCGCTGTCAACGAAAGAGCCCCCATGGTCCTGCCATGAAAAGCGCCGATAAAGGCGATCATCCGGGTTCGCCCTGTTTTGTAGCGGGATAATTTAAACGCCGCCTCTACCGACTCGGCTCCGGAATTAGTGAAGAAGATTCGTTTCTTCTTTTTGCCCGGCGCGATTTCGGCCATCTTCTCGGCGAGTTCAATCTGCGGCTGGTAGTAGAAATCGGTCCCGGACATGTGCAGAAGACGCGCCGCCTGCGCTTGAATGGCGTGGACGACGTCCGGATGGCAATGTCCTGTGGCAGCGACGGCGATGCCGGCGGTGAAATCAAGGAATTGATTCCCGTCCACATCCTCAATAACAAAACCCTTCCCTCTGGAAACGACCAGAGGGTAAGAGCGCGTATAAGACGGAGAGGTGACGGCTTCGTCGCGCGCAATCAGCCGTTTTGCTTTTGGGCCCGGAAGCCGCGTTTGAATCGATGGAACGTCCATCAAAGGTAACGGCTGCTCTAGGGTTGAGTCGTCTGCGCGGCCGTTGGCGTTGGATTAATCGCGTCTGTTGCTGCTTGGTCTGTTTGCGCCGCTGGTACTTCCCGCACCACTTTTTTATCTGGATCCATGACGTAGTTCTTGTTGGGGTCGATTTTGTAGTTGAGCGATAGTTGACCGCTGATTTGCTGCGAATTCCCCGCTTCTTGAGTCAGGTAAGTTTGTAGTACGGCTATCCTCGTATTGACGATTTGTTTCGCTTGCACCAACTGTTGAAATTGCTGGACGTCCGCATCGTCTTTAAAAGTATAGGCGATGGTCCCTTCTGGTGGAGCGCCTACCGCCGTCGCCCCCTCTCTCTTTTGGTCCTGCGCTTTCAAAGACGTGAGTAGAACTAAAATAAGAACTAGACCCAATCCTGAAACCATTAAGAATCGTTTCATTTTTCCCCCTTTGTAAGATTTTCCCACATGATCAATCTCCCCGCTTTGAATTACAGAGAACGACTAGTATCATCTTACGTTATTTGCCTATTTTGTCAAGAGATATGAATAATTGCCACGGGGAGGTTCATTTTTTTTGAATGCACGCGCCCTACAATGGCTTGTGATTTAAAGTCCTTATCTATCACCCCTCCTTACAAAGGAGGGGAAGAAGGCTGTGTTGGTTCAGTCTGCGCCTCCGGATGTGGCTTAACACTCTCACGCCATTCTTTCCGCTCGCCTTGATTCTCATCAAAAAGCTTACTGCGCTCTCCTTCGTTCTCCGTGTACAGCGCTTTTATTTCATCGCTTGCCGGTTTCAGCTCCTCTTTTGAAAGCTTCCCATCGGCATTCGTATCGTATTTCTTAACAATCTCCTGACGCTCGGCTTTATTTTGATCGTAAAGCTCATGTCTCTGCCCCTTGTTTTCACCGTAGAGCGCTTTTCTCTCTTCTTTCTTCTCAGGAGGAATTTTATCCCAATCACTTCCCCTACGATCTTGCCGACGATCTCCTCTGCGGCCCTCTGGTCCTCTCCGATCCTGCCGACGGTCTCCTCTGCGACCCTCCACTCCTGAACTTGCAGGCGTCTGGGTTGGTGCCCCTGAATTTACCTGGTCACTACCCCTACGATCATCTCCACGACGCTCATCACGGCGGTCAATTTTTCTATCGCCTCGATGGCCTGTTCTCTCATCAATCCTTTGTGCGTTGGGATGACGCTCTTGTCTGCGTTCGGTACGCCGGCCCATCTGATTGTCAACCCTGCGCTCAGTCCTTCTATCAGTGCCTGCTTCTCTACCTACACCGCCTCCTCCGTTCCCTCTTCCTCCAGCCCCACCGCCTCTTCCTCTACCTTCTCTTGCATCTACATTCGGCACAGCCAGTAATACACAAGCTATCAAACTCATTACCCATAAGAATTTCTTACTCATTGTCGTTTTCTCCTTTATCTTTCTTGTTTATGTTCTCTTATCATACCACACTCTATTCTATTCTGCTCTATACCTTTTTACACAGTCTTAATCCCCTCCCTTCATCCCTTCTTGAACACTACTCTTTAGATAAGCAAATAAACGCTCCTGCTGGTCAGCGGACAACACTTCTTTATTTTCCAAGATACGCTTCAGGATTAGTTTTTGAATCTCCTGTTGAAGAGAGGCTATTTCTCTTCGCTTTAACTCAATAGTCTCAGGGTTGGGATGCGCCGACGCCAAAAGATCCACTATTTCCAGCCGATGCTTTTTGATCTGATCCCTTAGCCCCGCGACCTGGACCGATGCCTCCTTCATGGAACTTGATAGTCTACTCTTCTGTTCTTTGGAAAGCTGAAGCTGTCTCAAGGCTTGTCCATAGACCTTCAGAGGAACAAATCGTGTGGGATGAGCCCAGAAGGTGCGATAGCAGTACCCACTGACAAAAGCAATATTGGCAACAACCGATAAAACAATCAAAAAGCGCCTCAGATTCTGCACCGTTTATCCCCCTTTATCTTGATCTTGAGATAAAGCTAAACAAAAAGCAAAATACTCCCTCTCCACAGAGCCATCAACAAGTTCATCAAATTCGGCCAGATGAAAAACCGTGCTGTTTTTACTCCCTTTATCTGCCCAAGGAAAGGTCACTCCAAGATGAATCCCTAATAGGACCACCATCCCCATGATCGCTGCTTGAGCAAACGTCGGAATGGGTAAGGACCAAGGGAACCCCTGCCATAGGGGCCTTTTAACCGTTTCCTCTGTCAACCGATCCAGAACCCTTCTGGAGAAACCAAAAGGAACTTTTAATTCTTCCTGATGGCCAAGAGCCGAGTTAATCAAGGATAGCTTCCGTAGCTCTTCTTGGCACCTCATACATTTATTTAAGTGATTTAATACCAATGTATTAAGTCTTTCCCCCAACTCTTTATCAAGGTAAGGGACTAATTTCCTTTGGACTTTGGTACACCGCATTGTCTCTTCCTCCTACATATATAAACGACCGACTCCTGAAAAACCTGCGCCTAAAGTATTCCTTCCAACCGCTCTCTAAGAGCCTTCTTCGCTCTGACCAGGAGAGATTCTACTGCCTTAACAGAACACCCCATCACCTGAGCAATTTCTTCATATTTTAGACACTCATAGTGGTGTAGAACCAATGCCATCCGCTGGGTCTCCTTAAGGCATTGAACAGCTTGCTGGAGTATCCTCTGCCGTTCATTGAGTTCTAATTCTTGGGAAGGCCTCAGTCCAGGAGAGGGAATGTCGAGAAACGATTCCTCTTCTAATAGAACCGGCTTTTTCTTCTTAAGGAAATCCAAACATAAATTCGTTACGATACGCGAAAGCCATGTCTTGAACTTCGCAGATGGGACATAGCGTTCTGCATTCTTAAAGACCCTTAAGAATGCTTCTTGCGCAAGATCTTCAGCATCATGAACATTCCCGACAAAACGATAGGCTGTATTGAACACTAGGGATTGGTAGCGCTCAATCAGCTCTTGAAACGCCTCTGTATCTTGGTTAGCAATGTTCTCTATTAGGGCTTCGTCAGATAAGGTAGACATAAGGGAAGTTTAGTTGTATGGTATAATAATTTTCTATGTTTATCAACCGTCTCTTGGCCATTGGGACGTGTCTTGCCGCTTTCCTCATGGGCGGGTTCAATGGAGTGGTTTACGCCAAGACAGAAACCCAAGGTACTCAAAAAGCTTACCACGCAGGGCTTAAGATCGTTGATTTTGAGTACGTCAATAGTGATGGGGAAAGAGAAGTCATTACCTCGGCTATCTGGTATCCAACCCAAGAAACTCCTGATGTCTATACTTATCACTTATCAAAAGATTATGAAAGCAGTGTCGCACTCAATGCCCCCCATGTCGCGAGGGAAGGACCTTATCCATTGGTCCTCTATGCCCATGGTGGGTTTAGCTGTGGATACGGGGCTGCTTATTTCTCTGAATATCTTGCTAAACAAGGCTACATTGTCGTTGGTCCGGATTTTGTAGATACAAAACCACCCGATTATACCGAACCACTTGCGTTTGCAACCATCAAGCAAGGTAAAATCTCCCGCCCTTTGAAGGTGCTGAAACTAGCGAAACAATGGGTGGAAGATATGAATGCTGATCGGGGCTTTTTTCTTTCCTATCTCGAAAAGCATCGCTTCAATCATGTCTCATACATCATTGATAAAATGCTTAAGCTCAACCAAGATCCTGATTCGATCTTCTATCAGACCCTCCGCACAGACGCGATTGGGATGTTTGGTCATTCATTAGGAGGAGTCACCCTTTTAGGTAAGATTGGCGCCCATCCTGATTCTACCTTTAAAGACCCCCGCATCCGTGCAGGACTCATTTTCTCAGCTCCAGCCTATCCTTTTGAAAAAACCATCAAACATATTGATATTCCTACCATGCTCATGATCGGAGACCATGACAAACCCGGCGTAGGACCTAATCTGCCTCGGCGTATGATTTATGATGAAACCCATATCCCCAAGTATTACCTCGTTTTGAAAGACGCCAACCACTTTGCCTTTGGAAATACTTCCAGTCCTCTGGACCGATCCACAGAAAATGACCCAAAAACGAATGCTATTTGCCGCTATGGACTGGCATTCTTTGACAAATATCTCCTTAAAAACTCCAAAGCTGATGAACAATTAAGGCATTCGGATCCTGCCTGGGCCTATTATGTCAAAGAAGAGGTAGCCGGCAGGGTCGTGGAATGGGGTCAAGAGCCCCCGCCTCCCTCTTCAGAAGAGCGTTGGGGGGGGTTGGGCTACCAGCAAGAAGGCAGGAGAGGAGAACGAGGAAAATTACTCCAAAGAATCCTCGAACGTCGGAGAAATCGTTAGCCAGACTTCATACTTCCTGTTTCTCCAAAGCGTCCTGCAGAGCCAATCCGTTGATGACGGTCGCCAGCATCCCGGCAGACTCAAAAGATAAACCTTGATGAATGATTTTCTCCTTTTCCTTCCCATATCCAAGAGTCCGTTAATTCGGTGCGGTTCAATCTTGCCGGTCTGCTCGTTGAGCGAGAGGACATAATCACCGGGTTTCACCTCGATAAGAGTTAATCAGTTGAGTAGCACAAAGGAATCTCACCTCCATGCTCTCACAGATCCGGACGTGAATCTCTCGATTCATCCGGCTCTTATCATCCAGCCGCGAATCTGTAGCCCAAACGGCCTTGCCTGACTCACGGATTCCTCCCTCTCCTGGTTGATCCGTCAATC
>CAYJQR010000005.1:36517-39605 GCA_964372345.1 uncultured Planctomycetia bacterium | reverse complement strand
AATTCAGCCTACAGACTTACGTCATTTCATTGACGTAAGTCTGGGCTTCATTTGATCCGCGTGATACGAGCTCCTCACGAACGCCCCGCTGGCAACCGAAGAGAAACCCATTTCGTACGCTTTCTCTTCATACCACTTAAATTGATCCGGATGAATGAATTCGACCACTTTCAAACGATCCGAGACCGGCTGAAGATATTGCCCCAGGGTGAGCAATTGACATTCCGCTCCCCTTAAATCTTTTAAGACCTCAACCACTTCGTCCGAAGTTTCTCCAAGACCTAACATTAAACCACTTTTTGTCCACATTGTCTCTTTTTTCTCTTTCGCCCGTCTTAATAATTCGATCGAGCGTTCATACCTGGCCTGCGGCCTGACCCAAGGATGCAGACGGACGACCGTCTCCAGATTATGGTTCAAAATATCGGGGCCTGCCGCGAGAATCGTTTCAAGATGAACTTCATTTCCGCGGAGATCGGAAATGAGCACTTCAATTAAAATTGCCTTATCTTTTTTTCTGATCGCCTCAATCACTTTAGAAAACTGGCCGGCCCCGCCATCTTTTAAATCGTCTCTGGCGACCGCCGTGACGACCACATGACGGAGCCCCATTTCCAGAACCGCTTGGGCCACATGTTCGGGTTCCTCCTCATCTACCGGCAGTGGTCTCCCCTGATCAATCGCGCAGAAACCGCAGCGGCGTGTGCAGACATCCCCCAAGATCATGAAGGTCGCGGTCCCTTTTGAAAAACATTCCGACAGATTGGGGCACCGGGCGCTCTCGCAGACCGTGTGCAAACTTAACCCGCTCACTAGACTACGGAGACGGTTGACCCCCGGCCCGTGAGAAAGGGGCCGGCGCAACCAAGTAGGTAACCGAGGTACTATTTTCCCCTCACCCTTCCCCTCTCCCCCTACCATACCGCTTCTGTCCATATCTCAGATAACGTCGGATGAGGATGAATCACCCGCTTCAATTGATCCAAATTAGCCCCCATCTCCAACGCGAGAGTCCCTTCGCTGATCAGTTCGCTGATATGAGCCCCGATTCCATGAACGCCTAAGAGTTTGCCGCTCTTTTCCTCGGCCAATATTTTCAACCAGCCCTGCGGTTCTCCCAGGATATGAGCCCTCCCTAAACTTGCGTAATAACTCTTTTTGACTTGATAAGGGATTCCCTTTTTCTTTAACTCTTCTTCATTCGCGCCGACACCTGCCGCTTCAGGCGTAGTAAAAACAACCCGCGGGACCCATCGGCTCACTTTCATCTTGTTCCCTAAAATATTCTCCACAGCCACAATCCCATCATGGCTGGCGGCATGAGCCGTCAGATTTCTTCCGGTCACATCGCCAATGGCATAAACAGTCGAGATATTGGTCCGGAGCGAAGCGTCCACACTGACCGCCCCCTTGTCGGTTTTGATCCCGATCGTTTCAATGCCAATATCCCGCGATTGAAATTCACGCCCGACTGAAACCAATAGAACCTTCGCGCTGATTTTTTCCCCGTTTGAAAGAACTGCCGTGATTCCCTTGTCGTTTTTCTTCACTTCCTCAAAGGTACTTTTAAGAAAAATCCGGATTCCCTTCTGGGTAAAAATAGCCCCAAGCCGCTTGGCTGTTTCTTCATCAAATCCCGGCAGAAGCCGCTCCTGGGCTTCGACCAGAGTCACATGGCTTCCCAGCATTTGATACAAGCCGGCCATCTCACAGCCGGTGACTCCCCCGCCAAGAATCAAAAGTTCCTTGGGGATTTTTCCGGATACCAGAAGCGAATCACTAGATAAAACTTTCTCTCCGTCAAAAGGAATTCCTTTTAAGGAACGCGGACAGCTTCCTGTCGCAACGATCAAAGATTTCGCGTCAATCGAAGATAATGTTTGATCAGATTTTTTTATCTCGATTCGTGTGGGTGAAACTAATTTCCCCCAGCCGTGAAACCGCTCTATTTTGTTTTTATCGAAGAGCGCTTGAATCCCTTTTTCCAACTGTCCGACAAGCTGGTCTTTCCAAGAAATGACGCTGGCAAAATGGAGTCCCGCCCGATTCTCCCTTTGTTGGGCGGCACTGATCAGAGCTTTGGTGGGAATACAGCCGGTGTGGAGACAAACGCCCCCTAGTTTTTTCTCCTCAACGACGGCAACCTTCGCCCCTTTTTTAGCGGCGTGCAGCGCCGCGACATACCCTCCAGGACCGGCGCCCAGAATCGCGATGTCATAGATCATAACTTCAGACTGGCAATTCCTTCCTTGATCGCTTTGGCGGAACGATGAAGCGCCTCTTTCTCCATCGGATCCAGAGAAAGCTCCACAACCTGCTCTACCCCGCCGCTTCCTAATTTCGCGGGGACGCCGATAAAAAGGTCCCGAAGCCCGTACTCGCCCTGAACAAACGCGGAAACGGGAAGCACTGTTTTTTTGTCATGAACAATCGCCGCGACCATCTGAAGAACCGACGCGGAAGGGGCGTAGAACGCGCTCCCTGTTTTTAAGTGCGCCACGATTTCCGCCCCGCCGTCGCGGGTCCGCTGGACGATTTTCTCGATCTGATCCTGTTTCATCAATTCAGGAAGCGGTATTCCAGAAATCGTCGCGAATCGCGGGAGCGGGACCATGGTCTCTCCGTGACTTCCCAAAACCATCGCTTGAATGGTTGAGACGGAAACCCCCAATGCCTGGGCAATGAAAACCGCCATCCGGGAAGAATCCAAAACCCCCGCCATTCCGACTACTCGCCGCGCGGGAAGACCGCTCGCTTGATAAGCCAAATAGGTCATGATATCGAGCGGATTGGTGACGACAATCATGATCGGCGAAGGAGAAAATTTCATGATATTCTCGACCACGTCCCTGACGATTTTGGCGTTCATCCCAAGCAGATCTTCGCGGGTCATTCCCGGTTTTCTGGCAAGACCGGCGGTAATGACCACCACATCCGAATTTTTTGTCTGCTGATATTGATTGGTCCCGATGATTTTGCGGTCATGCCCCGTGATGGGAGCCGCCTGCGCGAGATCGAGCGCTTTCCCCTGCGGGATTCCCTCGACCACGTCCACCAGGACGACATCTCCCAGATCGTTTTCCAAAAC
>CAYJQR010000005.1:26091-36417 GCA_964372345.1 uncultured Planctomycetia bacterium | reverse complement strand
TCTCCCATTTCCCGAGTGCCAACCGCCGTGGGATCATTCCGGTTCTCCTTAAGATCATACGTCACCGATTTCCCTTCCCGGATCACTTCCGCCACGGCGTTTTCTAAATTTTTCGCCACCTCTTTTTCTCCCAAATACTCCAGCATCAAAACTGCGGAAAGAATCATTGCCGTCGGATTGACTTTATTCTTTCCGGCGTATTTAGGCGCGGAGCCGTGGGTCGGTTCAAAAAGGGCGTAACTGTCTCCGATATTGGCGCCGGGAGCAATCCCCAATCCTCCGATCAGTCCGGCGCAAAGGTCCGAAATAATATCACCGTAGAGATTGGGGAGAACCAGCACGTCATAAAGTTCCGGCGTCTGAACTAACTGCATGCACATATTATCCACGATGCGGTCTTCGAATTCAATTCTGCCTTCGTACTCTTTGGCAATCTCTCTCGCCGTTTCCAAGAAAAGCCCATCGGTAAATTTCATGATGTTCGCTTTATGCACCGCCGTTACCTTCCTGCGGCGGTATTTGACGGCATACTCAAACGCGAAGCGGACAATTTTCGCGGTGGCGCTTTTTGAAATCGGTTTTAAACTGATCGCGGTCTCCGGATCCAGCCGTTTTTTCTTAACCTTAGCCGCCAACTCAATAATCGCCTTTGCTTCCACAGTTCCGGGCGCGAACTCAATCCCGGCGTAGAGGTCTTCCGTATTTTCGCGGACAATAACCAAATCAATCTTCTGATAACGGGAACGAACTCCCGGATACCACTTGCACGGCCTCAGGCAGGCATACAACCCCAGCTCCTGCCGAAGAGCGACATTCACCGATCGAAACCCGGTCCCGACCGGCGTGGTAATCGGCCCCTTGATGGCGACTTTGTTCTTTCGAACGGACGCTAAAACTTCTTCCGGCAGTGGTGTGCCGTATTTTGCCAGTGCTACGCTCCCCGCAGACACCTCATCCCAAACAATGGAAACGCCGGCCGCGTGGATGATTTGTTTCATCACTTGAGACAACTCAGGACCGGTGCCATCACCGGGAATAAGAGTGACACGATAAGACATAGATATAAGTCGTACGTTGTAAGTAATAAGTCGTACGTCGTAAGTCGTAAACTATCAGACAACAAGTGAATTGAACATTGGTAACGTACCACTTATGACGTACGACTTACGACTGTTCTCTACAATGTCATCAACCGATCTGTTTCTTTCATCCGGCTCTGAGCTTCCTCTTTATTGATGATTCCTCGTCGGAAGAGTTCGGCGATGCTTTTATCCATGCTTTTCATCTTTTGGGCGCTGCCGGTTTGAATCACGTTTGGAATCTGTTCTGTCGCCCCTTCACGGATCATATTCCGGACGGCCGGGTTTGTCATCAGGATTTCCGTAGCCACCACCCGTCCCGGCCCGATGACTCGCTTGAAGAGCTGTTGAGAAATAACCCCCTGCAGGCACCCGGCCAGTTGAATCCGAATCTGTTCCTGCTGGTACGGTGGAAACACATCCACAACGCGGTCAATGGTCTGGGAGGCGTCGGGAGTATGCAGTGTCGCTAAAACCAAATGCCCCGTTTC
This sequence comes from uncultured Planctomycetia bacterium, assembly GCA_964372345.1. Taxonomy (GTDB): domain Bacteria; phylum Omnitrophota; class Gorgyraeia; order JACOVV01; family JACOVV01; genus JACOVV01. The sequence continues at coordinate 34,847 of CAYJQR010000005.1, read as the reverse complement.
AGCGGCCGTCAGCGCTGTTTGAATGGTTTCAAGATCCCTAAGTTCGCCGACTACGATAACATTGGGGTCTTGACGGAGAGCCCGCCGAAGGGCTTCCGCGAAAGAGCGGGTATCCGAATAGACTTCCCTCTGTTTGATAATGCTCTTCTTATTGTGATGCACATACTCAATGGGATCTTCAATGGTCACGACTAAACACTCTCTCTCGGAGTTAATCAAATCCACCATTGCCGCCAGAGTTGTTGTCTTCCCAACACCCGTGGGCCCCGTGACTAAAATCAACCCGCTCGTTTTCCTGGCTAGCTCCATGATAACATCAGGAAGCTCTAATTCCTGAAGTGTCCTGATTTTGACTGGAACCAGGCGCATCGCGGCTTCCGTCATCCCGCGCTGGCGGTGAATGTTAGCGCGGATCCGGTGCTCCCCTTCGATGGTAAAGGAGAGATCCATTTCCAAGTCTCGACTGAATTGCTTCTGCTGATCCTCGCTTAACACCGAGAAAATCAAATTCTCCGTTAACCCTGCGTCAAAAACGCCAAACTCTTTCATCGGTGACAAGTTCCCATCAACTCGAACCACCGGTGGAGAATCGGCCAATAGATGCAAGTCGGAGGCGCGGTTAGCCACTGCCGCCGCGACAAGCTGTTTGATACTGATGGTCATAGCCCCTCCACGAATTTTTTCAGACGCTTCATCCCCTCTTGGATATCGCTCTTGGACGCGGCAAAACTGAGCCGGATGCCGTACCGTTCTCCGAATGCCTCTCCGGGAACAGTGACCACTCCGGTCTCTTCCAGAAGCCGCGTCGCGAAGGTCACTGAGTCTATCGCTGTTTTTGAGATATCGCAAAAAACGTAAAACGCCCCCTTTGGAGGGAAAGATTGAATGTTCTTGATCGTCCCAAGTTCCGATAACATCAGAGAGCGGCGTTCCTTTAAGGGTGCCAGCATATTTAGAACTTCCTTTTCATCCGCTTTAATGGCGGCTAACGCCCCCTTCTGGCTGATGGAAGTTGGATTGGACGTCGAGTGGCTTTGATAATTGGTCACCGCTTTAGAGACCCATTCCGGCGCGCCGAGGTAGCCAATCCGCCACCCGGTCATTGAAAAACTCTTTGAGACCCCGTTGACTGTCGCTGTCCGGCAATCAATATCCTCTCCAAAGGAAGCGATCGAGTAATGCCTGGCCCCCTCGTATAGAATTTTTTCATAAATTTCGTCGCTGATGCAGAACAGATCCTTCTCGACAATAACCCTGGCGATCGCCTGCAACTCTTCCTTTAAATAAACAGTCCCTGTCGGGTTGGAAGGGCTGTTCAACAGCAGTAACCGCGTTCTTGGGGTTATTTTTTCCTTAAGTTGATCCACCGTGATTTTGTACTGAGACTGAGGGGACGTCGGAATCGTGACCGGAATGGCTTGAGCCAGACGGACCATCTCAGGATAACTGACCCAGTAAGGAGAAGGGAAAAGGACTTCGTCTCCGGCGTCGCAGAGAACTTGGATTAGGTTAAACAGTGAATGTTTGGCACCGCAGGAGACAACGATCTGATTAGGGGGATAACTGAGGCCATTTTCTCTTTGGAACTTTTCGGAAATAGCTTCTTTTAGCTCAGCGGTTCCAGCGGCAGGGGTGTATTTGGTAAAACCCTGGTTCAAAGCGGCAATAGCCGCTTTTTTAATAAAATCGGGCGTGTCGAAATCAAGTTCTCCCGCCGCGAAATTAACGATCGCCTTGCCTTGGGCCGCCAATTGCCGGGCCCTGGCGGTCATTTCAAGTGTCGCGGAAGAACTCAAATCACGGATACGTTTGGCGAGTCTTGGCGCTCTTTCCCCCATTTGGCCCCCGGTTGATGTAAAAACTTCTTTAGGCCCTTCAGAAAAGAGGGCCTGCCTTCCACAGATTGTTTTTCTTTTTCGCCGGCTTTTTCGCCGGCTTCAGCGATTTTCTTTACCTCTTCCAAAGGAAACTCAACCCATTCCAACAACGCCATGGGGGCGGCGTCTCCTTTTCGCGGCGTCAATTTAATGATCCGGGTATACCCCCCTTTTCTCTCCTTAAAAAGAGGGGCCAGCACATGGATGAGCCGATGGACTAATTCCCGGCTTTGAAGCGATTGAAAAGCCATCCGCTGCGCGGCCACATCTCCTCGTTTGCCAAAGGTCATCAGGCGGTTGGCTCTCCGCGCCGTCACTTGAGCTTTCGGAAGCGTCGTCTGGATGCGGTTCCTTAAGACCAAGCTTCTTACCAAGCTGTTGACCGTCGCTTTACGGTGAGAATTCTGCCGGTTCAGTCGTGAACGTTGTACTCGATGTCTCATCCTGACTTGCTCTCAATTTCGTTTTTCTGCTGTTCTCTGAACTTCGCGAATTTATCGAGATTCATCCCAAGGGAAAGCCCCATGCTTTTAAGCATGACCTGAATTTCCGCCAGCGACTTCTTGCCGAAATTCCGGTATTTCAACATTTCCGGCTCTCCCTTTTGCACTAAATCGGCGATGGTCCTGATATTGGCTCCCCTCAGGCAATTCGTGCTGCGAACCGAGAGTTCCAGATCCGAAACAGGCTGTTTTAATTTATTCCACAACTCCATATCCTCGTGGGTTGCCTCCAGAGTCTCCTCTTCTTCAATAGCGCCGTCCGAACTGATAAAAACGTTCAAATGATTTTGAAAAACGGCCGCCGCGCGGGTCAACGCGTCTTTCGGGTCAATCGCGCCGTTGGTCCAAATCTCAAGAATCACTTTGTCGTAATCGGTCATTTGCCCGACACGGGTATTTTCCACCCAGTAGTTAATCCGCGCCACCGGAGAAAAAATCGAGTCAATGGGAATCACGCCGATAGACTGATCTTCCTTTTTATTTCTCTCTGCGGGAAGGTAACCTTTCCCTTTTCCGACTTCCATTTCAATATGGAGTTTTGCCGGCTTGCTGATATTGCAGATGACCAGATCCGGATTGATGATCTCAATGGTCTCATCCGCCGTGATATCTTTCGCCAGCACGGGCCCTTTCTTGTCCGCCTTGATCGTGATGGTTTTCGGGCCCTCCGCGTGAGAACGAAGCACCAGTTTCTTAATGTTGAGGATGATTTCAGGGACATCCTCAATCACTCCCGGTATGGAAGAAAATTCATGAAGAACTCCATCAATCTTAATCGCCGTGACGGCGCTTCCTTCGATGGACGAAAGCAGCACCCGGCGGAGCGCGTTGGCGATCGTGGTTCCATACCCGCGCTCAAAGGGTTCCGCGATAAATTTCCCATAAAAGGGTGTGAGAGTTTTTTCATCACACTCGACTCGTTTGGGCATTGCAAAGTTTTTCCAGGAGCTACCCATTCGTTATACCCTCCTTTTAGATCCTTCGACTCGTCTCCGCCTTAGGCGGGGACTCGCTCAGGATGACATTTGACCTCCAGACTTACGTTCGCTTCCCTCCGTAAGTCTGGGTCTCATGTCACTTCGAATACAACTCAATAATCAACTGTTCCTGCACGGGCAGTTGGATCTCTTCCCGTGTCGGTAGTCGATTGACCTGGATTGTCAGATTTACCGGTTCCACCGTGAGCCATGGGGGAATTCCACGATCTTTGACGATTTCAAAAGTATCGCGCGTCCGTTTTAACACTCCGTCTCCCCCCTTGATTTCGAGTTTGTCATTCTCCTTCACCGGATAAGAAGGAATGTTGACCCTTCCGTCATTCACCCGGACATAACCATGGAGAACCATCTGTCTGGCATGCGCCCTGGAAGCGGCGAATCCCGTCCGGTAAATAACGTTGTCCAGCCGCCGCTCCAGAGATTGAAGCAAAACACTTCCCGTCATCCCTTTCGCTTTGGCGGCGCGCTTGAAATAGAGATGAAACTGGCGCTCCAGAAGACCAAACATTCTTTTGACCTTCTGCTTTTCCCGAAGCTGCAATCCATAATCAGAGAGTTTTCTCTGCTTTCTGGACTGTCCATGTTGTCCCGGAGAGTATTCTCTTCTGGAGACAGGACACTTATCGGTCGTACACTTTGTTCCCTTCAGGAACAATTTCTGATGTTCTCTTCGGCAAAGACGGCAAGATGGACCGCTGTAGCGTCCCATTAGACCCTCCTTCCATGAGGATGCGACTTATGGAGCTCAAAGGGCGACATTAAGTCGCTGTCCGAATGGAACCCTTGACATTTGCCCTTAGTTGAACACAAGCAAATGTCAAGGGTCAAATTCAGCCGACAACTTACGTCACGGAGTTTACCCTGATCAGAGCCGAAGGGTTCTATAAGTTGTGGCTTCATTAGACCCTCCTTCGTTTTCTCGGGCGGCAGCCGTTATGAGGAATAGGAGTCACATCTTTAATCGCCGTGATATTCAGCCCCGCCGCCTGAAGCGCCCGAATGGCCGACTCTCTCCCGGCACCGGGCCCTTTGACGAAAACCTCCACTTCCTTGACGCCATAATCCAGCGCCTTTTTCGCCGCCATTTGCGCAGCAATCTGCGCCGCGAAAGGAGTTGATTTGCGCGACCCTTTAAACCCGGAGCCCCCCGCGCTCGACCACACAAGGGTATCCCCTTTTAAATCGGTGATGGTGACAATCGTATTGTTAAACGACGCCATCACGTGAGCAATGGCCTTAGTAACCTGTCTTGCCGCTTTTTTAATCGCCATGATTATCCCTTTCCACGATCCTCTGATTTTCTCAAAGTAGCCGCCCTCTTGACTCCAACCGTCTTGCGAGGCCCTTTCCGCGTCCGGGCGTTGGTGCGCGTTCTCTGCCCGCGGACAGGCAATCCCTTTTTATGCCTCAGCCCCCGCCAACAGCCGATTTCCATCAGCCGTTTGACATTGCTGGAAGTATCGCGCCGCAGATCTCCTTCTACCTTATACTCCCGCTGAATCACCGATGTGATCTTCGCCACTTCCTCATCCGTCAAATCCTTGGCCCGTTTGTCAACGCTGACCTGAACCTTCTGGAGGATCTGGCGGGCTGTCACCGGCCCAATGCCATAAAGGTAGCGCAAGGATACTTCGATCCGCTTCTCCCTGGGTATGTCAACTCCAATGATTCTTGGCATGTTTTTCCCTTCTTTTTATCCCTGTTTTTGTTTATGCTTTGGGTTTGAACAAATCACACGGATAATTCCGCTCCGTTTGATGATTTTGCACTTGTCACAAATTCTCCGTACCGAGGCTCTGACTTTCATTTTATTTACTCCTATACACAATTCTCCCCCTCGTCAAATCGTAGGGGGAAAGTTCCACTTTCACTTTGTCTCCCGGCAAAATCCGAATAAAATGCATCCTCATCTTCCCGGACACGTGGGCCCTCACCTGATGCCCATTCTCCAGCTCAACGCGAAAGAGGGCGTTCGGGTAAGCTTCAACAACAGTCCCGTCAGCTTCGATTAAATCGCTACGCGCCATGTTTAGTCCACGGTCGACAGACCACAGACCACGGGCCACACAAAGAAAATTACCCTCTTCTGTGGACTGTGGACTATGGACTGTAGACTTTTCATAGTTGAGTTAATATAAGTGGTCCTTCCATTGTGATCGCGACCGTATGCTCAAAATGAGCCGCTAACTTCCGGTCTTTTGTCACTGCTGTCCAGCCGTCTCCTAAAATATCCACTTCGTAATCCCCCTCGGTCACCATCGGTTCAATCGCCAAAACCATTCCTTCTTTTAGAACGGGACCTTGGTTTGGAGATCCAAAATTAGGCACCTGTGGTTCTTCATGCAGGTGGGCCCCGATTCCATGCCCGACAAACTGCCGGACTACTCCAAAACTTTCCTTTTCAACATGCTGCTGGACCGCGTGAGAGATATCAAAAAGCCTATTTCCGCTTCGCGCCCGATCAATCCCTTTGTAGAGAGATTCTTCCGTGACTCGCACGAGTCGCTCAGCCGCTTTGGAGAGTTTACCTACCGCGAATGTCCTGGCTGTGTCCGAGTAGTAACCCTCCAATTGAACGCCCACGTCAATACTGATCATGTCTCCCTCTTTCAGCCGCCGCTGACATGGAATCGCGTGAACCACTTCCTCATTGACAGAAGTACAAATGGTGCAGGGATATCCTTTATATCCTTTGAAAGCCGGCTGACAACCATGGGAACGAATGAATCGGTAAGCGATCTCATCCAGTTCGATCGTTCTGATCCCCGGCCGAATCGTCTGCTCCAGTTCCTTGAGTAGTAGAGCCGCTACTTTCCCAGCGCGAGACATGATTTCTATCTCTCTCTGAGACTTAAGCTCGATCATCCCTTTAAGACAATCCTTCTTTACTAAAGAGGCCTTTTAAGTATTCAAAGAGCTGTCTTGCCTGGTAATCTCCCGGCACTTTCCGAAGAGATCCTTTGATTTGATAATAAGCGACCAACTCTGCCGTCTGTTCCCGGTAAGCCGCAAGGCGCGTCTGAACCGTCGCCTCCGAATCGTCCGCCCGCTGATACAGCGCGCCGCCGCATTGATCGCAGACACCCGGTTTCTTGGGCGGCATATTGTGAATATGGTAATTCAATCCGCACTGCTTGCAGACCCTCCGGCCGCTCAGCCGTTTGATGATGACCGGAGCCGACGTGTCAAAATAGAGAACACGGTCAATCGGCCTTCTCAGTTCTTTTAAAATCTGGTCTAAATTTTCCGCCTGAACTTTCGTCCTGGGAAAACCGTCCAGAGCGAAACTCTTTGTCTCTTTTAATCCTTCGACTTTTTCCGAGACCATTCCAATCACGACGTCATCCGGGACCAGTTTCCCCGCGTCCATGTACTTCTTGGCTTCCAGACCGAGCGCGCTTCCCGCTTTCACCTGTTCCCGCAGCATATCCCCCGTTGATATGTGGAGAATCCCAAGTTCTTTCTTCAGGATTTCCGCCGCTGTCCCCTTTCCGGCGCCGGGCGGCCCCAACAGAATGAGTCTCATCCCACCACCTGTTTTCTCACATCGCCTGACTTCTCCCACTGCTTTGTGGCGATGGGATCATCTTCTTGCTTTGAGCTGTCCGTGCTTCATGAATCCTTCATAGTGTCTCATGATCAATTGAGACTCAATTTGCTTCATCGTGTCGAGCATCACGCCGACGATAATCAACAATCCGGTACCGCCAAAAAAACTGGCGATGCCGTAGGGGACCCTCATCCATGCCCCTATCAAATCGGGGAAAATAGCGATAATCGCTAGAAAAACAGCCCCTACTAATGTCACCCGCGTCAAAATGAAATCCAAATACTCCGACGTCGGTTTTCCGGGGCGAATCCCCGGGATAAAACCTCCGTATTTTTTCATGTTATCCGCCACATCCACCGGATTAAACGTGATCGCCGTGTAAAAATACGAAAAGAAAACAATGAATAGAACGTATAAAGTCGTGTAAAGGGTTTGGCCGCGGGTCAGCCACCCCGCGAATTGTTGAACGGCGGTATTCGGGATGAACCCGGCAATCGTCGCCGGGAACAAAATAATTGATTGCGCGAAAATAATCGGAATGACTCCCGGCTGATTTACCCGCAAAGGAATATAAGTGCTTTGCCCTCCATAAACCTTCCTGCCGACAACCCGCTTGGCGTATTGCACGGGAATTTTCCGTTGTCCCTGCGTGATCAAGACCACCGCCACGACAACCACGATCAGCATCACCACTAGCAGAATGACCGATGGCAGTTTTAACTGCGCTTTATGAGGAGCAAAAGGAGACGTCAAAACAAAAAGTTGATAAAGAGCCGATGGAACACTCGAGATAATACCCGCCGTGATCAAAAGAGAAATCCCGTTTCCGATGCCAATCTCCGTAATCGTCTCCCCCAGATACATGATGAAAGCGGTCCCTGTCGTCAGAGTTAAAACCGTCAGAAAACGAAACCCAAAGCCCGGGAATTCAACGATTTCTCTTCCCATAAAATGTTGCGGGTTTTCCAGCCACAGAGCGATAAAGAACGATTGAATGATGGACAACAAAACCGTCCCATAACGGGTATATTGGGTGATTTTCCTTCTCCCCAGTTCCCCCTCTTTGGCTAGTTTTTCTAAAGCAGGAATCACCGCCGTCAGCAGCTGCAGGATAATGGAAGCCGACACATAAGGCATAATCCCGAGGGCAAAAATTGTCAACCGCTCAATGGCTCCCCCGCTGAACATATTCATTACGCCAAATAAGGCTCCTCCCTGTGTCCGGGCAATATCATCAAAGAATCTGGCCAGCTCCGATCCATTCACTCCGGGAGTCGGGATGTACGCTCCCAACCGGTAAATTGCCATCAGCCCGAGCGTCACTAAAACTTTTTTCTTCAGATCCGGAATCTTGAAAATATTGCTAAACGCTGATAGCATCTTTTCCTTGCCCCTGGAGTTTCTCTATTGTCCCGCCGGCTTTCTCAATTTTGGCAATCGCGGTGGCTGAAAACTGGTGAGCCTTAACGCGCTTTACCTTTTTTAATTCCCCTTCTCCAAGAATCTTGACCGGACGATTTTCCCGCTCAATCAACTTTTCTTTCAAAAGAACCTCTGGCGTAATTTCATCCTCGTTCACTTTCTCTAAATCCCTGACATTCACCACCTGATAATCGGCGTGAAATGGGTTGTGAAAACCTCTCTTGGGGATCCGTCGGACCAGAGGCATCTGTCCCCCTTCAAACCACGGAGGGACGCTGTAACCGGTCCTGGCTCCCTGTCCTTTTGTTCCGCGGCCAGCCGTCTTGCCATGACCGGAACCCGTTCCGAATCCACGGCGTTTCCGGCGATGCCTCGCTCCTTTTGGGAAGCGTAGTTCTTCTATTCT
>CAYJQR010000005.1:0-25991 GCA_964372345.1 uncultured Planctomycetia bacterium | reverse complement strand
CACGGCGTTTCCGGCGATGCCTCGCTCCTTTTGGGAAGCGTAGTTCTTCTATTCTCATCAGTTCGTCTCCTTACCCGTGGCTTCGCCCCGAGGCGAGGTCGTCTCCTTTTCTATACGAATATTCTCTTTGTCAACTTCAGATTCGTTCAAGAGAGAATGACGGCTTAAGCGAAGCTGGCTTAACCCTTCAAACGTCGCCTTAATCACATTGATCGGATTATTCGATCCCATGCTCTTGCTCAAGATATCTTTAATACCGGCGCCAACGCAGACGGCGCGAACCGGTCCTCCAGCGATAACTCCAGTCCCCGGGAACGCGGGTTTTAATAATACCCTGGACGCGCCAAAGTGGCCTTTGACTTCATGCGGGATGGTCATCCCCTTCATCGTCACGGGGATCATACCTTTCTTGGCCTGCGCGATCCCTTTGCGGATCGCGTCGGCAACTTCATGCGCCTGGCCAAGAGCGTATCCGACTTTCCCTTTTCCATCCCCGATGACCACGAGCGCGCCAAAAGAGAAATGCCGCCCCCCTTTGACCACTTTCGCTACCCGGTTGATTTGAATGATTTTCTCGATAAACTCATTCTGCAGTTGCGTTGACTCTCGTCGTGGCATCAAAACTGTAACCCTGCCTCTCTTGCCGCATCGGCGAGCGCTTTCACCCGGCCGTGGTAAAGATTGCCCCCTCGATCAAAGATCACCTGTTTGAATCCTTTTTCAACCGTTCTTTTCGCCAGAATTTTCCCCAGTTCTTTGGCGGCGGCGATATTGCCGCCGTAGGGAATTTGTTTCCGCAGTTGTTCTTCCATGGAAGAGCAGCTCAAAAGCGTTTTCCCGGACAAATCATCAATGATCTGCGCGGCAATATGTTTGTGGCTGCGAAAAACGTTCAGGCGGGGGCGTTCAGCAGTCCCGGTCGCCTGCTTTCTCCCCCTTTGATGACGACCGATTCTTCTTAATTCCTTAATGGATGTGCTCATGCCTTATATCCTACGCGCTTGTTTTAGCGACTGTTTTGCCCGCTTTTCTCCGGACATGTTCATGGGTATACCGGATTCCTTTTCCTTTGTAAGGTTCCGGCGGGAAATAAGAACGGATGACCGCGGCGCATTGTCCCACCTTCGCTTTATCGGCCCCCTTGACGACAATCTGGGTCGGTTTTGGCGTTTCGATGGTGATTCCTTCCGGGATTATCATTTCAACCGGATGCGTAAATCCTAGATTCATCGAAAATTGTTTTCCCTGCACCTGTCCGCGGAATCCGATGCCGTTAATCTCAAGTTCTTTCTGGAATCCTTGAGTCACCCCCTGGACCATATTCGCGATGATGCTGCGGGTCAATCCATGCAGCGCTTTGTCTTCTTTGGAATCAGAACTCCTCTCGATGACAATTTTTCTGCCGGCCTCCCGCGCTTTGATCCCCGCGGGAATGGTAAAATCAAGTTTCCCCTTGGGGCCCTCTACGTGAATAGAGAGATCCTTGACCTGAACCCGCACTGTATCCGAAAGTTGAATCGGCATCTTCCCTATGCGCGACATATGAACCTCACCAAACGTAACACAGTACCTCGCCTCCCACGCCCGTCTCCCGCGCCTGACGGTCGGTCATGACCCCTTTGGAGGTCGTCAGAATCGCCATCCCCAGTCCGCCGCGGACAACCGGAAGCTTTTCTTTGGAACGATAAATCCGCAGGCCCGGTTTAGAAATTCGTTTCAGAGCGGATAGAATCGGTTTTTTCTCCTCATAACGAAGATAGACCCGGATTGTCCCGAGCCCCAGCCCTTTAAGCGTCCTATGATTCCGGATATAGCCCTCCTGTTTGAGCAGGTCCACAACCCGGAGCAGCAATTTTGAAGCGGGGACTTCCACATTCTCCTTGCCGTTCTGACTGGCGATTTTAATTTTGTTTAACGCGTTCGCGATGGTATCCATATTTTCTTACTTTCTTTTCCCGTTTAATATTTTCTTTGCATTTGTATTTTTTCCACTTTCCATTCTCCACTTTCCGTTTTTAACTACCAGCTTGCCTTGATGACTCCGGGAATCTCACCCCGCGAAGCCATTTCTCTCAGACAAATTCGGCAGAGCCCGAATTTCCGATAATAAGCCCTCCGCCTGCCGCAAACGTGACAGCGGTTGTACCCTCTTACTTTGAATTTGGGCGTCCGTTTCTGTTTAATAACCAAACACTTCTTCGCCACGTAAACTCCTCTCTTGTTAACGGGTAAACCCGCTAACTTTTCCTAAACGGAATCCCGAAAAGAACCATCAGTTCTTTCGTCTCTTCTTTATTCTTAGCGGTCGTCACAATCACCACATCCATTCCCTGGACGTTCACGACCTTGTCGTATTCGATTTCCGGGAAAATGATCTGTTCATTTAATCCAAAAGCGTAATTGCCGCGCCCGTCGAAGGAAGAAGCGGAGAGACCTCTAAAATCCCTGATTCTGGGCAGAGCGACGCTGATCAGCCGGTCCAGAAATTCGTACATCTTTCTTGAACGAAGAGTCACCTTGCATCCAATAGGGTCTCCCTTTTTAATCTTGAAGTTGGCGATCGCTTTTTTGGAACGAGTGACCACGGGATGCTGTCCCGCGATCAGCGCCAGTTCGGCGATGGCGCTGTCAACTCTCTTAATATCCTGCGCCCCTTCGCCAATCCCCATGTTGATAACGATTTTCTCCAGGCGAGGCACTTCAAAACCGTTGCGGTAGCCGAACTTCTGCATCATCTTAGGCGCAATCTGATCTCTGTAGAATTTCCGTAGCCGGGGCGTTATATTTTCTTTTGCCATAAGATCACTCAATCACTTGACGGCACGCTTTGCAGAACCGGGTTCGTGAACCGTCTTTTAAAACCTGGATTCCTGTTTTGCTCGGTTTCTTGCAGCCAGGACAAATGAGAACCAGATTCGACAGGTGAATGGGGCTTTCCTGCTGTAAAATACCCCCCTGCTGGTCCTGGCTTTTCCGGCGATGGTGTTTTTTTACGAAATTCACTCCCTGAACAAGAGCTCTTTGATCCTCTTTAAGGATATGAATAATTTTCCCGCTCTTACCCCGATCTTTCCCCGTCAAAACCTGCACTGTATCATCTCTGCGAATATGAAGACGCATCGTCTATAAAACCTCCGGCGCCAGCGAAATAATTTTGGTAAATTTTTTATCCCTCAGTTCACGCGCCACAGGCCCGAAAATGCGAGTCCCCCTCGGGTTCCCCTGAGTATCAATGAGTACCACCGCGTTTCTGCTGAAACGGATATAGGATCCATCCAGCCGGCGGATCACCTGTCTGCTTCTCACGATCACACCGCGGGCCATCTCCCCTTTTTTTACCGACGCGTCAGGGGTAGACTCCTTGATGTTCACGGTCACCACGTCTCCCACCTCGGCAAACAGGGTGTTTGACCGGTGAAGCACCTTGATACAGGAAGCGATCTTCGCCCCCGTATTGTCCGCCACGTCTAAGCGGGTTTTCATCGGGATCATGCGGCTGTCTCCTGTTTCAGCTTCGAAATAATCCCTACGATCTTCCACCGCTTGTCTTTGGACAGCGGCCGAGTTTCCACGATCCGGACCGTGTCGCCTGTCTTCGCTTTTGACTCTTCATCGTGAACTTTATAATTGACGTAATGACGCATGACTTTCTCATAAGTTGGGTGACGCGCCAGACGGGTGACCCGCACGACCACGGTTTTGGCCATCTTGTCGCTGGTAACGACTCCTGTTAATTCTTTACGGCGCCCTGGTTGCTGAGACATTTTGATCTTCCCTTTCTTTCAGCACAGTCAAAGTTTTAGCGATTTCTTTTTTCTTCAATCGAAACTGATGGGATTTCTCGACCTTCGCCGTCGAAGCGGCCAGCCGCAGTTCATAAAGCTCTTTCTTTAACTGACGCAGCCGCTCCTCGAGCTCCGTTACGGATTTATCCCGGACTTCTCTCATTTTAACCATCGCCATGTTTATACGCTCACCGAATGCCTGGCCACAAACCGAGTCCTCATCGGGAGTTTATGAGCGGCTAACCGCATCGCTTCTTTCGCCATTCTTTCAGGGGGCCCCTCAATTTCAAAAAGCATTCTCCCTCTTTTGATGACAACCACCCAATGATCCACGGCTCCCTTTCCTTTTCCCATTCGAGTCTCAGCCGCTTTCTTGGTCACCGCCTTATCCGGAAAAACCCGGAGCCAGACGCGCCCCCCTCTTTGAAGATGCCGGGTGAGAGCGACGCGCGCCGCTTCAATCTGAATGTTCGTCAACCAGCAATTCTCCAACGCTTGCAGCCCGTATTCTCCGAAGGCAATCGTGGCCCCTTTGTAAGCGACCCCTTTGCGCCGCCCTCTTTGATTCTTCCGATATTTAACGCGCGCCGGCATTAAAGGCATTTTGCTTCCTGATGAGAAATTGAAGCAGCCGGAACGCTCGCGTGTTTTTGAGGAAGCACTTCTCCTCGATAAATCCAGACCTTCACTCCAATTAGACCGTAAGTGGTTTTTGCTTCGGCAAACCCGTAATCAATAATGGCCCGCAAGGTATGAAGCGGCACTTTTCCTTCGAGATATTTTTCTCGTCTGGCCATTTCAGCCCCGCCCAGCCGCCCTGAGCAGATGATTTTAATGCCGCCGCCGCCCGCGGCCATAGTTTGCGAGACCGCTTTCTTCATCGCACGGCGGAAGGCAATCCTTTTCATCAGTTGAAACGCCACGTTCTCGGCGACTAACTGCGCGTCAATGGCGGGATTTTTGATTTCTTTGACGTCAATCAAAACTTCTTTATTTTTGGTAATCCTCTGCAATTCCTCGCGAAGCCGGTCAATATCGGCCCCCTTGCGGCCGATGATGACTCCCGGTTTTGCCGTATGAATTTCGATGCGGACCTTTCCGCTGGCCCGCTTGATGATGGTCTGGGAAACGCTCGCGCTGCTATACTGTTGTTTAACGAATTTCCTGATCTGAAAATCTTCATACAGCCAGGTCGAGTAATCTTTCTTCCGCCCGAACCACTGCGACCGCCAGGTATTGACGATTCCGATTCTAAAGATGTATGGATGACACTTTTGTCCCACTGTTAATTCCTCCGGGTTTGTTCAAGCGCCACTTCAAGATGCGTGGTCCTTTTTAAGATAGGCATCGCCCGCCCCATCGTCCCCGCGCGAAACCGTTTCGCCGTAGGGCCTTCGTTTGCCTGAATATCCGCGACCACCAGTTGGTCGGGCGTGATTTCTTTGAACTGCTGTCTCGCGTTGCTGAGCGCGGATTCCAAAAGTTTCCTGACCGGGGAGCTCGACCGTTTTTGGAGATTCGCCAGAATGGCCAGCGCCTGATCCAGTTTTTTGCCGCGGACCAGATTAATCACCTGCCTCGCTTTTAGCGGCGCCAGTTTTACATACTTCGCTTTGGCTTTTACCATTCTCCATTCTCCATTTTCCGTCTTTACGTCTTCGCGGCCGACCGTTCCGTATGAGCGCTGTGCTTACGGAAAGTGCGGCTCGGAGAAAATTCTCCCAATTTATGCCCGACCATATTCTCAGTCACAAAAACCGGAAGAAACACTTTCCCGTTATGGACTGAAAACGTCAACCCGACAAAATCGGGAATAATCGTTGACCTCCGGGACCATGTCTTGATCGGTTTGCGGTCCCCCGCCTTCTTGGCGGCCTGCGCTTTTTTCATTACATGATCATCAACAAACGGGCCTTTTGCCAGTGAACGCGCCATTTTTTCTCGCCACCTGTTTATCCCTTCTTTTTCTTAGACGGCCTTCTCTTTAAAATATATCGGCTCGTCGGATGATGTCTCTTCCGGGTTTTGAATCCTTTGCTCTTCATCCCCCAGGGACTGCACGGATGCCTGCCGCCTGAAGTCTTTCCTTCTCCACCCCCCATGGGATGGTCGTGCGGATTCATCGCGACTCCTCGAACGGAAGGACGAATTCCCAGCCAGCGGGACCTTCCGGCCTTTCCAAGAGACAGGGTTTCATGTTCAATATTTCCCATCTGTCCCACTGTGGCCCAGCAGTTAATATGAATTAATCGGACTTCGCCCGACGGCAGGCGGATGTGCGCGTAGTCTCCTTCTTTAGCCATGATCTGCGCGGCGCTGCCGGCACTTCGGGCTAATTGCCCCCCTTTTCCAATCTTTAATTCCACGTTGTGCACCACGGTTCCAACCGGAATCGCCTGCAGGGGAAGCGCGTTTCCTACCCGCGCTTCGGCCGCCCCGGAAGAAATGACTTCATTTCCAACCCCCAGCCCGACCGGCGCCAGGATATACCGCCTTTCCCGATCCGGATATTCGATCAGCGCGATTCGCGCGCTCCGATTAGGATCGTATTCAATCGCGATCACTTTGCCGGAGACCTCTTTTTTATCCCTCTTAAAATCAATCAAGCGGTACCGCTGTTTATGCCCTCCCCCTTGATGGCGGCAGGTGATATGCCCATGAAGATTTCGGCCGCCGGTCCTTTTCTTGGCTTCGGTCAATTTCTTCTCAGGGACAGTCTTGGTAATTTCGTCAAATGTTGGATACGTTGTCCATCGCTGTCCCGGCGTTAGTGGTCTGACTGTCCTGATTCCCATATTAGCTAACCTCGATCTTCTCGCCCGCCCGAAGGGTCACAACCGCCTTTTTCCATTCAGGGGTTTTTCCAGGAACGGAGCGAACCCGTTTCCATCGGCCGGGCACTCTGATGGTGTTCACTTTCCTGACATGAACCTTATAAAGCTGCTCCACCGCTTTCTTAATCTCTATCTTGTTGACCAACGGGCTGACTTTAAAGAAATATTTCCCCAGTCCCGTTTGGAGTGTCCCTTTCTCCGTCTGCAAAAATTTTAGAATAACATCATGAGCATCGATCATGACAGCCGCGCCACCATTTCTTCAAAGGCCTTCTTGGATAAAACAAGGTAATTGTTTAACAATAGATCGTAGGCGTTGGTTTCCCGCGCGGTTGCCAATTTGACCTTGTCTAAATTCCGCGCCGCGCGCTCCACCGGTGTTCCCGCCCCTTCCAGGACAATCAAAACCTTTTCATTAATTCCCAAAGCGCGCAAAATAGCCGCCACTTTTTGGGTCTTAGCTTCATCCAGCGCCCATTCATTTAAAATTTTTATTTTCTCGCATTGAACTTTATCATTCAACGCCGATTTTAACGCCAGGTCCCGCGTCTTCTTCGGCAGGGTGTGGGAATAGTCGCGGGGATGCGGGCCAAAAACGATTCCTCCCTTTCTCCACAGCGGAGAACGGATACTTCCCGCGCGGGCCCGGCCTGTTCCTTTTTGCCGCCACGGTTTTTTCCCCCCTCCCGCGACATTAGCGCGTGTTTTGGTGGAAGCGGTCCCCGACCTGCGGTTAGCTTGATACATCAGCGCTACCTGAGCCAAAACCGCCTTGTGGATTTTACCATCGAAAATCTTCTGGTCGAGCGGCATCTCTTCCACTTGAACGCCCTGAGTATTATAAACAGGCAGCGATTCCATCATTTCTTAACTTCCTTATGCTTGACTGCTTCCGCATGAACTTTTCTATGAGCCGCTGGATTTTTGACCGCCGGACGAATTTCCACTAACCCATTGATCGCCCCCGGAACCGCCCCTCTCACAACCAATAAATTCTGCGGTAAATCCACGTGAACCACTTCCAGATTCTGTACCGTCCGCCGATCAGCTCCCATATGGCCCGGCATATGATGCCCTCGAAGGACTCGTCCCGGAGTTGTGTTGGATCCGATGGACCCCGGTTCTCTGTGTTGCATGGAACCATGAGCCGCGCCGCCTCCCGACCAACCCCATCGTTTCACCCCTCCCTGGAATCCTCTTCCCTTAGCCGTCCCTGCCACATCCACAAAATCCCCCGCCTTAAACTGCTCCATCGTGAGATGTTTTCCAACCTCAATACCGGCGGCGTCGGGACAGCGGAACTCGCGCAAAAACCGGGTCGGTTCGGTATTCGCTTTTTTAAAATGCCCTTTCATGGGACGATTGAGATTTCTCTTCCCTCGATCGTACCCCAGCTGAACCGCCTGATAGCCGTCCTTCTCCGTGTTCTTAATCTGCACGACAACACAGGGTCCCCCCTCAATCACCGTTACCGGGACCGCTTTCCCTTCCTTGGAGAAAACCTGCGTCATTCCTATTTTCTTGCCTAAAAGTCCGATCATTTAATCTCCACGTCAACACCCGTCGGGAGGTCGAGTTTCTTCAACGAGTCAATGGTCCGCGCCGTCGGATTCAGAATGTCTACCAATCTTTTGTGCGTTTTAATATGGTACTGTTCCTGTGAATTCTTATCAATGACAGGAGATCTGTTAACGCTGAACAAATTAATTTCCGTCGGAAGCGGAATCGGCCCGGAGACCACCGCCCCTGAACGCTTTACTGTTTCGACAATTTCCGCCGCCGATTTATCCAGCAGCCGGTGATCGTAAGCTCGTAATTTAATTCGAATCCGCTGTTGTTTTGCCATTCGCTTCCTTCCGCTTATATTATATTTTTACGCCGCCGCGCTCCCGACGACCTTTTCAGCGATTTGTTTTGGAACTTCCGCGTAGAATGAAGGTTCCATGGTATAAGTGGCCCGCCCCTGCGTCAGCGAACGAACCCCGGTCGCGTATCCCAGCATTTCCGCCAAAGGGACTACTCCTTGAATCACTTTGACGCCGGGCCTCTCCGTAATCGCTTCGATTTTCGCGCGGCGGGAGTTGAGATCCCCGATAATATCCCCCATGAATTCCTCCGGAGTCACTACCTCTACTTTCATGATCGGCTCCAGTAAAACCGACCCTCCCTGTCTCATCCCGTCCGAAAAACCGATCTTCGCCGCCATCTGAAACGCCAGTTCGGAAGAATCCACATCATGATACGACCCGTCGGTTAAAGTAATTTCGACGTCGGTCACGGGATACCCCGCTAAAACCCCGTTCTCAGACGCGGCCGTAACTCCGTCTTCGACCGCGGGGATATATTCTCTGGGGATGGAGCCGCCTTTAATTTTATTGATAAAAACAATCCCGCTCCCCATTTCTCCATGCTTCATTTCCAGAACAACGTGGCCGTACTGTCCGCGGCCCCCCGACTGGCGGATAAATTTCCCGACTACCTCGACCGGCCGAACCAAAGTTTCCTTGTAAGCGACCTGCGGCCTTCCGACATTGGCGCCGACCTTGAACTCCCGTTTCATGCGGTCAACGATAATTTCCAGATGAAGTTCCCCCATTCCCGAGATAAGGGTCTGTCCCGTTTCTTGATTAAACGTGACGCGGAAAGAGGGGTCTTCATCGGTAAAACGATTCAGGGCGGTCGCCAATTTATCCTGGTCGGCCTTCGTCATCGGCTCGATAGCCATTGAAATAACCGGTTCCGGAAAGTACATATGCTCCAAGAGAATCAGACTGTTCTCGTCGCAGACGGTATCGCCGGTCTTGGTGTTTTTCAATCCAACCGCGGCGGCGATATCTCCCGCGTAAATCTCGTCATGCATCTCTTGTTCATTGGCGTGCATGTAAAGCAATTTCCCGACCCGCTCCCGTTCTTCGCGGGTGGTATTATAGATGTAGCTTCCGGCTTTTAGTGCTCCCGAATAAACCCGGATATAAGTCAACTTGCCGACATAGGGATCCGACATAATCTTAAACGCTAACCCGCAGAACGGCTGATCGTCATCCACATGGCGCTCTTCCACCGTTTCTGTCTTTGGATTGATTCCTTTGATAGGAGGAACATCCAGCGGCGAGGGCAAATATTCAAGAACAGAATCGAGAATCTGCTGAACCCCTTTATTCTTAAAGGAAGACCCGCACAAAACTGGAATGATCAGGTTTTTGATCGTCGCTCGGCGAATGGCTTGGCGGACTTCATCCGCGCTGATCGGCTGTTCATGAACGTATTTTTCCATCATCGCGTCGTCCGCTTCCGCTACCTGTTCGATTAAGAGGTGGTGATATTTTTCAGCCATCGGCCGGAGATCGGCAGGGATTTCTTCAACCTCATACTGCGATCCTAAAGTTTCCGTTTTATAAACAATCGCTTTCATATTAACCACGTCTATGGAACCCTGAAGCGTTTCAGCCACTCCTAAAGGGAAATAAATAACTACTGGCTTTGCCCCCAGCCGGGTCCTGATTTGGTCAACGCAGGCGAAGAAATCGGACCCAACTCGGTCCATCTTATTGACAAACGCGATTCGCGGGACTCGATATCGGTCCGCCTGGCGCCAGACCGTTTCGCTTTGCGGTTCCACCCCGCCGACGCCGCAGAACACGACGCAGGCGCCGTCAAGAACTTTCAGCGAACGCTCCACTTCGATGGTGAAATCAACGTGCCCCGGCGTATCAATGATATTGATTCGATAATCCTTCCAGAAACAGGTCGTGCTCGCGGCAGTGATCGTGATTCCCCGCTCCTGTTCCTGCGGCATCCAATCCATCTGAGTGGTCCCGTCGTGAACTTCCCCCATCTTGTGGATTTTGCCGGTATAATAAAGAATTCTTTCGGTCGTGGTCGTCTTCCCAGCATCAATGTGAGCCACGATTCCGATGTTCCTAGTTTTTTCTAACGAATACTGACGTCCCATTGATTCTCCAGCGTACAGCGTTCAGCGGACAGCGCACAGGAAAAATCGACGCCAACGTTTCTTCTGAACGCTGAACCCTGTCTTCTGTACGCTATCCTTCTTACCATCTATAATGACTAAACGCCCTGTTGGCTTCCGCCATCTTGTGAGTATCTTCGCGTTTCTTGATCGCCGCGCCGGTCTTGTTGTAGGCGTCCATCAGTTCATCAGCCAGCTTCAACTGCATCGCGCGTCCTTTCTTCTGCCGGGCAAAATCCCGAATCCACCGGAGAGCCAGCGTCACGCCTCTGTCCGGACGCACATCCACCGGAACCTGGTAGGTGGCTCCTCCGACTCTTCGCGATTTAACCTCCAGCAGCGGGCGGACATTTTCCAGAGCTTTTTGAAAAATCTCCAAGGGGTTCTTATGAGTTTTCTCTTTGAGAATATCAAACGCCTCATAAATGATCTTCTCTGAAGTCGCCTTTTTCCCGTCCCACTGAAACATGTTGATCATCTTTGAGACAATTTTATTATTATACTTTGGATCGGCTAACAATTCTCTTTTGGCTGATCTTCTTCTGCGCATAATTTACCCTGCCGCCTTCGGCCGTTTGGCCCCGTATTTGGACCGGGATTTCTTCCGGTTCTGCACCCCTGCCGTATCCAACGTCCCCCGGATAATGTGATATCTCACCCCGGGAAGGTCTTTCACTCTTCCTCCACGAACAAGGACGATCGAGTGTTCCTGCAAATTATGGCCTTCTCCGGGAATATAGGCGGTCACTTCCGTCCCGTTGGCCAGCCGAACCCTCGCCACTTTTCTAAGGGCTGAGTTCGGTTTCTTGGGCGTCTGTGTCTTTACCTGCAAACAAACGCCTCTCTGTTGAGGACATCCTTGAAGCGCGGGGGCTTTTGTTTTCTTGCGAATCTGTCTCCGCCCGATTCGAATTAATTGACTAATCGTAGGCATTTTTCTTCTCCGCTTCTTCTTCCGCCGAAGGCGCCCGCCTGCCGGACGGGCAGGGATCCGCCTCTTCAGCCCTCGCCAGAGGCAAGTTCGCCTTTGGCGAAAGAGGCTGATCAGCCTTTGGCTGAGACGGAGACTTGCCGGCAGCAACCTCACTCGGCTGCGTATTCATTAAATCATCCAGAACATTCTTCGCCGTTTCCTGTCCCCTGCGGTACGCTTTAAACCCAGTCCCCGCAGGAATTAAATGCCCCACGATCACGTTTTCCTTTAATCCATACAGATGATCCACTTTGCCGCTCGCGGCGGCGTCCGTCAAGACCCGCGTCGTTTCCTGGAAACTGGCCGCCGAAATAAAACTCTCCGTGGTCAACGACGCTTTCGTGATCCCCAGGAGAACCGGCGTGGCACTTGCTGGTTTTCCCTTTTTGGCAATCACTTTTTCGTTCTCCTTCTTAAACTTCCACTTATCCACCTGCATTCCCTTGAGGAATTCCGTTTCCCCCGGATCCTCAATCCGGATTTTCTTCAGCATCTGTCTGACGATGATTTCGATATGCTTATCGTTGATATTGACTCCCTGCAAACGATACACTTCCTGCACCTCATTGACGAGATATTCCTGAAGTTTCTTCTCGCCGCTGACGCGCAGAATATCCTGGGGAACGACAGGCCCGTCGGTCAACTGCTGGCCCGCGATCGCCTTGTCTCCCTTGTAGACATTCAAATGCTTGCCGTGCGGGATCATATATTCTTTCTTCATTCCGGTGCTGCTTTTGACAATGATCCGCCTCTGCCCTTTTTTGGTCTCGCCGAATTCGACGATCCCGTCAATTTCGCTGATAATCGCGGGGTCCCGGGGCCGTCTGGCTTCAAAGAGTTCCGCCACGCGCGGCAGACCGCCGGTGATATCTTTGGTTTTGGCGACCATTCGCGGAGTCTTGGCGAGAATATCGCCCGCTTTTATCTTCTGGCCGTTTTCGGTGACGATATGCGCCCCCGCCGCCAGAGGATAAATCGCCAGGACCTCATTCTGATCCCCTTCGATGATAATCTGCGGGTGGTAGTCCCCTTTATGCTCGATGATGACGCGCCCGATGAGTCCCGTTTCCTGATCCATCTCTTTGCGCATCGTCACTTCTTCGCGGATATCCTCGAATTTGACGCGCCCATTGGCCTCCGTCAGAATCGGGAAAGTATACGGGTCCCAGCGAACGAAAGTTTGATCTTGTCCGACCGTTTCTCCTTCAGCCGTATACAGCTGGGCGCCCTGAGGAACGGTGTAGCGTTCCAATTCGCGGCCGCTTGAATCGTTGATGCTGATTTGGCCGTTCCGGTTCAGGACAATGATCTTATTGTCTTCGGTCTTGACGACACGAAGGCCGTGGTACTTCGCCAATCCTTCGTTCT
This sequence comes from uncultured Planctomycetia bacterium, assembly GCA_964372345.1. Classification (GTDB taxonomy): domain Bacteria; phylum Omnitrophota; class Gorgyraeia; order JACOVV01; family JACOVV01; genus JACOVV01. Next base: position 13,061 of record CAYJQR010000005.1, on the reverse strand, counting down.
TGGATTTGATGTTGGACTGTTCAATGGTCGTGCTGGCCGTGCCGCCGATATGGAACGTCCTCATGGTCAACTGCGTCCCCGGCTCACCGATGGACTGCGCGGCGATAATTCCGACAGCCGTTCCCAGATTCACCATTCTTCCGGTGGACAAATCGCTTCCGTAACAACGCGCGCAGGTGCCGTATTCCGCTTCGCAAGTCAACACCGACCGGATTCGAATCTTTTCGATTCCCGCGGCTTCGACCTCCACCCCCTTTTCTTCGGTGATCACTTCACCGGCTCTCACAAGCGCCCTGTCGGTGATGACGTCAACGATATTATCCAGGGTGACGCGCCCGACAATCCTCTCGGTCAGATTGACGACAATCTCGTCCCCCTCGATGATCGCGCTGATCAGGATCCCGTTCACCGTGCCGCAATCTTCAATCGTGATAATAATGTCCTGCGCCACGTCCACAAGGCGCCTTGTCAGATAACCGGAATCGGCGGTCTTGAGCGCCGTGTCCGCCAATCCCTTTCGCGCGCCGTGGGTCGAGATAAAATATTCCAATACGTTCAGCCCTTCCCTGAAGTTCGACGTGATCGGATTCTCAATGATTTCTCCGGAGGGTTTGGCCATGAGCCCCCTCATCCCCGCGAGCTGCCGGATCTGCAGTTTGGACCCGCGCGCGCCCGAATCGGCCATCATGAAAACGGGATTGAAGGTGTCGAGCTGTTTGAAAATCAAATCAGAAATTTGGTCGGTCACCTGAGACCAGATATCAATCACTTTGTTATACCGTTCGCCGTCGGTAATAATTCCCTTGCGGTACTGATTATCCACATCCGCCACTTCCTGTTTTGCCTTTTCCAGCATTTTGACCTTTTCAGGAGGAATCCAGAAATCATCCACCGACAGAGAAATTCCCGCGCGGGTCGCTTCTTCAAACCCCATCCGCTTGACGGCGTCCAGCAGAAGAACCGTTTGATGAGATCCAAACCGGCGATGACATTCTTTAATCACCTTGCTGACCCCCTTTTTGTCGAGCGTTTCATTCACAAAGGGCAGCCCTTCCGGCAGGAGGCCGTTAAAGAGCACTCTCCCGACGGTCGTCTGAATTTTTTCCCCTTTGATCCTCAACTGAATGGGTTGATGAATTTTGACGGCTTCGTTCTGGTAAGCCGTGATCACTTCGTTGACGTCGGCAAAACTCATTAGCCTCGTCCCTGCCGGGACAGATCTCTCTTTCGTTAGATAATAAATCCCCAGAATGATATCCTGCGTCGGACTGACAATCGGCCTTCCGTCGGAAGGAGAAAAAATATTATGCGGGGCCAGCATCAAAAGGCGCGCCTCCATCTGTCCTTCCACCGAGAGAGGGACGTGAACCGCCATTTGGTCGCCGTCGAAATCGGCGTTGAAAGCCGTGCAGACTAATGGGTGAACGCGAATCGCTTTTCCTTCGACCAAGACCGGCTGAAACGCCTGAATCCCAAGGCGGTGAAGAGTCGGCGCTCGGTTTAAGAGAATCGGATGATCTTTGATCACCTCGTCCAAAATATCCCACACCTCTAACTTCGCTTTCTCAATCATCCTCTTGGCGCTCTTAATGGTATGCACATACCCTCGCTCTTTCAACTTGCGGATAATAAACGGCTCAAACAACTCCAGCGCCATCTGTTTCGGCAATCCGCATTCCCATAGTTTCAACTCAGGCCCGATGACCACCACGGAACGACCCGAATAATCTACCCTCTTGCCCAGCAGATTTTGACGGAATCTCCCCTGTTTGCCCTTGAGCATATCGCTCAGCGACTTTAACGGACGGTTCCCCGGTCCGGTTACCGCTCTGCCGTGGCGGCCATTGTCAAAGAGGGCGTCCACCGATTCCTGGAGCATTCTCTTTTCGTTGCGGATAATAATTTCGGGAGCTTTTAATTCGATCAGTTTCTTCAAGCGGTTATTTCTGTTAATGACGCGCCGATACAGATCGTTCAGATCGCTGGTGGCAAAACGGCCGCCGTCGAGCGGAACCAGAGGGCGCAGGTCCGGCGGAATCACCGGAACCACTTCCAAGATCATATATTCCGGTTTATTGGCCGATTTGCGGAAGTCCTCCACAATCTTCAGAACTTTGATGACCCGCTGCTGCCCCTGCTCTGTCTTGGCCTGCGAAAGTTCCTTCCGGAGTTTCTTGGCCATGCTGTCCAGCTCCAATTCTCTCAGTAAATCGCGAATCGCCTCGGCTCCGATTTTCGCGGTGAAACGGGAACCGAACTTCTCGATGGCTTCCCGGTATTTTTCTTCGTTCAAGAGTTCTTTCTTTCGCAGTGTCGTGTCGCCGGGCTCCACGACGATATATTCTTCATAGTAGAGGACTTTTTCTAATTCTCTGATGCTCAATTCTAGAAGATTCCCAATTCGGCTTGGGACCGCTTTGAAGAACCAGATGTGCGATACGGGGGTGGCTAATTCGATATGCCCCATTCTTTCACGGCGGACTTTTGAGAGAGTGACTTCAACGCCGCAGCGGTCGCAGACAATTCCTTTATGCTTGATCCGCTTGTACTTTCCGCAGTTACACTCCCAGTCCCGGGTCGGCCCGAAAATCCGCTCGCAGAACAACCCGTCTCTCTCCGGTTTAAAAGTCCGGTAGTTAATCGTCTCCGGTTTCTTGACCTCTCCTTTAGACCAGGAACGCATCACCTCAGGCGAAGAAATTTTGATGCGGATGGCGTCAAACATCGGCCATACCGCGCTGGGCCCCCCCGCATCTCCTTCCAAAATCGACAATTTTGCCGTTTTTAGCTCCGTCATTACGATCGCCTCTCTGTTCGAACATCCAAGCAAAGACTCTGCAATTCTTTGATCAAGACATTGAAAGATTCCGGTGTTCCGGCTTGAAGCGTGTTCTCTCCCTTTACGATGGCTTCATACGTCTTGGTTCTTCCAAGAACGTCGTCGCTTTTCACCGTCAAAAGTTCCTGAAGGGTATAAGCCGCCCCGTACGCCTCCAGCGCCCACACTTCCATTTCGCCAAAGCGCTGTCCCCCAAACTGGGCTTTGCCTCCGAGCGGCTGCTGCGTCACCAGAGAATACGGCCCGATGGATCGCGCGTGAATTTTATCGTCCACCAGGTGGGCGAGTTTCATCATGTAGATCATCCCCACCGCCACTTCCTGGTCAAAGGGCCGCCCGGTCAATCCGTCGTAGAGAACCGACTTTCCTGTCAGAGGCAATCCCGCTTTCCGCATCTCCACTTTGATCTCCTCTTCGCTGGCCCCGTCGAAAACCGGCGTCGCCACTTTATAACCCAGAACATGCGCCGCCCATCCTAAATGGAGTTCAAGAATCTGCCCCACGTTCATTCGCGAAGGGACGCCGAGCGGATTAAGCACCATATCCACCGGGCTTCCATCGGGGAGGAAAGGCATATCTTCCGCCGGAAGGATTTTCGCGATCACTCCCTTATTCCCGTGCCGGCCGGCGATTTTATCTCCTACTGAAATCTTTTTCTTGCTCGCGATGTAGACAACCACTTTCTTGATCACACCCGGAGGGAGTTCATCTCCCCGTTTAATTTTGTCCACTTCTCTTTCCTCTTCATAAATCACATCTTCGATCTGCTTGGTGAAAAGCTTAGAGAATCGCCGAACATCCTCTTCGGCTTCTTCGTTCCCCTCGACAAGAACAATGTTTTCTATGTCCGCCCGCATGATTCTCTTAAGGTCTTTCTTGCGAAGCGTCCTTCCTTTCGCGATGAGCGTCCTTCCGGTTTCAAGATCAGCCAGATTGGCGCCAAGGACCTTCCCCCAAAGGAACGGCCCCAATTTTCGATCCCGTTCTTTTTCGATCACAGCAATCTGATCCCGATAAACCTTTCGGATTTCACCAATTTGGCGCTGTTCTTCGGCCAATTCATCCTTGGTCATCGTTTTGCTGTCTTTCCGGGTGAACACCTTGACGTCCACGATAATTCCCCCGGTTCCGGGGGGAACCGGCAGGGAAGCGTCGCGAACATCGCCGGCCTTCTCGCCAAAAATCGCTCTGAGCAGTTTCTCTTCGGGAGAGAGTTCCGTTTCGCTCTTCGGCGAAACTTTCCCAACGAGAATATCGCCGTGCTCCACTTCGGCTCCGATACGGATGATACCCTGCTCATCCAAGTTCCTAAGGGTTTCCTCGCTCACATTGGGAATATCCCGCGTGATCTCTTCAGGGCCAAGGCGGGTGTCTCTGGCTTCGATTTCAAACTCGCCAATATGCACCGAGGTATAGACGTCCTCTTTGACCAATCTCTCGCTGATTAAAATCGCGTCTTCAAAGTTATATCCTCTCCAGGGCATAAACGCGACCAGCACGTTTCTTCCCAGTGAAAGTTCGCCGTCTTTCGTGCCCGCCCCGTCGGCGATGACGTCTCCTTCTTTCACTTTTTGGCCTACTTTCACTAACGGCCGCTGGTTGATGCAGGTATCGGCGTTGGAGCGCTGGAATTTTAAAAGTGAATAGGTCTCCTTGCCGATGACAATTTTGTCGGACTGAACCAACGACACCGTTCCGTTCGACCTGGCGACGACAACGGCGCCGGAATCTTTAGCCGACCGGTATTCCATCCCCGTCCCGATGACAGGCGAATCCGGGAAGAGAAGAGGCACCGCCTGACGCTGCATATTGGAACCCATGAGGGCGCGGTTGGCGTCGTCATGCTCCAGGAATGGAATCAAGCTTGCCGCCACGCTGACCAGCTGTTTTGGCGTCACGTCCATGTACTGAATTCCCTTCGGCGGAACCTTCGGGAAATCCCCTCGTTGACGGCAGGAAACCAGCGGATCCAGGAAATTTCCATCCTTGTCAACTCTGGCGTTGGCCTGAGCGATGATGGTGGTGTCTTCAAAATCCGCGGTGAGGTACTCAATCTTCCGGGTCACGCAGCCATTCTCGACTCTTCGATAAGGCGTCTCGATAAATCCGTATTCATTCACCCTGGCGTACGTGCTCAATGACGCGATCAATCCGATGTTGGGACCTTCCGGCGTTTCAATCGGGCAAACGCGGCCGTAGTGGGAATAATGTACGTCCCGGACGTCGAACCCGGCCCGCTCACGGCTTAACCCGCCGGGTCCTAAAGCGCTGAGACGACGTTTGTGGGTTAATTCCGCGAGAGGATTGGTCTGGTCCATGAACTGCGACAGCTGACTCCGGCCAAAGAAATCTTTCACGACCGTTGAAACCAGCTTGGAATTGACCAGGTTGCTCGGCATCATGCTTTCCGGATCATAGAGATTCATTCTCTCCCTCGCCGATTTCTCCACCCGTGCCATCGCGACCCGGAACTGATTCTGAAGGAGTTCTCCAATGGTTCTGACGCGGCGGTTCCCCAGATGGTCAATGTCGTCAACGTCCCCTTCTCCCTCTTTAAGTTTGATCAACCGTTTAATGACCTGCACGATTGTTTCCTGATCCAGCGCCCGGCTCTCCAGCTTGCTGTTCATTCCGAGTTTCCGATTCAGCATAAACCTTCCCACTCGGCCCAGATCATATCTTTTGCTGTCGAAAACCAGCCGCTCCAGCAGCGTTTTAGCGCTGTCCGCCGTCGGAGGATCGCCGGGACGCAGTTTCTTATAAATATCAATTAATGCTTCGTCCCGGTTCTTGGTATAGTCTCGTTCCAATGTTTTGGCAATCTCGGCAATCGGCTGGCGGGTGATCTTCAAAACGGAAACTCCCGCTTCAATCAGGGAACTGACCCCTTCCGGCGTTAGAGGCTGGCCGGCGGCAATCACGTTCTCGCCGGCGCTCCCCTTGATTGTTTCCGCCGCGGTCAGGTTTTCTTCTTTGACTTTGAATGATTTTGAACCGCCGCCTAATGAAATTTCTTCCACGTCACAAAACGCTTTGATCACATCCGCGTCTTCCGAAAACCCGATCGCCCTTAAGAACGTCGTCGCTAAAAATTTCTTTCTCCTGTCGAGATAAACATAGATGAAGTCGTTGATGTCGAATTCAAATTCGACCCAGGCCCCCCGGTAAGGAATGATTCTGGCGGAATAAAGCCGCTTCCCATTGGTGTGGAACCGTTCTTCAAAGGAAACTCCCGGAGAGCGGTGAAGCTGGCTGACGACCACTCTCTCATCGCCGTTCACCACAAAAGTGGCGGTCTCCGTCATTAAAGGAACGTCTCCCAGGTAAACTTCCTGCTCCCGGGATTCCTTTTTTGAGACCAGACGAAGTTTTACCTTTAACGGCCCCGCGTACGTCAGCCCTCTGCGCAGACACTCGCGCACGGTGTACTTCGGCTGGGCGATGACATAGCCGACAAATTCAAGACGGTAACGTCCGTCAAAACTCTCGATCGGAAACGTTTCCAGGAAAACCGCTTGGAGTCCTACGTTTTTCCTTTTGGTCACAGGGGCGCCCGCCTGCAGAAATTCCTCATAGGAGCCTATCTGAATTTCTATCAGGTTCGGCATTTCCGACGATTCCGGAAGCTTTCCAAATTGACGTCTTTTCAGCATTAGAAATTTTCTCCTTAGTATGTCATTTTAATTCAACTTTAGCGCCCGCGGTTTCCAACTTCTTCTTGATCTCTTCAGCTTCACTCTTGGAAATTCCCTCTTTAACCGTCTTAGGAGCTCCCTCGACAAGATCCTTGGCTTCTTTCAACCCAAGGCTGGTGATGGCGCGAATCTCTTTAATCACCTGAATCTTGTTATCGCCCGCGCTGGTCAGGACTAACGTAAACGCTGTCTTTTCTTCCGCCGCCGGCTTTGCTTCGCCGCCGGAAGCCGCTGGACCCGCCGCCACCGCGACAGCCGCGGAGACTCCGAATTTCTCTTCCAATGTCTTGACCAAACTTGCCAGTTCAAGGACCGTCATCTGTTCAATGGCTGAAATGATCGATTCCACTTCAACCTTTTTCTCTTTCGCTTCTACTGCCATGGCAATTCCCTCCTTCTATAAGGACATCATTTATAAGGACATCATTTACGGAGTCCAAAGGACGACGTAAATGATCTGTCCGAATTGAACCCTTGACATTTGCCCCGAGTTGAACACAAGCAAATGTCAAGGGTCAAATTCAGCCAACAACTTATGTTCACTTCGTTCCACAAGTTGTGGCCTCATTTGATTTCTTTTTGACTCCATCAAGCACAATGACTAATTGACGTAAGAGTCCGGATAAACTGAACACGAGCCCAACGATAGGGGCTTTCATTCCCCCCACCGCTTTCGCGATGAGCACCTGTCTGGACGGCAGGCCGGCCAGAACCTTGATATTGGTGGAATCAATCTGCTGGCCGGCTAAAATCGCTCCGACGATTTTAAACGCCTCGTGACCCTTGGCAAACCCAACGATCGACTTGGCGATAGCCGCGGGATCACCCTTTCCAAAAACAATCGCCGTTTGTCCCTGGACCCAACTCACAACTCCATCCAATGATTTTTCCTTGAGGATCCGGTGACAGAGCGCGTTTTTGACAAGAACATACTTGGCCGTTTCCTGGCGAAGAAGCCTGCGGAGCGATTCGATCTCGTGAACCGGCAATTCTTGAGCCCCCACCACGAAAAAATGTTCGTTGGCGTCGAACAGCTTCTTCAGTTCCTGAAACATCAACTCTTTTGTCAAACGGCCGTACTTTTTAGTTTGTTCCATCCCACCACCTGTTTTATCCCATCACCCGCCTTTGGCGGACAATTCAGACAAGTCCAGTTTCAATCCCGGCCCCATCGTTGACGATAACGTGATCCCCTTAATGAAAATTCCTTTGACGGCGGAGGGCCGCTGATGAGTGATCGCCTCGATTACCTGCAAAGCGTTTTCACCAATCGCCTGCTCCGTAAAGGAGAGCTTCCCAATCGCCAAATTGATGTTCCCTTGTTTGTCCGCTTTAAATTCCACGCGGCCCGCTTTCACCTCTTTAATCGCCTTCGCGACGTCGGTAGTCACCGTTCCCGCTTTCGGATTGGGCATCAGCCCCTTGGGCCCCAAAATTCTTCCCAGTTTTCCAACATCCTTCATTAAATCGGGAGTGCTGACCACGACGTCAAAGTCAAGCCATCCCCCTTCCACCTTTTTAATCAAATCTTCCGCTCCGATAAAATCAGCTCCCGCTTCCCTGGCGTTTTTCTCGGCTTCTCCCTTGCAAAAAACAGCGACCCTCACTTTTTTCCCCGTACCGTGGGGCAAACCTACCACGCCGCGCACCGCTTGATCGGATTGTTTGGAATCAATTCCCAGATAAAACGCCAAATCAACGCTCTCGTCAAATTTCGCTTTGGGGGCTTTTTTGACGAGCTGGATCGCTTCTATTAAACGGTATCGTTTGGTCCGGTCAATTCCTTGATAGGCCTGCCGCACTCTCTTACTCTGTTCCGCGACTTTCATCCCACCACCTCAATCCCCATACTCCGTGCCGTCCCCTGAATAATCCTGGCTGCGGCTTCCGTGTCCGCCGCGTTCAAGTCCTTTACCTTCAAGGCCGCGATTTCCCGAAGCTGGGCCTTTGTCACTTTTCCTACTTTCATCCGGTTGGGCGTTCCCGATCCCTTGGCCAGACTGCACGCTCTCTTTAATAACACCGAGGCCGGCGGGCTTTTGACAATAAAGGTAAACGACCGGTCCTCGAACGCCGTGATCACCACCGGTAGAATTAATCCCTGCTGGTTTTTGCTCTTCTCGTTAAACTGCTTGCAGAATTCCATGATATTGAGGCCGTGCTGTCCCAGAGAAGGCCCGACAGGAGGAGCGGGATTCGCCTGCCCGGCGGGAACTTGAAGTTTGATGATTGCCTTAATCTTTTTAACTGCCATGATTTTAGTAGATCCTTCGACTTCGTCCTCGCTGCTTGGCCCCCGCCGTTTAGCTTCGCAAAACGAAGCTGCGGGGGCGCCAAGCCCCCACAGTTTTGCTTTGCAAAACAAAGCAGTGGGGGTAGGGACTTCGCTAAAGTTTCTCCACTTGCCAGTACTCCAATTCCACGGGAGTGGAACGACCAAAGATCGCAACCATTACTTTTAACTTTCCCTTTTCGGGATGAACTTCCTCGATCGTCCCGTTGAAATTCGTAAAAGGCCCTTCTTTGACTTTCACCGCTTCACCCACCTCAAAAATAACCTTAGGCGTCGCCTTTTCCTGTTTCTCTTCCGCCTGTTTAAGAATAGTCCGGACTTCATTTTCCTGAAGCGGCAAAGGCTTATTTCCCGAACCGATAAACCCCGTGACTCCGGGGGTGTTTTTGACCAGATACCAAGTATCTTCCGTTAAATCCATCTCAACCAGAATATAACCGGGGAAAAATTTACGCTGACTGATTTTCTTTTTCCCGTCTTTTACCTCGGAAACTTTTTCCGTCGGAATCAGCACTTGATTTACTTTTTCCTGAATCGAGGAATCTGCAGCCAATTTTGCGTCCAGAGCCCCTTTCACGCGATCTTCATAACCCGTTTGCGTGTGAATGACGTACCACTTTTTAGACATAGGCGTTATCGTAATACCACCGAGATCATACGAGAAAGAACAAAATCAACCACACCGATAAAAACCGCCAGCGCCGCCACTGAGATCATCACGATCACCGTGGACTCCACCAGCTCTTCCCGGGCCGGCCAGGAGACTTTCTTCATCTCCGACTGCACCTCGTTATAAAATAATTTTGTTTTTTTAATCATTGTTCTTTTTTTGCGCTTTGTAAAACCGTTTCTGTCACACCATCCACTTCTGTCACACCACCAGGCCAGGAGGGATTCGAACCCCCAACACGCGGTTTTGGAGACCGCTGCTCTAGCCGTTGGAGCTACTGGCCTATCCTATTGCGGAATGCGGAGTGCGGAGTGCGGAATTAAGGAGATTCACAGTTTTTCATTCCGCATTCCGAATCCCACATTCCGCACTTGTTTTTACTTAGTTTCTTTATGCGAAGTATGCTTCCTGCAGTGCTTGCAAAATTTCTTTAACTCCAACCGGTCAGCAACGTTCTTTTTGTTTTTGGTTGAAGCGTAATTCCGATTTTTACAAACAGTGCACTCGAATGTGATTAAATCTTGCATCTTAAATGAAATCCAAATTTATGGAGTGAAACAAACATACTCATAAAAACAGTAATGAAAAATGTCAAGGGTTCAATTCGGCCAGAAAGTTATGCTCACTCCGTTCCATAACTTTCGTCCTCATTGGAGACAACAAAGACTACCCTCCCTCCAGGGACGATAGTTAGTGCCCCCGTTTATAGAAAACAAACGGAGAACTTTATTATGTTCTCCGTCTTGAACTACTCAATAATTTCCGTGACGACGCCGGCGCCGATGGTCTTGCCCCCTTCGCGAATCGCGAACCGCAGTTCCTTCTCCATCGCGATCGGGGTGATCAATTCCCCTTCCACCTTCACATTATCCCCGGGCATCACCATCTCCACATCCTTGGGCAAATGCACAATACCGGTCACGTCGGTCGTTCTAAAATAAAATTGCGGACGATACCCCTTGAAAAACGGAGTATGACGCCCGCCTTCTTCCTTCGTCAAGACATACACCGTGGCCTTGAACTTCTTATGCGGCGTGATGCTCCCCGGCGCGGCCAACACCTGTCCCCGCTCCAAATCGTTTTTCTCGATTCCTCTTAATAAGACCCCAAGGTTATCCCCCGCCTGCCCATCGTCCAACAGCTTCCGGAACATTTCAATTCCGGTCACCACACTCTTCTTCGTCGCCTTCACGCCCACTACCTCGATTTCATCTCCTATCTTAATCCTCCCTCGTTCCACTCTGCCTGTCCCGACTGTCCCCCGTCCCGTGATGCTGAACACGTCCTCCACCGCCATCAAAAACGGCTTTTCCGTATCACGTTTCGGCTCCGGGATATACTCATCCACCGCCTTCATCAATTCCAAGATCCCCTTCACCCACGGGCTGTCCATTTTCCCCGCGTCCGCGTCTTCTCCCGCCTTTAACCCGCTGCCGCGAATCACCGGAATCTTGTCCCCGGGAAACTCATACTTCGTCAGTAATTCCCTCACTTCTAATTCCACTAAATCCAATAATTCCTTGTCCTCCACCGCGTCCACTTTGTTTAAGAACACCACGATCGCCGGCACCCCTACCTGCCTTGCCAGCAGGATATGCTCCCGCGTTTGGGGCATCGGCCCGTCCACCGCGCTTACCACCAGGATCGCTCCATCCATCTGCGCCGCTCCCGTGATCATGTTCTTAATGTAATCCGCGTGCCCCGGACAATCCACGTGCGCGTAATGCCGTTTTTCCGTTTCATATTCCGCGTGGTGAACGTTGATCGTTACCCCGCGCGCCTTTTCTTCCGGCGCGTTGTCAATTTCATCGTACGCCCTCGCCTGCGCCAGACCGAGCTTTGACAATACTTTCGTGATCCCGCTCGTCAGGGTCGTCTTCCCGTGATCAACATGTCCGATTGTTCCGATATTAATATGTGGTTTTTTTCGCTGGAATTTTTCTTTCGCCATGTCTAACCTCCCATTTATCCCTTAACAGCCGCTCACGAGCTGCTGACCGGGATTGAACCGGTGACCTCGTCTTTACCAAAGACGTGCTCTGCCGACTGAGCTACAGCAGCATTTAGGGTAACACCGTTCCCCTTGCCCCCACTCTAACTTCTCCAGACAAAGTATGTTGTATTATATGCGGGCTCAGAAATTTGTCAAGCTTTTTCTTTATGGAGAGAAAAAAAATAAGCGGGTGACGGGAATCGAACCCGTGATATCTCCTTGGAAGGGAGATGTTTAACCACTAAACTACACCCGCTTAAAAACCGTCGTTTCCGCCGAAGGGGGATCCGCCTCTGGCGGACGTTATTCGTCGTTCGTATCTTGTTAGACAACGTCAAAAACTACCGGGCTTCCAAAACCTCTAGTCTCTTGTTGGTACTTTTAGCATATAATTCGAGCATCGAACGAAGATCGCGAAGCTCCGTTTTTAGCGATCCAAACCCTCGCGACATCTCTTGGAGCAGCGCATCATGGCCTTCGGCAATTGTTTTCACATCATGCCGTATCTCTTCTAGCAAAACCTCGAATCGCTCTTTCTCTCCCATTTCAACCCCATCTTTGTAGCCCATTAAAGTAAAGAACCTGTTCTACTTCGCTCTACAACAACTAAAACGATGGTAGAGCTTCGAAGGAACTTGTTCCTGCGTAGCCCTGCTTCGCCATTCACAATACCCTAACAATGGTATGGCTCCGCAGGGGCCAAGCAGAACTTGTTGCTGCGAAGCCCCACCGGAGTCTTAGTTGTCGAAGGGCGAAGCAGAATGGGTGCGGAAGGACTCGAACCTTCGTAGCCCGTTAGGGCGCCAGATTTACAGTCTGGTGCAATTGCCGCTATGCAACACACCCGTATTCATTAGGATAACATCCAACTCCTAGCCAGTTTTATTTTTTCTTGTAACCCTAACCGATCTTATTTTCATTTTCGTCCCAGCTCCTAGCCAGTTCGATCTTTCTTTGACAAAGAGCTGGCGAAGGGAATCGAACCCCCGACCCGCTGTTTACAAAACAGCCGCTCTACCTCTGAGCTACGCCAGCGACTTGCGTCAGTTACGAGTTTAAAGTTTCGAGTCTAGAGTTTTTCCTTCAGTTCCCAAACTCAAAACTCAAAACTCGAGACCCGAGACTGTCTTTATCGCTTCCTGTATCTTATCCAAAATGTCTCCCCCAATCAATCCATATTCTCCTTTTTCACCGCTTCCGCGACTCTTTGGCTCAGTTCACCCAGGGCAATCGGCTTGCGCAAAAAATCGAACACGCCCAACCGGCGGATTTTTTGCTCCGTCTCCGGCGCGTTGTATCCGGTTATGACAATAATTTGCAGTGATGAATCCATGCGCTGGATCTGTTCGATGATCTCTTCCCCAGTGACAAATCCCAGTTCGAATCGAAGATCCAGCAAGAGGACATGAGGTTTGACTTCCCTGATCAATTCCAAACATCGCTCCCCGCTGACCGCCAGAGAAACTTCATACCCCTTCTCATTGAAATAAGCGCTCAAAATTTCAGCAAAAGAAAACTCGTCTTCAGCAATCAACAATTTAATTTTCTGGGTCATCTTTATGTTTTATTGC